>UQSC01000167.1 GCA_900543615.1 uncultured Collinsella sp. | reverse complement strand
GGCTATTCGTCGGCAGCGTCAGATGTGTATAAGAGACAGCGAGGGGGCCAAGGGGCCCGTATCGGGCAGCGCGCTTGCCCGCGAGGTGGGTGTGAGCCGCCAGATCGTGGTGCAGGACATCGCCCTGCTGCGCGCCGATGGGCACGATATCGTGGCGACCAACCGCGGCTACGTGCTGCAGGAAGCCCCCAGCAGCCCCGCCGTGCCTACGCGCTTGGTCAAGGTTCGCCACAGCGTGGAGCAGGCGGGCGACGAGCTTACGAGTATCGTCGATGCGGGTGGCGCCGTGCTCAACGTGATCGTCAACCATCGTGTGTACGGCAAGATCACGGCCGACCTGGACATCCGCAACCGCCGCGATGTCGAGCGCTATCTGCGCGATATCGAGAGCGGCAAGAGCTTTCCGCTGCTTACGGTGACGAGTGGCTATCACTTCCATCGCATTGCGGCGGAGGACGAACAGACCCTCGACGAGATCGAGGCGATGCTCAAGGAAAAAGGCTACCTAGCAGACCTGATGCCTTACGAGGACGATCTCTCTTAGCCGACGCTGCAAACGCCCCTAAGCGGCAATCTGCAGCGGTGCCATATTTAGTTATCCGCACAAACAAAAAGGAGGCCTCCGCGGCGATGCGGAGGCCTCCTTTTTTGTGCACGGTGTACTTTTGAGTGTGCAGGTGGGGGAGTTGTTACTCCTCGACGATCTCGGTGATCGCGCCGGCGGGGCAAGCGTCCTGGCAAGCGCCACAGGCGACGCAGGAATCCTCGTCAGCGACGGTAGCGACGTCCTGGAGCTCCAGAACGCCAGCGGGGCAGGAGTCGACGCAAACGCCACAAGCGATGCACTCGTCGGCATCAATTACGGGATGAGCCATGGTAGTTTCCTCTCTGTTGACCGACGCTACAGGTAATGCGCGTCGGTTTGATTCGGGCAAAAACATACCACGGGAGCGACCGTTTGCAATACCCTCTGACCGGCATCTTCATACCGTTCGCCGAGTATGCCACGGCTTACTAAAAAACATGCAGGTGAGGCCGTTGAGCTGCGCAAATGTTAGCTATAGGTGACTTGAAATATAGGGCGATTGAGCGTGCTTGCGGAAAGGGCATCCCATTATTTTGTCGAAAAACGGGCCCCAGTTTCCGGTTGGACCGCCCGGCGGAAGCTGCGTCCCGGAATCCACGCTCAAACCGGGACGAGCTTTCCGCAAGGCAGCCCCAGGCAGCCCCGGACGCAAACCTCAGCCATCTCTACATAGATCTCAATAGATCTGCCGAGAACTCAAACAGTGTATCTACCTGCTCATTTGAGAACCTAAACTCTCAGAGATAAGAAATCTTATATGAATTGACTTAGATTTTGTATATTCCGGCCCATAAGGGGATACACTACATCCTGAAAGACAAGCCGAAGCGCCGCGCGACAGATCGTCGAGGCGGCGCGAACGCAAAAGAGAGAGGGAATTTCTAATGAGTAAGATTCTTGGTATCGACCTTGGTACTACTAACTCCGCAATGGCCGTTCTCGAGGGCGGTTCTCCGACCATTATCGTGAACGCCGAGGGCGACCGCACCACCCCGTCCGTTGTCGGCTTCCGTGCTGACGGCGACCGCGTCGTGGGTAAGGCCGCTAAGAACCAGGCTGTCACCAACCCCAAGAACACCGTGTTCTCCATCAAGCGTTTCATGGGCCGCAAGTACTCCGAGTGCACCTCCGAGATCAAGACTGTGCCGTACGAGGTCAAGGAGGGCCAGGGCGGCCGTGCCGTCGTCGATATCGAGGGCAAGGATTACACCGCCGAGCAGGTGAGCGCCATGACGCTCGCGAAGATGAAGGCCGACGCCGAGAAGTATCTGGGCGAGACCGTCACCGACGCCGTCATCACCGTCCCGGCCTACTTCAACGACGCCCAGCGTCAGGCCACCAAGGACGCCGGCAAGATCGCCGGCCTGAACGTCCTGCGTATCATCAACGAGCCGACCGCAGCCGCACTGGCCTACG
>UQSC01000166.1 GCA_900543615.1 uncultured Collinsella sp. | reverse complement strand
CAGAGCGAACAAATTGGCATGAAAAGAGGACGGCATAGACCTTCTGGTCATGCCGCCCTCTTTGAATGACAAGTTGTCGCTCTGGTGACCGCGCAGCGTCGAGCCGTTACGCGGTTTGGTAAAACCGCGTAACCCCTAAGGACGCTGGCCCATGCCACCCTCGAGGGTGACGGTCTCGCCGTTCATGTACTTAAAGTCGGGACCGCAGAGCTGAACGACCACGCGGCCGATCTCCTTCTCGACGTCGCCGTAGTGGCCTGCCGGCGGCATGTGGACGTTGGCCTTGAAAGCCTCGGGGTAAGCATCCTGGAAGTTCTCGAGCGCAGCGGTCCAAGCAAGCGGGCAAACGATATTGACGTTGATGCCGTCCTTGCCCCACTCGTTGGCGGCAACGCGGGTCAGGCCGCGGATGCCCTCCTTGGCGGCAGCATAGCTGCACTGGCCATAGTTGCCAAACAGGCCGGCGCCCGAGGCAAAGTTGACCACGGAGCCCTTGGTCTCCTTCAGGTGCGGATAGGCCTTCTGCATGTACAGATAGGTAGCATACAGACCGGAGTAAATGGCCAGGTTAAACTGATCCATGGTGTGATCGGCGATGGTCACACCCGAGGCGCTGGCCTGAGCATTGTTGACGACGGCGTCGATGCGGCCGAACTCCTCAATGGCCTTGTCGATGACGTTCTGGACAACGGCCTCGTTATCCTGGCCAGCCGAGACATCGGCCTGAACAGGCAGAACCTTGACACCGTACTCGGCCTCGAGAGACTCCTTGGCGGCCTCGAGCTTGGCGACGTTGCGGCCGGTGATGACGAGGTTCGCGCCCTCCTTGGCAAATGCGATATCGATGCCGTAGCCGATGGAGCCAGCGGAACCGTCCTTAAGCGTGGCCTTGCCGCCGCCGGTGACGATCACGGTCTTACCAGTGAAAAGTCCCATACAAAGTCCTTTCAAATCGCGACGGGCACGCCCGCCGACTGCGCGTATCCAACTTCACGCGCCAAAAGCTGAGATGCAACTTTAGCGTGTTCAAGCGAAAATAAAAGACCGCGGTAGGCGAACGGCACCACGTCGTTCGGCGAAGGGATTGTCAAGTACAAACTGGATAAAGCGGCCGAGTTATCGTTATCAGATCGAGCCATCGAACACGTTTTGAAACTTTGCTGCAGCGCGTGGGATGTCGGCGCGAGACTTTATCATAGGGTGACAAACAACGATGAGGAGCACATGCCTATGACAGACGAGCTGGACCCCCAGACTCAGCAGCATATTGATCATTCCGAAGACGCCGTCGACGACTGCGATACTCCTACCTGCGTCGACGCCTCCACCGATGCGCCCGCCACCGCAGATGCGCACGCCGGTGCGGATAAGGCAACAGACACAGACGATACTGTCGAGCATGATGAAAGCGAGCAGCCGGAGCCGAGCGATGCCGAACCTGACACGGACCCCGCCCCGCAAGCAGCGGGCCCCATCGAGGTGTCTTCGGAAGAAGAGCTCGATGCCGTCATGGACTCCATGATGGATGCCGTCAAAGCGATGAAAGACGCCGTGGCCGATGCCGATATTGATGCCGAGGAAGAGGAGGCCGCCGAGGCGGCCTCGACCTTTGTACCCGGCGAGACCCCCGTTGCCGACCAGGGCAGCACCATGCCCTCGTTTCTGCAGCTCGAGCACCCCACGATTGGCGCCGATGCGGTCGATCCGCACGCAGCGGGCTTTTCTGTGGTCGAGGGCGGTACCGGCAATATCGCCGCGCCGCAGGCTGCCGATGCGGATGCTGCTGACACCGCTCGCCCGACCGCCTCGCGCTCCCCTGCCGCGAACCGCGATCTGGGGACCGCTGTCTCGAACACCGCGAACGCCGTGGGCACCTTTATTGCCCAGGGCGCCTCGGCCATGCGCGAGATGAACGCCGCGAAAAAGGCACTTGCCGATGCCCGCGCCCACCTGGCCGAACTTGAGCAGCGCATTGTCGATCAGGCCGAGGAGCTCGAGACGCGCCAGGATATCGCAG
>UQSC01000165.1 GCA_900543615.1 uncultured Collinsella sp. | reverse complement strand
GAGTCTCGACGCCCTTCAGGCGCACGACCATCTTGCCATCGCGCACAAAGGCGGCGTCTGCACCCTCGGGCTCGTCAAAAGCGACCTTGCAGATGCGGCGACCCGGTGTGTAGATGTACTCATCGAACTCATGGATGCCGGCATCCTCAACGTCGATAACCACGAGGTCGTCGTCGACCATATTCTCGAACAACTTGATCTTGGCGAGCGCATAGTTCTTGTGGCTCTTGTGCCAGCCCAGGTGGTCGGGCGTGATGTTGAGCAGCACCGCCACGCGAGGATGAAGCTCGGCGGTCGTCGCAATCTGATAACTCGACAGCTCGGCCACAAACCACTCATTGTGTGCGCGGCCGTCGATCTCGTTCACCGGCGGCTCACCGATATTGCCGACGGCCACGCTGGCTTCACCGGCGGCCTTGAGCAGATAATCGGTCAGCGACGTGGTAGTTGTCTTGCCGTTGGTGCCCGTGACGGCGATCCAATTTTGGGGAGACAGGCGATAGGCAAACTCGGGCTCACCCATAATCTGAGCGGCATGCTCACGCCCGGCCTTAAAGAAAGTCGAGAACTCCGAGATGCCCGGGCATGTCACGCACACGTCATAGGCACCCTCGACCTGTTCGGTCCCATAGACAAACGACGCACCAGCAGCCTCGAGCGCACGCGTAGCGTCATTGGGCTCAGAGGTGCCGCCGCCATACACGGTAACGGCGCTTACGCGCTCGGGATGTGCCAGCGCCCAGCGGGCGACATCGAGACCGGATTTGCCCTGACCCAAAACGAGCAGGCTAAAGACATCAGCAAGAGGCATGAAAGACCACTATCCCAACTGGAAGAACAGAGCAAGGCCAACGGCACCAAAGGCCGCAGCGATAATCCAAAAACGGATGACGACCTTGGTCTCGGCCCAGCCCTTCTTTTCGAAATGATGATGGATGGGCGCCATAAGGAAGACGCGCTTGTGCGTAAAGTGGAAGTAGACAACCTGAATCATGACCGACAGGGTCTCAACGATAAACAGGCCGCCGATGATGAGGGAGACGACCTCGGTGTTGGTCATGATGGACGTGCAGGCAAACGCGGCGCCCAGGGCAAGCGAGCCGGTATCGCCCATAAAGATGCTCGCCGGATAGCAGTTGAACCACAGAAAGCCCAAGCAGGCACCGGCACACGCGGTGCAGAAGATGGACAGGTTCACGTCTCCGTGCAAAAACGCCATCGCAGCCATGGCGAGCATGGCGATCATGGAGGTGCCGCCAGCAAGACCGTCAAGGCCATCGGTCAGGTTCACGGCATTAGAAAGACCGGCGATCATCAGCCAGCAAAAGACAATGTAGAGCCACGGGAACGAAAGGCCGCAGATGGTGGTCGAAAGAACACCGAGGCCAATCGTCAGGCCGCCGGGAAAACGAATCTCGGGGGCAACGCCGCACCAGTTGACGGCAAGCACCGTAAAGGTGACACAGATAATGGTTAGGCCGATCATCTTGGCATGGGGCGTCAGACCGAGAGAGCGCCCATGCGTAACGGAGGTCAGGTCGTCGATCAGGCCCAGCACGCCGGTCGCCAGCGTGGCGAGCAGCACGAGCACGAGCTCGGTGGTGAGCTTGCCCATCAGCAGGCAGGTCAGCGAGATCGCGACGAGGATGACAACGCCACCCATGGTGGGCGTTCCCTGCTTAGCCAAATGACGCTTGGGGCCGTCGGCACGAACCTGCTGGCCGATACCCTCGACCTTGAGCAGCTTGATCCACCACGGCATGAGAAGCAGCGCAATGGCGGCGGCGATGCCAAGCCCCAAAAAAGCCTGATACGTTGGATACGAGGGATTGCCGAACATGGGCTAGCACACACCTTCCACAAAGCGGTCGAGCTCAACAAAGCGGGAACCCTTGACCAGTACAACATCATGTTTTTCAAGCGCGCCGCCCATGCGGTCGAGCACCTGCTGATAATCGGAGAACACCTGGATGCGGTCCTCGTCCATGCCCATCATGCGCGCGGCATCGGCCATAAGCTGGGCCAGCTCATCACCCACGCACGCCAGCATGTCTGTCTCTTATACACATCTCCGAGCCCAC
>UQSC01000164.1 GCA_900543615.1 uncultured Collinsella sp. | reverse complement strand
AGATCAGCCTCGGTCTCGTGGGCTCGGAGATGTGTATAAGAGACAGATCATGGGCAGTGCCGGCATTAAGCAGAGCTACGAGACCGGCCGCGGCTCCATCACCGTGCGCGCCAAGGCTCACGTGGAATCCACCAAGACCGGTCGCAGCCGCCTGGTCTTTACCGAGATCCCCTACATGGTCAACAAGGGCACCCTGCAGGAGAAGATCGCCCAGCTCGTCAACGACAAGCGCATCGAGGGCATCTCGGACATGCGCGACGAGTCCAACCAGAAGGGCATCCGTCTGGTCATCGAGCTCAAGAAGGGCGTCATTCCGCAGGTCGTGCTCAACAACCTGTACAAGTACACCTCGCTGCAGACGACCTTTGGTGCCAACAACCTGGCGCTTGTCAACGGCGTGCCCAAATGCCTGAGCCTGCGCGAGATGCTGCAACACTACATCGACCACCAGGTCGACGTCGTCACCCGCCGCACCCGCTTTGACCTCAAGAAGGCCCAGGCGCGTGCCCATATCCTCGAGGGCTACCTGATGGCTCTCGACCATATCGACGAGGTCATCAGCATCATCCGCTCCTCGCAGACCGATTCCGAGGCCAGCAGTCGCCTGATCGAGCGCTTTGGCTTTACGCCCGAGCAGACTACGGCCATCCTCGAGATGAAGCTGCGCCGCCTGACCGGCCTGGAGCGCGACAAGATTCAGGAAGAGCTGGACGGCTTGCGCCGTGCTATCGCCTACTACGAGGACCTGTTGGCGCACGAGGAGAAAATCCTGGGCGTCATCAAGGAAGAGATGCGCGAGATTTCCAAGAAGTTCGGCGACAAGCGCCGCACCGAGATCAGCCATGTCGAGAAGGACCTGGACGTCGAAGATCTGATTGCCGACGAGGACATGGTCGTGACCATCACCCACACCGGCTACGTCAAGCGCATCCCGGTGGCCGCCTATCGCGCCCAAAAGCGCGGCGGCAAGGGCGTGTCGGGCGTCAACCTCAAAGAGGACGACGTTATCGACGAGATGTTTATCGCGTCCACGCACGAGTACGTGCTGTTCTTCTCGAGCAAGGGCAAAGTCTATCGCCTGAAGGTGCACGAGCTGCCGGTTGGCACGCGCCAGGCGCGCGGCACCGCGATCGTCAACCTGCTGCCCTTCGAGGAGGGCGAGAAGATCGCGAGCGTCATCAGCTGCCGCGAGTTCCCCGCTGACGAGTACCTGATGTTTGCCACCAAGAGCGGCATGGTCAAGAAGACCGTGATGAGCGCCTACGACCGTAGCCGCCGCGATGGCCTGATCGCCATCAACCTGAGGGACGACGACGCGCTGCTCGCTGTACGTCGCGTGCGCGAGGGTGACAAGATCATCATGGCAACCACCGCGGGCAAGGCGATTATGTTCCCCGAGGACCAGGTGCGCGCCACCGGTCGCGATACCAGCGGCGTCCGCGGCATTGGCATGAAGGAAGGCGTGAGCGTTCTTGGCATGGAAATTACCAACGGTAACGGCGACCTGTTCGTCATTACCGAGCGCGGCTACGGCAAACGCACGCCGGTCTCGGATTACCCGGAGCAGAACCGCGGCGGTCAGGGTGTCTACACCATCCAGATGACCGAGCGCAAGGGTAACCTCGCAGCCATGAAGACGGTGGGCCCGCAGCATGAGCTGTTCATCGTGACGGAGGGCGCGACGGTCATTCGCGTCAAGACCGACGAGATCAGCCAAACCGGTCGCGCCACCCAGGGCGTCAAGATGATGACCGTCGACGATAACGACCGCATCTGCGCCGTAGCCCGCATGACGGCCGCCAAAGAGAAGTCCGAAGGCGAAGGCACCGAGGCCGCGGCCGACACCGAAGAGGCCCCAGTCGACCTAGGCGACGGCAACGACATGCCAGAAGATCTCCTAGACGAGTAAGAGGCCCTAGCTGGCAAAAATCATCAGACCCCATTTATCGGCGGTCGGCGCACTGCGCGCCGACCGCTTTTTTGAAAACCTTGGGGCTCGCGTTCGCCCCGGTCACGCGGCGGCATGTGAAGTCGATCGCGAGTTCCGCACGAGCCGGAGAGCACTTAATGTGCTCTCCGTGCGAG
>UQSC01000163.1 GCA_900543615.1 uncultured Collinsella sp. | reverse complement strand
TGTATAAGAGACAGGCGCCCACGAGCTCATGCATGCGAGGAGCCTCATCGCCCATCTCGCCCATCTCGCCCAGGATCGCCATACGAGACCCCGTGCACGAAAGCGAGCACAGCAGATCGAGGCCAGCAGCCATGGATTCGGCACTGGCGTTATAGGAATCGTCGATGACGCGGGCACCACTCTTGGCGCGCTTGATCTCCTGGCGGTGACCGGTGATCGTGAGGCCCCTAAAGGCAGCATCGATCTGCTCGGGCGTCACGCCCAGGCGATAGGCAACCGCGGCGGCCTTAACGGCATTTGGAACGGACTGCACGCCGGGGATGGCAAGCATGGTATCGATCGTCTCACCCTGGCCAAAATCGAGCGTAAAGACCGGACGGCCCTCGTCATCAACACGAATGTCGCGGGCACGGACCTCATCATCGTCCGAGACGCCGGCCAGCATCACGTCGATACCAGCAGGCTGGGCGAACGTATCGCGAATGAACGGCGCAAAGTCGTCCTCGCCGCCCAAAACCAGCAGCGGCAAATAATCGCCGGCGGCGCACATACCCTGGACAATCTCGGCCTTAGCGCGGGCGATGTTCTCGCGGCTGCCCAAAATGCCGATGTGAGAGGTGCCGATCTTGCTCACGATGGCAAGGTTGGGATTGGCGGACTGGGACAGGCGCTCGATCTCGTGGAAATGGTTCATGCCCATCTCGAGCACCAGGACCTCGGTATCGGCCGGAGCGGAAAGCACCGTGAGCGGCATGCCGATCAGGTTATTGAAATTGCCCTTGGTGGCCCAGACACGATAGCGCTTGGCGAGCACGGCGGCGAGCACGTCCTTGGTCGTCGTCTTGCCGATGGAACCGGTAATGCCAACGACCAGGCAGCCAAGCTCCAGGCGATACGTGTGCGCCAAACGCAGCAGAAACTCCTCGGGATCATCGGTCAGCAGGATGGCGCACCCCTTGTCCTGCGCCAGCGAGACCAGCTCGGCCTCGGGCTCACGCGTCATCACGACGGCGCCGGCACCCGACTGGACGGCACGGGAAGCAAAATCATTGCCGTCGACGTTTTCACCGGGAAAGGCGACGAAAATCGTCCCTTCCTCGACCTGGCGCGAGTCGATAACGCACCCGCGGCATACCCGATCGGCTTCTCCCGTCACGGTTCGGGCCCCTGTTGCGGCCGCGAGGTTGTTGACGGCGATCTCTATCATTGCAGCTCCCCTGTAAACCTAATAATGCTATCGGCGTATTGTATCCCAGTGCCATGCGCGCGTGGTGCAGGGCATGTGAACACCCTTCAGATCAAACGGCAGACCACGCTCAAGATTGTAACCCCCTACTTCGTGCGCGGGATACCCAGCACGTCGAGCGCGTTGGCCATAATGGACTGGAATGGCACCGCGGCGGCATCCGAGCCGCTCGGCGTTCCGTCGAGCGTGATATAGCACAGCACCTTGGGCGATTGTGCCGGTGCAAAGCCCATAAAGGACGACATGTAGTTCTCCTTGAGGTAGCCGCCGTTCTCGTCGGCTCGTTCGGCCGTACCGGTCTTACCCGCCACGTCATAGCCGTCAACCGCGCCGCCAACGCCCGTTCCCTCGGACACGACCGTCTGCATGCACGATGTCACCTGGGATGCGGCGTCCTCCGAAATCGCGCGCTCGCCTTCGCCCCAGTCCTTCTCGTCGCCTTTGCTGGACTTATAGAAGTGCGGGGTCATCATCACGCCGCCGTTGGCGATGCCGCCCACGGCACGTGCGACCTCAATCGGCGAGACAGACAGCGCCTGTCCAAAGCTCATCGATCCCAGAGTGGCGCCGTCATACTGGTCACGCTCCTTTACGATGCCCAGGCTCTCGCCCGGAAAATCGACACCCGAGCTGTGACCGATGCCCCACTTGTCCACATAGGCGGCAAAGTCGTCGGCACCGATCTTGCGCCCCACCAGGACAAAGCCCACGTTGGACGAACGGCGCATCATCTCGCGCACATCCATGGTCATGGCATAGTCGCGCTTGTCGGCATCGGTGACGGTATCGTCGCCCACCTTGATGCTCGCCGGCACCTCAAACGACGTACTCGATCGCACGACGCCCAAGTCGAAGCCGGCGCCCGCCACGAGCGTCTTAAAGACCGAGCCGGGCTCGTAGGCGTCGGTGACCAGGCGCAGGTTCATATCCTCGGTCTTGGCGTTCTCCAGATCGGTCTGGTCGTAGGTCGGATACGAGCAGGCGGCGAGAATTTCACCGGTCGTGGGGTCGGTGACCAAAGCCGAGCCGTTCTTGGCCTTTGTCTTCTCGACAGCCTCTGCCAGAGCATCCTCAGCCGCTCGCTGGATATTGACGTCGAGCGTCGTCACGATATCAACGCCGTCGACCGCAGCCACCTTTTTATAGGCACCGCCCGCGATATAGCTGCCGTCCCTCGCGCGCTCGCGCACAAGCTGTCTCTTATACACATCTCCGAGCCCACGAGACCGAGGCTGATCTCGT
>UQSC01000162.1 GCA_900543615.1 uncultured Collinsella sp. | reverse complement strand
TCTACACAAGGCTATTCGTCGGCAGCGTCAGATGTGTATAAGAGACAGAGTCCAACACGGCGTTGTCGACCATCTCGCGCAAGACGGTGTAGGCCTGCTCGTAGGCATAGCCCTTCGAGAGCACCTGTCCTGTGGTGGTCGAAGTTGCTTGCGGGCGATAGGCTTGGATATCGGCGATGGTTGTCGGCTCGCGTCCGAAGGCGTGGTCGATGAGATACTCGGCATTGACGCCGAGCTCGTCGTAAAGCAGGTTTTCGTCGAGCGCCGCGACGCCCATCAGATCGTAGACGCCGTATTTTTCGAGTCGTGCTGCCACGCCGGGGCCGATGCCCCAGATATCGGTGATGGGACGATGGGGCCAGATTTCCTTGCGAAAGGTCTCGTCGTCGAGTTTGCCGATGCGACTGGGCACGTGCTTGGCGGTGATGTCGAGTGCCACCTTAGCCTGGAATAGGTTGGGGCCGATCCCGACCGTTGCCGTGATGCCCGTGCGCCCCAAGACCTCGTCGCGCAGCGTGCAGGCGAACCCTTCCGCATCGGTGTGATAGAGGTCCAGATAGGGCGTTACGTCGATAAAACACTCATCGATGGAGTAGACGTGCACGTCCTGGGGGCTGACGTATTCCAGATAGATGCCGTAGATTTGCGCCGACACCTCCATGTAGTGCCGCATACGCGGCACTGCTTTGATGTAGTCGATGCCGTCGGGAATCTCGAACAGACGGCAGCGGTTGTGAATACCTAAGTCCTTCATGGCCTGCGTGATAGCGAGACAGATGGTCGTGCGTCCGCGCGATTCGTCGGCAACGACCAGGTTGGTGGTGAGCGGATCGAGCCCACGGTCGACGCACTCGACGCTGGCATAAAACGTCTTGAGGTCGATGCAGATATAGGTGTGCTGCTCGTGCGCCATCCGTGCCCTTCCATCAAACACATGTTCTTATCGAATATCTGTTCGATAATACCCGCTCGTCCGGATGTCGTCAAAACCTGTCAAAAAGGGACTGGTTTGTTTTGGTAGGTATGGTCGTGCGGTTGGATCGGGTTTTTAACGCAGCTCTAAAGAGTGCGAAACAGCTCGGAAAACCTTGCTTCGTAGCATGAGCCTAACGATTGATACCGCCTATGCGCACGGAAGGGTTGTGGGAAAGATGGTCAATTATGGATTTGGTATGCCGACGCGCCTTGTTGCGGATGGGGATGTGGCTCGCTGGTGCGGGCGATTGGTTGCCCACTATGGCGGCACCAAGGCACTGGTCGTGCTGGGAGGCGACAAGCACACGCGCGATGAGCTCGTTTCGGCGGCGCTGGGCTCGCTCGATCGTGCCCTGCTCGAACGCGTACTCTTTCGTTGCGGTTCGGCCGGGGGCGACGGGGGAGACGATTTGGTCGATGAGGCCGTAGCCCTGGCAACCGATGAGGGCGTGGACTTTGTCCTGGCGATTGGCGATGCCGATACTGCTGGCTTTGCGCGCGAGCTCGCGCGTCGCATGGCGGCGCTCGATGCCGGCGAAGACGGTTTTGTCCCTTATGGATGCATTCTCTCGGAGGGCAAGGCGCCTGCTGTCGTGGGCACCGGTGAGGTTCCCGTTTTTGCCATTATCGCGCCCGAACTGCTGGAGGGCATCGGGTCTCCTCTGCGTGAGTTGCTCGGTAGCATCTGCGCCGCGGCCTAATATTTGCCATAAAAGGACGGGTTATTTTTGGTTGGTAAAGCGTTTGACCTGCCAAAATAAGCCTGTCCCTTTTTAATCGGTTGCCGTTTGGGGGCCGATTGGCAACGCTCGCTGATTGTAGTCTTGACCTGCGCTAGAATAGTGGCATCTGAATGTCCGGGCGCATGGAGGCGTGCGCCCGTATGCTGAGGAGGACTCTATGGCAACTGTTGCCGCACCTATCGATGCTACGTCGACTGCCGCTTGGAAGGCGCTCGAGGCTCATCAGGAGAAGCTCGAGGCCGAAGGTATCGACCTCAAGGCCTGGTTCGCCGCCGATCCCGAGCGTGTGAACAAGCTGAGCTTTGACGCTGGTGACCTGCACTTCGATTTGTCCAAGAACCTGGTGACCGATGAGACCGTCAAGCTGCTGTGCGATCTTGCCCGCGAGGTGAAGCTCGAGGAGCGCCGCGACGCCATGTTCTCCGGCGAGCACATCAACACCACCGAGGACCGCGCCGTCCTGCACACCGCGCTTCGCCGTCCGGCAAGCGAGAAGGGCCAGCTCATCGTTGACGGCCAGGATGTCGTCGCCGACGTGCACGAGGTCCTCGACCGCATGTATGCCTTCGCCGAGCGCGTGCGCTCCGGTGAGTGGAAGGGCGTTACCGGCAAGAAGATCGAGCACCTGGTGTCCATCGGCATCGGTGGCTCCGATCTGGGCCCGGTCATGGCCTACGAGGCCCTGCGTCCCTACGCCGACGCCGGTATCGACTGCCGCTACATCTCCAACATCGACCCCAACGATCAGGCCTGTCTCTTATACACATCTGACGCTGCCGACGAATAGCCTTGTGTAGA
>UQSC01000161.1 GCA_900543615.1 uncultured Collinsella sp. | reverse complement strand
ATACGATATCAGCCTCGGTCTCGTGGGCTCGGAGATGTGTATAAGAGACAGCCATGGCCCAGGTCGATCCCACCAACTACACGGCGCTCGGCGAGCAGCAGGCAAAGATCGACGAGGCCCACGCCGCCATGGACGAGCTGGAGATGGCGTGGCTCGAGGCGAGCGAAAAGCTCGAGGGCGAGGAGTAGACGAGGATGATCAAAGCCGCGTTTTTCGATATCGACGGCACGCTGCTGAGCTTTAAGACCCACCGGATTCCGGCGTCGGCGCAGCAGGTGCTCGACAGCTTTCACGAGCAGGGGATTGCGTGCGTGATCGCCACGGGCCGTCCGACCTACCAGATGCCGGACTGGCTGTTCGACCTGGGCTGGGATGCGTACATTACGCTTTCGGGCCAGCACTGCTTTGATGCCGAGGGGGTTTACCGCAGCTGCCCGATCGATCCGGACGACGTCGCGGTGATTGTGGACCAGGTGGCGCAGGGGCGCTACGACTCGCTGTGCATGCAGGGCGAGAACTCGTTTGTGAACCGCCTGTCCGAGCGCGTGGTGACGGCTGGCAGCAACGCGGGAATCGTCTACCACGAGGAGCCGTTTGAGCACGCCTTTGACGCGCCGGTCTACCAGTTTTGCGCCTTTGTGGACCCGGCCGACGAACATATCGTGACCGACGCCGTGTCGCATTCGCTCACCACGCGCTGGTGCGACCTGTTCTGCGACATTATTCCCGCTAACGGCGGCAAGGACCTGGGCGTGGCGGCGACGCTGGAGCGCCTGGGCATCGATGCGAGTGAGGCGATTGCCTTTGGCGACGGCGAGAACGACCTGTCGATGTTTGCCGCTGTGGGCACAAGTGTGGCCATGGGCAACGCGCAGGACACGGTGAAAGCTGCAGCGACCTATGTGACGACAGCCGTGGACGACGATGGCATCTACAACGCAGCGAAGCACTTTGGCCTGTTATAGCTGCGGCTCGGCACTTTGGGACGCTCCTTTTCTGCCGGCACCTGGGGACACTCCTTGCGGGGCGTCCCCATTTTGTTTTCGTCCCGCACGTTTTGTGAAACACGGCTAACTTTTAGGCAAAGTAGTAAGACATGGGCAACTTTTGCGGTAAAGTAAGCTGTGAAAAGTATCCAAAGGCTAACTAGCAATCATCGCGAAAGGCGGCCCATGGCCCTACGTGAATCCGGAGAAGACTATCTCGAATCGATCTACGTTCTGTCGGAACGTCAGGGCATCGTGCGCTCGATCGACGTTGCGGAGTACCTCGGCGTAACCAAGGCGAGCGTCTCTAAAGCCATGGCGACGCTGGAGAACAGCGGTTATGTCGAAATGGGCAAGCGCGACGTTCATCTGACGGAGCGTGGTCTGGAGGTCGCTCGCCAAATGTGGGAGCGTCACTGCTTTTTCGTGGGGCTGCTGGAGGATGCGGGTGTTTCGGCTGAGGTCGCGTCGCAAGAGGGCTGCCACATGGAGCACTGCCTGAGCGAGGAGAGCTTTGAGAAGCTAAGGTCGATGCTGAGGCGGGATGGTGCTTCGGCGCCAACAATGACCGACTGGCACTCCCGCAGTGGCGCGCCTCCCGCGCCGGAACGGCGCGGGACAGCGACCGAGACGAGTGGTCCCACCGACTAAGTCCAACTCAGACAAGGAACCCCACCAGCAAGCGATGCCCAAGAACCGCCAGCTGTGTCAACGCAGGTCGGGGCCGGGCAGACCACAAACGCTACAGGTTCTTGACACCCATCGCGCGCATGGCGTTCAGGATGGCGATGATCGCCACGCCCACGTCGCCGAACACAGCAAGCCACATGTTGGCGATGCCGAGCGCCGCAAGCACCAAAATCAGCAGCTTAATACCCAGCGCAAAGATGATGTTCTGCCAAACAATCGCCATGGTCTTGCGTGCCACGCGGATCGCGCGGGAAATGTTGGACGGCTTGTCGTCCATGAGCACGACATCGGCGGCCTCGATCGCAGCGTCAGAACCCATAGCGCCCATGGCAATGCCCACATCGGCGCGCGTAAGCACGGGCGCATCATTGATGCCGTCGCCCACAAAGGCGAGCTTGCCCTTGCCACTCTCGGTTGCAAGCAGCGCTTCAACACGCTCGACCTTGTCGCCCGGCAGCAGCTGCGCGTGGAACTCGTCGAGCCCCAGCCGCTTGGCCACCGCAGCAGCCACTTCCTCGCGGTCGCCCGTGAGCATGACGGTGCGCTTGACGCCGGCGGCGTGCAGGTCGCGGATCGTCTGCTCGGCATCGGCCTTAACGGTGTCTGCAATCACGATGTGGCCGGCGTACACGCCGTCAACGAGCACGTGGAGGATTGTGCCGACAACCTCACAGTCCGGTGCTTCAACGCCGGCCGCGGCGAGCATCTTTGCGTTGCCAACGACGACGTGCTTGCCGTCGATGGTTGCCGTCACGCCGTGGCCCGCGTCGTTGGCGGAGTTGCTTACGCGCTTGGGGTCGACCTCGCCCTGGTAGGCGACACGCACGGACTGCGCGATGGGGTGATCGGAGAACGACTCCGCAAGGGCTGCGACCTCGAGCAACGACTGCTCGGTATAGCCACTGTCTCTTATACACATCTCCGAGCCCACGAGACCGAGGCTGATCT
>UQSC01000160.1 GCA_900543615.1 uncultured Collinsella sp. | reverse complement strand
ACGAGATCAGCCTCGGTCTCGTGGGCTCGGAGATGTGTATAAGAGACAGGCCCACCATACCGATCACCTGGCAGAGCTCGTCTGCTCCAATTCGTTTAAGTCGACTCGTCCCGATTCCGCCGCCGGCCTGCTGAAGGCCGAGCTTGAGCGTATGGGCTCGGTGCTGCTTGACTGCGCCCATCGTGCGGCCGTTCCCGCCGGCGGCGCCCTGGCGGTCGACCGTGTTACATTCTCCGAGCTCGTCGAGGCTGAGGTTGCCGCTCGCCCCAATATCGAGGTCGTTCACGGCGAGGTCACCCAGATCCCCGAGGGCCACGTGGTCATTGCCGCGGGCCCGCTGTGTTCACCGGCGCTGAGCGAAGAGGTCATGAAGCTCGTCGGTGGCGACGCCCTTGCGTTCTTCGATGCCGCGGCGCCGATCGTCGATGCCTCCACGCTCGATATGGACGTGCTGTTTTCGCAGTCGCGCTACGAGGAGCAGGGGAGCGGCGACTATCTCAACGCTCCGCTCAACAAGGAGGAGTACGAGGCCTTTATCGAGGCGCTCACCACGGCCGACCGCGTGGTGCTCAAGGACTTTGAGGGCGGCGATCTGTTCCAGGCCTGCCAGCCTGCCGAGGAGGTTGCGCGCACCGGCAAGGACGCCATTCGCTTTGGCGCCATGAAGCCCGTCGGCCTCACCGACCCGCGTACCGGACGTCGCCCTTGGGCGGCGATTCAGCTGCGTGCCGAGAACAAGGAGAAGACCGCCTATAACCTGGTGGGCTTCCAGACCAACCTGACCTTTGGCGAGCAGAAGCGCGTCTTCCATATGGTGCCGGGCCTGGAGAACGCTGAGTTCTTCCGCTACGGTGTCATGCACCGCAATACCTTTGTCGACGCCCCGCACGTGCTCGATGGCACCTTTGCCGTGCCCGGTACCGGCGTGCGCCTGGCCGGTCAGATCACCGGCACCGAGGGGTACATGGAAGCCGTGGCGACCGGTCTGCTCGCGGCGCTCAACACCTATGCAGAGGCTATCGGCGCCGATTCCGTCGAGTTGCCCCGCGTGGGCGCCCTGGGTGCGCTCGTGGGCTATGCGACCGATCCTGCCACCGTGGGCTATCAGCCCATGCATGTTAATTTTGGCCTGGTGCCGCCGCTCGAGGACGGTAAGCGCCGCAGCAAGCGCGACCGCTATCAGGCCTATGCGGACCGTGCGCTCGAGGCCCTCGATGCCTACTTGGCCACACGTTCCGACTTGTTTGGAGGCGACCGGTCATAGCCTTTGACCTGTACGACACCGTCGACTCTTTTATCGCCTATATCGCACGCGTTGAGGGGCTTTCTCCCAATACGGTGACGGCCTATGGCTCGAGACTGGAGCGCTTTGCTGCCTGGTGCGAGCGCGAGGATATTGATGCTTTCGCTGCCGACGTGCGCACCATTCGTCGCTATCTTGCTGAGCTTTCGCGTGAGCAGGTGGCTCCCCGAACGCTTGCGGCGCACCTGTCGGCTATCCGATCTCTCTATCGCTGGATGGCTGCCGAGGGGATTGTCGAGGGCGATGCGGTCTCGGCGATCGCGTCGCCCAAGCTGCCGCGTGACCTGCCGGGCGTCCTTACGACCCAGCAGGTCGAGGCGCTGCTCAAGACGCCTGATACCTCAACACCCGCGGGACTGCGCGATGCGGCGATGCTCGAGTTGCTCTATGCCTCGGGTGCCCGCATCTCAGAGCTTGCGGCGCTCAATGTGGAATCCATCTCATGGTCCGAGCGCACGCTGCGCCTGTGGGGCAAGGGAAGCAAGGAGCGCATCGTTCCTCTGTATCGTCGTGCGCTCGATGTGACGCGTCTCTATATTGAAGAGGGGAGGCCGGAGTTGCTCGCTCGGGCAAAGCGCCGCGACCTCGCTACCGGGCCGCATCCGCTGCTTATATCGGCGCGCGGCAATCGCATGAGCGCCGCGATGCTCCGGCGGCGGTTCCATACGCTGGCGACGCTCGCCGGCATTCCGGCTGACATCGCCCCGCATGCGATGCGCCATACCTTTGCGACCGACTTGCTCGAGGGGGGTGCGGACCTGCGCTCGGTTCAAGAGCTGCTGGGCCATGCGAGCCTGTCCACGACGCAGATTTACACGCATCTCACACCCGATCGGCTCAAACGTGCCGTGGCTCAAGCCCATCCCCGCGGCGAATAGTGGCTGGGACGTCCCGCGCCGCACCGAGGTGTGTGGTTTTGATTGCGGGTTGGCAGGAAGAAGCATTCCTGCTATCATTCATCGGGTTGCTTCACGGCAACATGTTTTTATCACGCACGCGCGGCTACTTCATACCGTGGTGCCCGGGCTTTGGTAGCACATGTCCGGGTTGGTTTTGGAGGATGACCCCGCGCGGAGGCAAACCACAGGAGGTTTAACATGGCTACCAAGATTAATATCCGCACCCTGCTCGAGGCCGGCTGCCACTTCGGTCACCAGACCCGTCGCTGGAACCCCAAGATGAAGCCGTTCATCTTCGGTGAGCGCAACGGCATCTACATCCTCGACCTCAAGCAGACTATCCTCGACGCCGACCAGGCCTACACCTTCGTCAAGAACGTCGCCAAGGGTGGCAACTGTCTCTTATACACATCTCCGAGCCCACGAGACCGAGGCTGATCTCGTA
>UQSC01000159.1 GCA_900543615.1 uncultured Collinsella sp. | reverse complement strand
TCTACACAAGGCTATTCGTCGGCAGCGTCAGATGTGTATAAGAGACAGCGTGAGGATCGTGCCCTCGATGGGCTTGCGAACAGCCTGGAAGGCGACCTTGACGGCACGACGGAACGCAAAGGCGATGTTGGCGGACGTGATGGGCTCATCGGCAGAGACGAGACCCTCGGCCACGCCGCGCAGGATCTGCGAGGTGATGACACCGGAGTTGCCGCGGGCACCCATCAGGGAGCCGTGAGTGATGGCGGCGGCGATGGCTTCCATGTCGGCGTCGGCAGGAAGGGCGGAGAGCTCCTTGGTCACCGAAGCGAGCGTGAGCGACATGTTGGTACCGGTGTCGCCGTCGGGTACGGGGAAGACGTTGAGCTTGTTGATCTCCTCGGCCTTTTCGGAAACGGCAGCCGCAGCGATCGGAAAACAGGTGCGAATGGTCTTTGCAATCATGAGTGGTGAAATCTCCGTATTCGGATGCTAGTTCAGACGGCTCTTGAGCGCGTCGATGTGAATGCCGATCTTAAGGCTGGCGGGATCGATTTGGGCGATCTCCTGCAGGGTGAAGGCGACGGAGCTCGAAAGATTGTGGCAGACGGACTTCATGTTGACGCCGTTCTCGAGCACGACGTGAAGGTCGACCGTAAGGCCGTTCTCGTCGGCGGAGACAAGCACGCCCTTGCGGAGGCGCTGACCGGCAAGCAGGCGCACGCTCTCGGCGCCCTGCAGCTGTTCGGCCATACCGACGACGCCGTAGCACGTCATCGCGGCATAACCGGCAATATCGGCAATAACGTCGTTCGAGACGCTCAGGCTGCCGTTAATGGTCTCAGACACAAGAATCTCCTTTTCTGGTGCTCGCGGCACCATGTCGTGGGAGCAATCATTCCAACATTCTACAACGACAGCGCCATGTTAAGGCGGCGGGGTTCGCGATTATATCCTCGACACGAAATGTTGATACAGTAACGTTCGCCACAGGCGAACGCGGCATAAAAAAACCCGCCGCATAAGCGACGGGTTTTACAACCTGGCTCCCCGGGTAGGACTCGAACCTACAACAGCGCGGTTAACAGCCGCGTGCTCTACCATTGAGCTACCGAGGAATAGGTGCGTGCTCTCAAGCAACGAAGTTTATTATACGGACGATTAGACGAAGGGCAAGAACTTTTTTAAGAAATTTTCCGACCCAGTCATTGGGGACGTTCTTAAACGACTAGTCATTCAAGAACGTCCCCAACGACTAGTCGTTTAAGAACGTCCCCAATGACTACATGAAAGCGCCCCCAAGCGGATGTGCTTGAGGGCGCTTCTTGCTTGACTAGCTTTCGATGTAGTCCTTGAGCTTGCTGCTGCGGCTCGGGTGGCGGAGCTTGGCTAGGGTCTTAGACTCGATCTGGCGGATACGCTCGCGCGTGACGCCAAACTCGCGACCGACTTCCTCGAGCGTGCGGGGATGTCCGTCAACGAGACCAAAGCGCAGCTCGATAACCTTGCGCTCGCGATCGGCAAGCGAATCGAGCACCTGGGTGAGCTGCTCCTGCAGCATGGAGAAGCTGGCGGCATCGGGCGGAACGATAGCCTGGGAGTCCTCGATGAAGTCGCCCAGCTGGGAATCCTCTTCCTCACCGATCGGGGTCTCGAGCGACACGGGCTCCTGCGAAATCTTCTGGATCTCGCGGACGCGGTCGGCGCTCATGTCCATCTCGGCACCGATCTCCTCAGGGGTCGGGTCGCGACCCAGATCCTGGAGGAGCTGGCGTTGCACGCGGACGAGCTTGTTGATGGTCTCGACCATGTGCACGGGAATACGGATGGTACGGGCCTGGTCGGCAATAGCGCGCGTAATGGCCTGACGGATCCACCACGTGGCGTACGTGGAGAACTTAAAGCCCTTCTGGTAGTCGAACTTCTCGACGGCGCGGATCAGACCGAGGTTGCCCTCCTGGATCAGATCCAGGAACAGCATGCCACGGCCGACATAGCGCTTGGCGATGGAGACGACCAGACGCAGGTTTGCGCTGATGAGCGCCTGCTTGGCCTCAAGACCAACATTCTCAATACGCGTAAGTCGACGCATCTCGGAGCGTGTGAGTTCAATCTCGCCTGCATCGGCAGCCTCGAGCTTCTCGGTAGCCTCGAGACCGGCCTCAATCTTCATGGCCAGATCGACCTCTTCAGATGCGGTCAGCAGGTCGACCTTACCGATCTCCTTGAGGTACATACGAACCGGGTCGCCGGTCAGCATCACCGTGGAGGCATCGATGCCGCGCACGCGCGAACGCGAACGGGACGTGCGCACGGTGCGCTTCTTCTTGCTCTTGGAAGAGCCCATCTCGGCATCGGCCTGGCGGGCCATCTTAAGCTCGTGATCGTCAAGCGAGCCGGAATCGTGCTCGTCATCGTCGAAATCATCGGTATCGTTATCGTCATCGTCGACGTCCATCGGGGCGTCGTCGTTTCCGCTCGCGGAGATAATCTGGATGCCGCTGTTGCGCAGCGCGGAATACACCGCGTTGAGCTGCTCATCAGAAACATCGATATCCTTCAGGGCGACCTGAATCTCGTCCTCGGTTACCGAAGTCCTGTTTGAGCCGTTGCCCATGAGCTTTGCAACGTAGGATTCCAGCCCAGTACCCGTGCTCTCAGTCTTTTTTGGCACAGATTCTCCCTTCGTAGTCCACAGGACTCATTACTTTAGCACACACATGGACGTCTATACCCAAAATAAAGACAGGATATAGGCGCTGTCTCTTATACACATCTGACGCTGCCGACGAATAGCCTTGTGTAGAT
>UQSC01000158.1 GCA_900543615.1 uncultured Collinsella sp. | reverse complement strand
CTACACAAGGCTATTCGTCGGCAGCGTCAGATGTGTATAAGAGACAGTGGAATAAACGGCGACGGTCTTGATGCCCATATCGCGGCACGCGCGGATAACACGGACCGCGACTTCGCCGCGGTTGGCGATGAGCACTTTGTCGAACATGAAAACTTCCCTACTTTTCGTGCATGAGTGCAAAAGACATATCGGCGCGGCAGCAAACCTCACCGTTAACGCTCGCAGTACCTGTCGCAAAGCGGAACGGCCCGCGCGCACGCGTGATGGAGCACACCAGATCCACCGTGTCGCCCGGGCGCACCGGACGCTTAAAGCGCACCTTGTCCAGACTCGTGTAGAACGGCGTCGCGCCGCGCGCCTCCTCATCGCCCATCAGCAGCACGCAGCAGTTCTGGGCGAGCATCTCGCACTGAATCACGCCGGGGACCACCGGGTTTCCCGGAAAATGCCCCTGCAAAAAGTACTCGTCGCCCGTAATCGTGATCTTGCCGTGGGCCTCGTCGCCCACCAGCTCGGCTTCGTCAAGCAAAAGCATCGGCTCGCGATGCGGCAACAGCTTCTTGAGCTCTTCTTTGTTCATGGATATCACCTATCCGATCCTCATGAGGCAGCCGCCAAACTCCACGAGGTCGCCGTCGGCCACGCAGATCTCGAGCACCTCGCCATCCGCCTCTGCCGTCACCTCGTTGAGAACCTTCATGGCCTCGATGATGCAGAGGGTCTCGCCGGCCTTGACCTTGGAGCCCACGTGCACAAACGGTTCGTCGCCCGGCGCCGGGGCAGCATAGAAGACGCCGACCATGGGAGCAGTCACCTCGGTGCCTTTGGGCTCCGGTGCGGCGGCAGGCGCCTGCGCGGCGGGCTCCGGCGCGGCGGGTTCCGGTGCGGTGGCAGGCATGGCGACAGGAGCCACCGCCGGAGCAGTCACGGCACCCGGCATAGGCATGGGCACGGCGACCGGCTGCGTGGCGCTCGCGCGCTCGAGTTCGACCGCGGTGCCATCGGGCTCCTCAACGCGTACGCGCGTGAGGCCGCGGTCCTCCATAACATCGGCTATCTCGGCAAGTCTTTTGGAATCCATGCTCTAGCTCCTCGTATATCTACGCAGCGCGATGGCGGCGTTGTGCCCGCCAAAGCCCAGGTTGGTCGAAAGCGCCCAGGTAAGATCGGCGCGAACCGCGCGATTAGGCGTGTATTCAAGATCGCAGGCGGGATCGGGTGTGTGGTAGTTAATGGTCGGGGGCACCACGCCCTGCTCGAGCGCCATGGCACATGCCATGACCTCGATGGCGCCCGTGGCACCGATCATATGGCCGGTCATCGACTTGGTCGACGAGACATGTGCAGCGCGCGCCGCATCCTCGCCGAGCGCTCGCTTGATGCCCGCCGTCTCGGACGAATCGTTGAGCTTGGTCGAGGTGCCGTGAGCGTTGATGTAGAGGCCCTCGGAAGGCTTAACGTCGCCCTCGGCCACCGCCAGCGATATCGCACGGGCGATGCCTGCCGCGTCCGGGTCGGGACTCGTGATGTGGTAGGCATCATCGGTGTTGCCGTAACCCACGACCTCGGCATAAATGTGCGCACCGCGCGCCTGCGCATGCTCCATGCTCTCGAGTGCCAGCACGCAGGCGCCCTCGCCCATCACAAAGCCGTCGCGGTCTGCATCGAACGGGCGGCAAGCCGTCGCGGGATCGGGGTTGGTGGTCAATGCGCGGCAGGACGTAAAGCCCGCAACGGCATCGGGGATGATTGCGGCCTCGGCACCGCCAGCCAGGATTGCATCGGCATAGCCGTGCTTGATGGCGCGGAACGCCTCGCCCACGGCATGGGCCGAGGTCGCGCACGCAGTCACCACGGGCAGGGTCGGGCCTTTTGCCTTGTGGCGGATCGCGATATTGCCCGACGCCATGTTGGGAATCATCATCGCAATCATATAGGGCGATGCACGGCGAGGCCCCCGATCGGCAATCGTGTGGACGTTGTCGACGAGTGTCTGCATGCCACCCACGCCTGAACCCACGTAGACGCCCAGGCGCTCGCGATCGATGGCGCCCTCGACATCAAAGCCCGCATCGTGCATGGCCTCGTCCGAAGCCGCCATCGCAAACTGAACGCAGGGGTCCAGGTGCTTGGCGTCACGCTTGCCAAAGTACTCGTTGCCGTCAAAACCCTTGACCTCGGCTGC
The DNA here is from genome assembly GCA_900543615.1 of uncultured Collinsella sp. Taxonomy (GTDB): domain Bacteria; phylum Actinomycetota; class Coriobacteriia; order Coriobacteriales; family Coriobacteriaceae; genus Collinsella. The sequence continues at coordinate 763 of UQSC01000158.1, read as the reverse complement.
CACTTTGACGGCAAATGCATCGGTATCGAAGTGCGTGATCGGACCGATGCCACACGTTCCGGCACACATGGCCGCCCAGGTGGCAAGCGCGGTGTTGCCGAGCGGCGACACGGCACCGATACCGGTGATTGCAACTCTCTGTTCCATCATGGTCTCCTCATCCAAGCCGCTTACCCGGCTTGCTTTCTACATCGCCATTCCGCCGTCGACGCGTATGACTTCGCCCGTAATGTAAGCGGCGGCATCACTCGCCAAAAAGCGCACCACGCCGGCCACTTCCTCGGGGCGCGCCATGCGCCTCAGGGGAATCTGCTCCTCGCACGCCGCGCGCACCTTTTCCGAGAGATTTGCCGTCATATCGGTCTCGACAAACCCGGGGGCGACCGCGTTCACTCGTACGCCGCGGGGCGCAAGCTCGCGCGCTACCGCCTTGGTCAGGCCGATGACGCCCGCCTTGGAGGCGGCGTAGTTGGCCTGCCCGGCATTGCCCATCAGGCCCACAACCGAGCTCATGTTGACGACGCAGCCGCCGCGCTGACGCATAAAGGTCTTGGTGAGCGCGCGCGTCGTATTGAACGTGCCCTTGAGATTGACATCGAGCACGCGATCGAATGCGTCATCGCCCATGCGCATGAGCAGGCCATCGCGGGTGATGCCGGCGTTGTTGACGAGCGCCCAAATGGAGCCGAAGTCGTTGAGGACCGTCTCCACGCACTGTCTCTTATACACATCTCCGAGCCCACGAGACCGAGGCTGATCTCGT
>UQSC01000157.1 GCA_900543615.1 uncultured Collinsella sp. | reverse complement strand
GAGATCAGCCTCGGTCTCGTGGGCTCGGAGATGTGTATAAGAGACAGCAAGAGAACCGTTCGTGCCGGTCAGAAGCTTGTTGTATTGCTTTTCGAGACCCGTCAAGCCGTCGTTGTCTACATTCACTACACCCAGCACCTGCGATGCCAGATTGCCGTATGGATATACGCGCTTCATGGCCTGCTCAAAAAGCACGCCGGGCAGGTTCTTTTTCTCCAGCGCCGCAGCATCGTCTTCGTCCACCTGGCGCTTGATATACACCCAGGTGCCATCGGACTCGACGAGCTTGCGGCAGGTCTTTTTATCGATTCCAGTTGCCTTGACCAGCGCCGACACCGTCTTGTCAACATCATCGACAAGCTGCGGGTTCACGGCGATGTTGCGACATTCGACCGACGACGCCAGCACGTTACCGTTGCGGTCGTAGATGGTGCCGCGTTTGGCATAGAGGGTCTGCGCAAGCAGGCGGCGCGCATCGGCACGCTCGCGCAGTTTATCGGCTTCGACAATTTGATAGTCGGCAAGGCGAAAGACGCCCAAGCCCAAGCCAAGCCCAATGAATCCCATGACGGCTTTGCGGCGAGGCAGAGGCGCGCCTGTGAGCCATTCGGTCGACGAACTCTTGCGCGACCTGGTGTTATGCACTTGAGGGCCGCCCGAGCCGCGAAGTCGCGACGCCGGGTCGTTGCCACGGGACTGCCCGGCGTTGTAAGATTGCCGACCCGTTCCTTGATAACCAGAACGTCCCCGCGACGAGGGACGTCCAGAACCGCGGCCCCCATCGGAACCGCGGCGATAGTCATTTGTCATACTCAGCTACCGTCTTGCTACTGAGCGGTCGCGGTCGCGTTGGCGCCCGCGGCTGCATCCTGCGAAAAGTCAAGTGTAACGCTCTCGCTGGGCTCCACCATGCCATAAGCGCCCGCAAGGTCGCGAATGCGCGTGTCGGCGCCATAGACCGAATGCATGACCTCCAGGTCGGAGCTCTCATCGGTCGCCTTTTCGAGCGTGTTGGTAAGCTCGGCGTTGCTGTTGAGCACCTGGGCCGTAACGCCGGCAAGCGCCACGCGGGCGACGCCGATCGTCATGAAGATAGCCGCAATGATGCAAAACGTTTTAAGAACGCTCATGAAAACCGGGCTTACCGCCTGGTTTGCCTGACGGCCCGCGCCCGTGTAGACATCAAAGCGCGGCGCGCGCTGCTCGCGGGGAGCAACGGGGGCCTGCGGTGCCTCACGATAGGCGGGCATGGCGTTCATATCATAGGCGAGTGCTGCGCTTGAAGTGTTGTAGCCCATGATATGCCGCCTCCCATCCCGAGTACGTTGGTAGTGTGTTTAAGCTTCGTTTATGGTGCGAGCGGGAGGTCCAATATCGCGCGGTCGCGCCTACAGACGCTGCGCCACGCGGATTTTGGCTGATCTCGCCCGAGGGTTGCGCTCAACCTCATCAGGCTGGGCAACCAAGGGTTTGCGGGTGATGACCTTGAGTATCGGCACGTTGCCGCACACGCACACCGGAATCTCCGGCGGACACGTGCACCCCTGGCTCATCTCCTTAAAGTGGTTCTTTACGATACGGTCCTCGAGCGAGTGATACGAGATGACGCAGATACGTCCGCCCGGGTTGAGCCACCTGGTGGCGGCATCAAGCCCTCGTTCGAGCACATCGAGCTCGTGATTGACCTCGATGCGAATGGCCTGGAAACTTTTCTTGGCCGGGTGTCCGCCATGCCGACGAGCGGCAGCCGGGATACCCGCCTTGATGATCTCGACAAATTGGCCGGTGGTTTCGATCGGTTCTTGCTCGCGGCGGCGCACGATCTCGCGCGCGATCTGCGAGGCGAACTTCTCTTCGCCGTAGACGCGTAGAATCCGGGCGAGGTCGTGTTCGTTATAGGTGTTGATGACCTCAGCTGCGTTTAAGGTGTTATTACCCGGATCCATCCGCATGTCCAATGGGGCGTCCTCGTTATACGAAAAGCCCCTGCCAGGGATATCGAGTTGCGGTGACGAAACGCCCAAATCGAACAGGAAGCCATCGACCCCGGGCACCTCGGCCGAGCAAAGAAGCTCGTCCAAGTCGCCGAAGTTGCCCTTCAGGAGCTGGTGCGGAACGCCGGGAACCTCGCGGTCCAGACGGGCGCCAGCGGCCTCGAGGGCCATGTCGTCCTGATCGACGCCGAGCAAAAGGCCCGTCTCCCCCACCTGCGCGGCCATCTTTACCGAATGGCCGGCACCGCCAAGGGTGCAATCGCAGACAACGGAGCCGCTCTTTAGCCGCAGCGACTCAAGCACTTCGCCGAGCATGACAGGTTCATGCCGATATTCTTGTGTCAAGATCCCACGCTCCATCCGTTACTCGTGCCTTGCCCTTACGAGAAGAAGAGGTCCAGCAGGGCCTCATCGTCATCGTCCTCATCGGCCGCGGCGCGATCCCAAACCTCAAGGTGGTCGTAGTTGCCCACAACCGTGACCTCGCGGTCGAGGTTCGCCTGTTTGCGGAGAGACTCGGAAAGACCGATACGACCGGCGCTGTCCACGTCCATCGACGTGGTGCGCTTGTTGATCGCCCTCATGAGCTTCTGGTCATTAATGTCACGCGGGTTAAAACCCTCGTGGCCCTCACGACCCGCGAAGAGTCCTTCGACCCACTTATCGAAGGCCTCGGCAGAGAACACGTACAGAGCATCGACATCCAGGGCTTTGAACACGCGAACGTGCTCTCCAAGCTCCTCGCGAAGGGGTGCAGGCAGGGATAGACGACCTTTTGCATCGAGATTGCGCTCGTATGCACCCGTCATTCCCATGTGCACCCTCCCCTCGGTTACTCAGATGGCACGTACGCGGGGAACCACCCCGCCTGTCGACGTCATCAATAATATGGGGAACCGCCCCATTTTTCAACACCTTTCCCCCTGTCTCTTATACACATCTCCGAGCCCCCGAGACCGAGGCTGACCTCGTATGCCGTCTTCTGCTTGA
>UQSC01000156.1 GCA_900543615.1 uncultured Collinsella sp. | reverse complement strand
CAGCCTCGGTCTCGTGGGCTCGGAGATGTGTATAAGAGACAGGCAGCGAGCGAGCAAGCGCTCCAGACGTCCGGAATCGATGCGAGCCAGCTGGATCTTATCGTCTGTTCGACGACGACGGGCGATCATCTCGTTCCTGCCGAAGCGTGCGCCGTTGCTGAGCGCCTGGATGCCACATGTCCTGCCTTCGACGTTTCGGCGGCTTGTGCTGGCTTCGTATTTGCGCTCGATGTTGCCGAGGGCTATATCGCCCGCGGTCGCGCCAAGCACGTGCTGGTCGTTGCCGCCGAGCAGATGACGCGCGCGCTCGATTGGACCGACCGTGCCACGTGCGTGCTCTTTGGCGATGGCGCGGGTGCTGCGGTCATAGAGGCTGGGGGAGAGAATCCCCTTGCTGTTGAGCTTTCGACGTCGCCTGACGTCGAAACACTGCGCGTCCCCGGATTGGCGGGCTCCTCGCCGTATAAGACGGCGCAGGACTGCGAAAGCGTGCTTTCCATGAACGGCCGTCGCGTCTTCAAGTTTGGCGTCAATGCCATCTGCGACACGGTCAACAAGCTCGCCTGCGACGCGAGCATCGCGGTCGAGGACATCGACCACTTTGTATTCCATCAGGCTAACGAACGAATCTTGAGCCAGGCAGTCAAGCGCCTGGGTGTGCCGGACGACCGTGTGGTCCGAACGTTGCGTGAAACTGGCAACATCTCGAGCGCCTGTATTCCGCTTGCTCTCGATCGACTGGCAAATACCGGCGCGCTGCACGCGGGCGACACCATCGCCCTGGTCGGATTTGGCGCCGGCTTGGATGTAGGTGGCTATCTACTTCGCTGGAAGTAGTCGCACATAGGAAATGAAAACGCCCCTAGGGCACAAACAAAGGAGAAATACCATGGCAGATCAGAAGACCTTCGAGCGCGTTTGCGACGTTATCCGCGAGACCGCTGGCCTTGACGACGTCGAGATGAAGCCCGAGTCCACGCTCGAGGAGATTGGCCTCGACAGTCTGGGCACCGTCGAGATCCTCGTCGCCGTCGAGGACGAGTTTGGCATTGAGCTCGATACCGAGGAGAACCCCAAGACGGTCGGCGAGTTCGTCGATACGGTCGAGGCGGCATTGGAGAAGTAGTGATGCTCAAGTCTCCTCTCTGCGATCTGCTCGGCATCGAAAAACCCGTGTTCCAGGGTGGCATGGCCTGGATTGCCGATGCCTCGCTGGCATCTGCCGTGTCCGAGGCGGGCGGCTTAGGCATTATCGCGGCCATGAATGCCGACGCAAACTGGCTGCGCGATCAGATTCACGAGCTGCGCGCCAAGACGGATAAGCCCTTTGGCGTCAACGTTATGCTCATGAGCCCGTTTGTCGACGAGGTCGCACAAGTGGTGATTGATGAGCGGGTGCCCGTTGTGGTGACCGGCGCCGGCAATCCCACCAAGTACATGAAGGCCTGGAACGATGCAGGCATCAAGGTCATACCCGTCGTGGCTTCGGTGGCGCTGGCGCGTCTCGTGGCGCGTCGCGGAGCAACTGCCGTGGTTGCCGAGGGCACCGAATCAGGCGGACATATTGGAGAGACCTCGACGATGGCGCTGGTGCCGCAGGTTGTCGATGCGGTCGATATTCCCGTGGTTGCGGCTGGCGGCATCGCCGATGGCCGCGGTGTGGCGGCCGCCTTTATGCTCGGCGCTGCCGGCGTCCAAGTGGGAACACGCTTTCTGGTCGCAAACGAGTGCACCGTATCCGAACAGTACAAAGAGCTGGTGCTCAAGGCAGGCGACACGTCGACGCGTGCGACCGGTCGCTCGACGGGACATCCGGTTCGCGCCCTCAAGAGCCCCTTCACCAACGCGTATGCCAAGAACGAGGCGGCGGGCGCAAGCCCCGAGGAGCTTGGGGCCATGGGCACGGGCGCGCTTCGTAAAGCCGCAAAGGACGGTAATTACGAAGAGGGTTCGTATTTGTGCGGACAGATTGCCGGCATGGTCAACGAACGCCAGAGCGCACGCGAAATCGTCGACGATCTGGTCGATGGCGCCGAGCATGTCCTGAAGGGTGCGTCCGCATGGGTAGCGTAGCGTTTCTGTTTGCCGGTCAGGGTGCCCAGCATCCCGCGATGGGCATCGACCTCATCGAGGCATCACCGGCGGCTGCCGAGGTGTTTGCGATCGCCGACGAGGTGCGTCCGGGAACCAGTGAGCAGTGCCGGAGCGCCTCCAAGGAGGAGCTCTCGCAGACTGAGAACACGCAGCCTTGCGTGTTCGTGCACGACTTGGCTGTCGCCGTCGCCCTGCGTGAGCGCGGCGTGGTGCCTGCCGCCTGTGCGGGATTCTCGCTGGGCGAGGTCGCCGCGCTCACCTTTGCGGGGGCGTTCGATACGCGAGCGGGCTTTGAGCTTGTGTGTGAGCGCGCGGCATTGATGGCCACGGCGGCTGAGCGTCACCCCGGCGGCATGCGCGCCGTCATCAAACTCGATGCGGCGCAGGTCGAGGGCCTGGCAAAACAGGCTGGCGAGGACTGCTGGCCGGTCAACTACAACAGCCCGCAGCAGACGGTTGTGGCCGGAGCGCCCGATGCGCTGCAGACCCTCGACGTCCTGGTAAAAGAGGCTGGTGGCCGGGCCATGAAGGTCGCGGTGTCGGGCGCATTCCATAGCCCCTATATGGCCGAGGCGACCCGTGGCCTTGCTGCATATATCGAGGCAGGTCACGCGCCGTCCCCGTTGCTCATTCCTGTTATGGCAAATATGACGGCGGCGCCCTATCCGGCGGACCCGCGAGCAGCGTCGGATGTCTTGGCCAACCAGTTGAGTCATGCCGTGCGCTGGGTCGACACGCTGCATGCTCTGCAGGATCAAGGCATCGACACGTTTATTGAGGTCGGCCCCGGCAAAACGCTGTCCGGCTTGGTCAAGCGTACGTTGAGCGACGTTCGTGTGTATTCGTGCGAAACGGCCGAACAGGTCGCAGCTATTGCCGACGAGCTTGCATAGTCCACAGGGCTGTAACCCGAAAGGAATGACATGGGCAACTTGAACAACGGCGCGCTCGAGCGCAACGACTCACGTCGTGTGGCACTGGTCACGGGCGGCTCGCGGGGTATCGGCCGCGCCTGCGCTGTCGGTCTGGCGGCTGTCTCTTATACACATCTCCGAGCCCACGAGACCGAGGCTGATC
>UQSC01000155.1 GCA_900543615.1 uncultured Collinsella sp. | reverse complement strand
TCTACACAAGGCTATTCGTCGGCAGCGTCAGATGTGTATAAGAGACAGGCTGCACGGTGTCCTTCAGACCACCGGTTTCGCGAACAATCGGCAGGGTGCCGTAGCGCATGGCGATGATCTGCGACAGACCGCAGGGCTCAAACTTCGAAGGCATCAGGAACATGTCGGCGGCGGCATACATGCGCTGCGACAGCGCCGGGTCAAACTCGATGCGCGCGGCCATGGTGCCGGGGTACTTGTCCTGGAAGTAGCGCAGGCCGTCCTCGTAGTCGCGGTCGCCGGTGCCCAGCACCGCCACCTGCACGCCGCCGGCCAGAATGCGGTCGAGCGCGTACATGACCAGGTCTAGGCCCTTCTGGCGCGTCAGACGCGTGACCATGACCATAAGCGGACGGTCGTCGCGAACCTCGAGCCCCAGCTCTTCCTGCAGCTTGGCCTTGCACACGGCCTTGCCAGAACGGTCCTCGACGGTGTAGTTGGCGGCAATGCGCTTGTCGGTCGCCGGGTCAAAGCCCGTGACGTCGATGCCATTCAAAATGCCCTGCAGCGCGTATGAACGCTCGCGCAGCACACCGTCCAGGCCCTCGCCAAACTCGGGCGTCTGAATCTCGTTGGCATAGGTGGGGCTCACCGTAGTGATGGCGTCGGCATAGCGCAGGGCGCCCAGCATGTAGTTGATGCTGCAGGCGTCGCAACGCAGCTGCGAGGCGGCCGCCGGAATATGCGCCACACCCAGGATGTCCTCCATCACGGTGTCGCTAAACTGGCCCTGGAACGCCACGTTGTGAATCGAGAAGACGGTCTTAACGCGGTCGTACAGCGGCAGGCCCTGGTAGAACTCGCGCAAAAACACGGGCGCCAGCGCCGTCTGCCAGTCGTTGCAGTGCAGGATGTCGCACTCAAAGCCGGCCGGCAGGTACTGCAGGCTCTCGGTGATGGCCTTGGAGAAGAACGCAAAGCGCTCGCCGTCGTCAAAGAAGCCGTACGGATAGTCGCGTGCAAAGTAGCGCTCGTTGTCGATGAACATATAGGTGACGCCGTCGTGCTCGAGCTTCTCGAGTCCGCAGTACTCATTGCGCCAGCCCAGGCTCACGTAAAAGTCGGAGAAGTGCTCCATCTGCGCCTTGTACTCGTCCTTGATGGTGGCGTACTTGGGCACCATCACGATGACTTCGGCGCCGGCGCGCACAAGCGCCGCAGGCAGCGAGCCCGCGACGTCGCCCAGGCCACCGGTCTTTACAAACGGCGCGCACTCGGCCGAGGCAAACACGATCTGCATCTTTTTGCTGGAATCTGCCATATTGTCTCCCATGTTGCAATTCGAGAATAGCCGCCTGGCGCGAACCGGGCGGCTATTCTACCTGTTACGAGCGATGTTGCGGTGCCAACGTTAACGTACGATGGTGGTGTCGGAAGTTAACGGGGCCTTGCCCAGCACCAGGATGTTCTCGGGCGTGCCGCGAAGCTCGGTGTTGGTGGGAACCACGTTGTTCTTGTCCAGGATGGCGTTCTCAACGCGGGCGCCGCTCTTGATGATGCAGCTCTGGTTGATGATCGAGTTGGTCACCGAGGCGCCTTCCTCAACCACAACGCCGCGCGACAGGATCGAGTTGCGCACGGTGCCCTTGATGATGCAGCCGGCCGAGATGATCGAGTTGCAGGCGTGGCTGCCGGTCGCGTAGCGCGAAGGCGGCACGTCATGGGCCTTGGTCAGGATCGGGCGCTCGGGATCGAAGAGCTGGTCGGCCACGGTCTGGTCGAGCAGGTCCATGCTGCGGCGATACAGCGACTTCTCGCTAAATACGCCCACGACCTCGCCCTTGTACTCGTAGCTGCACACATCGATGTTGCCAAAGTCGCCCTGGAGTGCCTCGAGCAGGTCCAGATAGTCGGCGGCCTGGTAGTGGTCGATGATCTCGAGCAGCGTCTCGCGGTTGACGATGCAGCAGTCCATGGAGGCGTTGTCGCCGTACACGACGCCGGCGCTCACGCCCGTCAGGCGGCCGTTCTCGTTAATTTCGAGTTTGGTCTCGTCATCGACGTTGTGCGTGGCCTTGCAGTACACCACGGTCATCTGGGCACCGGAGTTCTCGTGCGCGTCGATGATGGTGTTGAGGTCCATGTTAAAGATGATGTTGGTGCCCATCATCACAACGTAGGGCTTGTCCGAGCGCTGGAACAGCGTCTTGTTGGAGATGATGTCGCGCAGCAAGAAACGCATGCCGCCCTTGGTGGTGCCATACGCGTTGCCGGGAACCATGAACAGGCCGCCCTTTTTGCGGTCCAGGCCCCAGTCCTTGCCCGAGCCCACGTGGTCGATCAGCGAGCGGTAGTTGCCCGGCATGACGACGCCGACGGTCTTAATGCCGGCATTCATCATGTTGGACAGCGGGAAGTCGATCAGGCGGTAGCGGCCCAAAAACGGAACGGACGCGATGGGGCGGTCCTTGAGTAGAACGCTGCCGTAGGTCGAAGAGTAGTTAGCGGTGATATAACCGATGGCCTTGCGATTGATCATCGGATCATTCCCCCTTCCCGATAACGACGTCATTTCCAACGACGGCCGTATCCTTGGTGGTATCGACAGAGCCGAGCTTCACGCCCTCTTCGACCGTGGAGTTCTCGCCCAAAATAGCGCGACAGATGTGCGCGCCGCTCTTAACGTGCGCACCCGGCAGCAGCACGGAGTCCTCGACCACAGCGCGCTCCTCGATGATGACATCGGTCGAAAGAATCGAGTGGCGAGCAGTGCCGTAGATCTTGCAGCCGTTGGAGACCAGGCAGTCGTCCAGGCGGCCGTCCGGGCCAATGTAGTGCGGCGGTCGCGTGGTGATGTTGGACATGATGGGGAAGTGCTTGTCGAAGAGATCGAACTCGGGGTTGTTGCCCAGCAGGTCCATCGAGGTCTCGTGGAAGCTGGCGATGGTGCCGACGTCCTTCCAAAAGCCGTGGAACTCGTAGCTGTACAGGCGCTTGCCCTCGCCGAGCAGCTTGGGGATGATGTCCTTGCCAAAGTCGTGGCTCGAGCGCTGGTCCAGAGCGTCCTCCTCGAGCGCCTCGATCAGCACGTCGGCCGAGAAGATGTAGATGCCCATGGATGCGAGGTTTGAATCGGGCTTATCGGGCTGTCTCTTATACACATCTGACGCTGCCGACGAATAGCCTTGTGTAGA
>UQSC01000154.1 GCA_900543615.1 uncultured Collinsella sp. | reverse complement strand
ATCTACACAAGGCTATTCGTCGGCAGCGTCAGATGTGTATAAGAGACAGGCGCAGGGGCGTTGGCGGCGATGGCAGCGGCACCATTGGACTCGAGACCCAGCTCGGCGGCGCGCTCGGCCTCCTGGTCGCAGAGCAGCTTATCGTATGCCTTCAAGAACGGCAGGTAGATGATGGCGTCCAGCAAGATGATGATCGCGACAAATACCAGGGCGATAAGCTGGAAGTTCGTGGTGATGAAGATGCCGATGGGGGCAGGGGTAGCCCAAGGCACCACGAAGGAGAAGCCGTTCATGCCCACGTTATCGATAAAGAACTTGGCAACACTCACGTTGACGCAGCCGGCGGCAACAAAGGGGATGAGCATGTAGGGGTTAAGAATCATCGGCGCGCCAAAGAGCAGCGGTTCGTTGACGGCGAAGGCAACAGGAACAATCGAGGCCTTACCGACGGCTTTGAGCTGTTTGGACTTCATAAAGAGAATCAGCAGAAGCGGCACGATGAACGTGGCGCCGGTGCCGCCGAACTCACCAACGAGCGACATGTTAAAGGTGAGGGAATGGGCGGGGTGGCCGCCTGCCAGCAGAACCTGCAGGTTCTCGGCCTGGTTGGCAAGACGGATGGGGTCGATGCCCGGCTGGACGATCGAGGGACCGTGGACGCCGATGAACCAGAAGAACGCGGTGGCTGCCTGGATAAGGATAAGGCCAGGATAGGTTTCTGCAGCGGTAAAGAGCGGGGAGAGCAGTTTGATAAGCAGCTCGGAGAACGGAACACCCATGAGGTTGCGCACGACGACATCGATGATGCCGCAGATGATGACGGCACCGCCAAAGGGGATAATGTCGCGGAAGTTCTGAGCGATGGCGCCCGGGACCTCCTTGGGCAGCTTAATGGTCAGATCGCGCGAGACGCAGAATTTGTAGACCCACACGGTGATGAACGCGGCGATATAGGCCGAGAACAGACCGCGCGTGCCCATGCTGGTGCAGTCGAAGACCGAAAGCTCGGAGCCGTTGAACTTGGTGGTGAACTGCGTAACGGCGAGCAAAAGCATACTGCACTGGGCGGCCACCATGGTGGAGCCGTCGTTGAGCACCTTGCCGGCGGGCATGCGACGGTTCATGGAAGCCGTAAAGTTCTTGGCAGTGGTGCCGGCAACCATGATGCCCATGACGCCCATGGTGAAGTTGTACAGCTTGTTGCACCAGTCGATGAGCGGCTGGGGCAGCGTGATGCCGACTACGCCGGGAAGGGTGGCAATGAGCAGAAAGATCGAAGAGGTGAGGACGATGGGCATGCACCCAAGGAATCCGTCCTTAATGGCCTGGAGGTAGATGTTCCTCGAGATCTTCTCAAAGAACGGTTGATGCTTTTCGAGCATCTTTACGATGGCGTCCATAGAGCTCCTTTGCTGCTTAATGCGCGATGCATGTGGATGGAACTGGTCGTCGATGGATGGTCAGGACTGCCCGGAAACCTTCCTGCTTAAGGAAGGCATTGCGAAATGACAACGTAGGACATTTCGTTAATGACAACGTAAGACATTTTTGGAAGAGCAACAAGGATATACGGGTGAGTGGTCGATATTGTCCGGTAAACGGTTGATTTATCAGTCAGGCAGGTAGTGTATGCTAGAACGCAAAAAACAAGCGATAGAGAACCGAGTGGAGAAGCAGTGGCAACGATGGACAAGAAAAACGTCTCGATGAACGATGTGGCGATTGCCGCGGGTGTTTCTCTCAAGACGGTTTCGCGTGTGATCAACGAGCCCGATAGCGTGCGAGAGTCGACACGCGATAGGGTCCATGCTGCCATGGAGACGCTTGGGTTCCGGGCGAACTTTGCCGCGCGTTCACTCAAGTTGGGCCGTTACGGGTGCATCGGCGTGGTGATGTTCCACTTGTCGGGCGGCGCCGTGGACATGATTGACGGTATCGCCGATGCCGCCGAAGAACGCGGCTTTGCGCTCACGATGATTAAGAAGCGCGCGGGGGAGAAGATGACCCTTGCCGAAGCGGCGCGCAGGATGTCGCAGCTTCCCGTCGACGGCATGATCTTCAACCTGCGTCAGATGGTCGATGACTTTGATACCTTTGAGGCGCCGAAAGACCTCAAGACGGTGATTATCACGCCGATGGAACATCCTACCTGCTCTACCGTTAGTGACGATCAAGAGGACGGTGCGCGCATGGCGTGCGAGTACTTCTTAAATCGCGGGCACAAGAACGTGTATTTCGTTTCTGGTAAAAAAGAGTCGCTGTCGAGCCAGTGCCGTATGAAAGGTTGGCGTGCGGCACTCGAGGCGCGTGGCATTGAGCCGCCCGAGCCTCTGCAAGGCGATTGGAATGCGGATAGTGGCTATGCCGCGGGCCTTGTGCTTGCCGATAAACCCGATTGCACGGCGGTCCTCGCTGCTAACGACTGCATGGCAAACGGCGTGATGATGGCTCTACGTGACAAGGGTCTGAGTGTGCCCGATGATGTGTCCGTGATCGGCTTCGACGATGAGCTCTACAAGACGATTCCCAACTCGATTCTGACGTCAGTGAAGTTCCGTCACCGCGAACTGGGCGTCCGTGCGCTTAACGAGGTCGTCGCAGGTCTGGAAGCCCCGAGCTCCAGAAGCCGTACGCTCGTCTCGGGTGTGCTGGTCGAGCGTTCCAGCGTAAAGGACCTGCGGGTGTAGGGTTTTTCGGCCCGTTTGTCTCAATCTGTAACAGTTAGGACCGAAAAACTCAGCTAAATATTACAGATTGAGATATTTCTGCTCGGGCGTTCTGTTTGTCTCGATCTGTAACAGCTAGGATCCAAAAACTCGGCTAGATGTTACAGATTGAGATGAACAGGAGGGCGGGTACGGTCTAAACAAAATGGCCCGCGCATCACGCATCGATGCACGGGCCATTTTTTGTCTGCGAGCGGCAGGTGGCGTCAGCGTCTTATGCCTTGAGGTTTTCCTCGATCCAGGCGACGGCACCCTTGGGATCCTTAGTGAGGTCGATGTACTGTTTGCCCTTGGGCGACAGCAGCGTGATGCCCAGGCGGTCGGTGTCGGCCTTCATCTCGTTGTAATAGGTGCGAACCTGCGGAGCCAGGACGATGACGTTGTACTGGTCCATGAGGTAGTGTCGAGAAAGTTGGTGTAGCGCCCGATCCGAAGCGAGTCGGCCCGGCGT
>UQSC01000153.1 GCA_900543615.1 uncultured Collinsella sp. | reverse complement strand
ATGTGTATAAGAGACAGACCTCGGACAGCGTATTCTCCTCAAATTGCGACGGCGACGTTTGTCCGCCGGCGGCCTGTGCGTGCTCGCAACCCATGTTTGACTCCTTTGTATATGTTGGGGCCGGAGCCCCGCGGTGTGACACGAGCGTCATTGTACCCTCGTTTGCGAGCGGGAGACATTCATGATGCGTGACAGGCGATCGACGGCATTCGAAAGTACGGACCGAGCGTGCAGTCTGCGGCGTCAGACAACGCAAAAGGTCTGCGAATCTTGTATTACGAACATCTGTGCGCGTCGAGTGCGCTAAACTCATCGTCAGTGTGATTTGAAGTTGTAGGAGGCAAGGAGCTTCCATGTCTGATTCTTCTATCGTTATTCGCGGCGCGCGCGAGCATAACCTGCGCGATATCGATGTTTCCATTCCGCGTGACCAGCTCGTGGTCATAACCGGTCTTTCCGGATCGGGCAAGAGCTCACTGGCGTTCGATACCATCTATGCCGAGGGCCAGCGCCGTTACGTCGAGAGCCTTTCGAGCTATGCGCGTCAGTTTTTGGGCCAGATGGACAAGCCCGATCTGGACTCGATTGACGGTCTGTCGCCGGCTGTGTCGATCGATCAGAAGACGACGTCCAAAAACCCACGCTCGACGGTGGGCACCGTAACCGAGATTTATGACTATCTGCGTCTGCTGTTTGCTCGCGTGGGAACGCCGCACTGTCCTGAGTGCGGTCGTGTCATTGAGCGTCAGACGACCGATCAGGTCGCCGACAAGGTGCTGGCGGCGGGGGAGGGCCGCCGCGCGTTTGTGTTGGCGCCGGTGGTTCGTGGACGCAAGGGCGAATATGCCAAGCTGTTTGAGGACCTGCGTGCGGAGGGCTTTAGCCGTGTGCGCGTCGACGGCGAGGTGCGCTCGCTTGACGACCCGATTGACCTGGACAAGAAGTTCAAACACGACATTGAGGTCGTGGTCGACCGTATCGTGATTCGAGAGAACTCCCTGGGTCGCATTGCCGAGTCCGTTGAGCAGGCGACGTCGCTGGCGCACGGTAACGTGAACGTGTACATGCTGCCCGACCGCGACGCTCCCGAGGGAACCGAGGGCGAGCTGCTAGAGTATTCGCTGGCACTGGCGTGCCCGGAGCACGGGCATTCCATCGACGACCTGCAGCCGCGCGATTTCTCGTTCAACGCGCCCTATGGTGCGTGTCCCGAGTGCGATGGTCTGGGCTTTAAAAAGACAGTCGATGCCGAGGCGCTGATTGAAGACCCCTCAAAGTCGATTGCCAACGGAGTCTTTGGCAGCCTGTTCGGCAATTCCAACTATTATCCGCAGATTTTTGCTGCGGTCTGCAAGCACTTTAAGGTGAGTGCCGATACGCCATGGGAGGACCTGCCCCCGCGGGTGCGTCGTGCGTTTTTGGATGGCATGGGCGACACGAAGATTTCGGTCGACTATCAAAAGCTCGATGGGCGTCGCAGCCAGTGGGATACTAAGTTCTCGGGTGTGCGCAACATCCTGTACGAGCGCTACAACGAGACGACGAACGAGAACACCAGGGCTCGCTTGGAGAAATACATTCGCGAAGAGCCATGCTCGAGCTGTCACGGTGCTCGCCTGCGCCCCGAGATGCTTGCCGTCACCGTGGGCGGCAAGTCCATTTACGATGTCTGCTGCCTGTCGTGTCGCGAGTCGCTCGAGTTTTTTGAGGGCCTGGAGCTTACCGAGCGCCAGCAGTTTATCGGCGGGCGCATTGTCAAGGAAATCCTGGAGCGCCTGCGTTTTCTGGTCGATGTCGGACTCGACTATCTGACGCTCGATCGCGCCTCGGCGACGCTTTCCGGCGGCGAGGCGCAGCGCATTCGCCTGGCAACGCAGATCGGTGCCGGCCTCATGGGCGTTCTGTACATTCTGGACGAGCCGTCGATCGGCCTTCACCAACGCGACAACGAGCGCCTGATCAAGACGCTCGAGCGCTTGCGCGATATCGGTAATACCGTTATCGTCGTCGAGCACGACGAAGATACAATTCGCGCTGCAGACTACGTGATCGATATGGGTCCCGGTGCGGGCGTTAACGGCGGACACGTGGTCGCCGCGGGAACGCCTGCCGATATCATGGCATGCCCCGATTCCATGACGGGTGCTTATTTGACCGGCAAGCGGATGATCCGCGTGCCCGAAGAGCGCCGCAAGCCCGGCCGCGGCTGTCTTAAGATTACGGGCGCTCGCGCTAACAACCTCAAAAACGTTACCGCCAAGATTGAGTTCGGTACGCTTACGGTCGTTACCGGTGTTTCGGGATCGGGCAAGAGCTCCCTGGTCACCGATACGATTGCGCCCGCGCTTACGAATGCCATCCATCGTTCGACGCGTCCCGTGGGGCCGTACAAGAAGATTGAGGGCATTGAGTGCATCGATAAGGTAATCGATATCGACCAGTCACCGATCGGTCGCACGCCGCGTTCGAACCCTGCGACCTATATTGGCCTGTGGGATGATCTGCGTGCGCTGTTTGCAAGCACGCCGGAGTCGAAGGCGCGCGGCTACTCGCCGGGACGTTTCTCCTTTAACGTAAGCGGCGGTCGCTGCGAGGCGTGCAAAGGCGATGGCCAGATCAAGATCGAGATGCACTTCCTTCCCGATATCTATGTCCCCTGTGAGGTATGTGGCGGCAAGCGTTATAACCGCGAGACACTCGAGGTTACCTACCGCGGCAAGACAATCTCGGACGTGCTCGACATGAGTGTCACCGAAGCACTGGCTTTCTTTGGGAATATCCCGCAGATTAAGCGCAAGCTCCAGACGCTGTACGATGTAGGCTTAGGTTACGTGAGCCTGGGCCAGCCCGCCACGACGCTCTCGGGCGGCGAGGCGCAGCGTGTGAAGCTCGCCAAGGAGCTTCATCGCCGTCAGACAGGCAAGACGTTCTACATTTTGGACGAGCCCACAACCGGCCTTCATTTTGAGGATGTTCGCCAGCTGCTCGACGTGTTGCAACGCCTGGTCGATGCGGGAAACACAGTTCTGGTGATCGAGCACAACCTTGATGTCATCAAGGTTGCCGACCGCCTGATCGATATGGGTCCCGAGGGCGGCAATGGCGGCGGAACCGTCGTGGTCTCAGGCACGCCGGAGCAAGTCGCGGCATGTTCGCAGAGCTACACGGGCAAGTTCTTGGCGCCG
>UQSC01000152.1 GCA_900543615.1 uncultured Collinsella sp. | reverse complement strand
ACGAGATCAGCCTCGGTCTCGTGGGCTCGGAGATGTGTATAAGAGACAGCTCATCGAGTATGGTCAAACCGACGCAATCTTCACCAGTCCGGTGGACTCGCGGACGGAAGACTATATCACCGGCCGCTTTGGCTGATCGGTGCGACTAGTCCCAAGCTGATCGGACCTGGTCCGGTGTATATTCACTGTGCGGGCGGCATGACCGCACCCAACTGATTGGAGTGAACCATGCGCAAACTGTTTTCCCGTCAGCTCGTCGAGGCCCGTCACGAGATGCTGAGCATCTATGAGGCCGTCGATCTGGCCCTCCACGATGCCGTTAAGGCCTATGTGACCGACGACCGCAAGCTCGCCACCAAGACCAAGAAGCGCACGCTTTCGATTGACGCGCGCTGCGCTAACCTGGAGGCCGTGTGCTACAACCTGATCGCCACGCAGTCACCGGTCGCCTCCGACTTCCGCTTGCTGCAGACGATTATCTACGTCGACTTTAACCTGCAGCGCATGACCGATAAGGTTCGCCAGATCTGCCGCGCCACGCGTCATATGATCAAGGCCGACATCTCGCTGCCCCAGGAGCTCGTCGGTACGGTCGAGGCCGAGGCTGAGGCCGTCTACCAGGTGCTGGGCTCTTCGCTTTCTGCGCTCGTCACTAACGACATGTCCATCATCTGCAGCCTGGCCGTCGAGGACGAGCCGGTGCATGCGGCGTACGAGAAGTTCTTCCGCACCTTTAACCGCATGGACACGGGCGATTTTATGGACGACGACAGCAACTATGACGACCTGCGCCGCGCCATCATGGTCTCGCGCTACCTCGATCGCATCGCCTCGATTTCCATCGATGCCGCCTGCCGTCTGACCTTCCTTTTGACCGGCCAGCGCATGAACGCCGGCGATATCGCCCGCACTGATGAGGATGAGCTCGAGAGCATGCGCGTGCCTTCGGGCGAGGGTGTTATCATGAGGCCCGCCGTCGACGCTCGCTACGTTGCCAAGGTGCCCGCTAACGAGGTCAGCGAGGGTCTTCGCTACCTGCTCGATCATCTTGAGGATGAGGACGATGGCGAGGACGACGAGGAGTAAGTAACCCCGTTCGTCGAAAGATTGTAAATACCTAAGTGAGCGCGGCCTTGCACATGCGGGGCCGCGCTCTTGCGTTAGCATGGGACTACTTGTTTGGCTGTCAGCGGAGGCGATTAGCAATGGATAACTATTTGGACTTGATGCGCGCTCGCCGCGAGCAGATTCTGGAACGTTTTTATGCGGCGCTCGATCGCGCAGGCCGTCCCCACGACGCCGCGCGCCTCATTGCCGTGTCCAAGACCGTTGGTGTCGATGAGACCGTTGCCGCCATCCAGGCGGGGTATCGCCATTTTGCCGAGAACCGCCCGCAGGAGCTGGTTCGCAAGCTCACGGGTCTGGCGGAGCATCCGGAGCTGCCCGAGGTGCGCTTCGATATGATCGGCAACCTGCAGACCAATAAGATCAATGCGGTGCTGGGCTCAGCCGAGCTGATTCACTCGGTGGGTTCGCTGCATCTGGCGCAGGCGATCTCGAGCCGTGCTGTCCGCAAGATTGAGGCAGGCGAGCTCGCCGGCCCCCAGCGTGTGCTCATCGAGGTCAATGTGAGTGGTGAGGAGTCGAAGGGAGGCTTTTCGCCCGATGAGATTCGCGCCGCCGCGGGTGAGCTTGCGGAACTTGAGGGAATTTGCGTGCAGGGGCTTATGACTATGGCGCCCCGGGGGAATAAGGATGTGGCACGCCGCACCTTTGCGGGGCTTCGTGAGCTGAGGGATGAGCTGGAGGCGGCGCATCCCGATTTGAACCTGCCTGAGCTTTCCTGCGGCATGAGCGAGGACTTTGAGTCTGCCCTTGAGGAGGGCTCTACGCTCGTTCGCCTGGGCAGGGTAGTATTTAGCCCGGAGTTTGCAGTAAAATAAGGCTCTGAAGTGCGCACTGATTATCGGGGCGCCTGCACTAAACCGCGAGAGGACACAACCATGGGCTTCCTTGACGAGATTAAAAATAAGATGCACCTGGGCGGCCAGCAGGGTTACGACCAGGGTTATGGCCAGGACGACGACTACGGCTACGATGACGGCTATGACGATAGTTATCAGGGCAACGGCTACAGCGGTGCTTCGGGCGAGGGCTTCTACACCCAAGACGAGCCGAGCAACGGCCTGCTTGGTCAGACGCGCCGCGGTGAAGCTGAGTCGGTTGCCGTGTATACGCGCTCCGGTCAGCTGGTCGGCGATGACTCCCGCCATGCCACGACGTATAATCCGCCTTCGCGCTCGCAGGACAGTGTTGCGAGCGGTTATCGTCCTGGTGCCTATGACACGCCGTCGAGCTACGCCGAGAACACCCGCGCCCGTGCCGCCGCTGCGCCCGCGCCTGCACCGAGCGATGCCTCGGCCTATGCGAGCAATATCATCAACGCCACACCGCAGCTGCCGGCCTATGTCCTGCGCCCCGAGAGCTATGACGACGTGGAGACCGTGGTGCGCCGCGTTCGCACCAAGCAGCCTGTCGCACTGATTTTTGTGGGCGTACGCACCGAAGTTGCCAAGCGCGTCTTGGACTTCTCTTACGGCTTTGCCTGCGGTCTGGGTGCCACGGTCAAGGAGGTGGGCGACCGCGTGTTCATGGTGCTGCCCGCCGGTTGCGAGGTCAAAGATTCCGATCTCAAGAAGCTTCGTGCGGACGGCTACCTTAAGTAAAGACAAGACGAGGAGATTCCCATCAACATCTACACTATCGTCCAGCTGGTCAACACGCTGTTCAACTTCTATTCCACGCTTATTGTCGTCTACTGCTTTATGACGTGGATTCCCATGAAGCAGGGTGGTTTGCTTCAGGATATTGCCGCGGTGCTTGATAGCGTGTGCGGTCCGTGGCTCAACCTGTTCCGTCGTTTCATCCCGCCGATGGGCGGTATCGATTTTTCGCCGGTCGTTGCGATTATTGCGTTGCAGTTGGTGCAGAGGCTGGTTCTGCAGCTTCTTATAGGTATACTCGTGTAGAACTGACTTAGTAACTTACGTCGGGCGTGTAGCGCCGAGGCGATGAAAAAGGAGACTTGTTATGGCTATTACCCCTGCAGACATCCAGGCTCAGACTTTCTCTGAGGCCAAGCGTGGCTACGATCCTGCCGAGGTCGACGTCTTCTTGGAGACGCTGTCCTCCGAGGTTGACGCTATGCTCGCTAAGATCGTCGACCTTAAGGGTCTGTCTCTTATACACATCTGACGCTGC
>UQSC01000151.1 GCA_900543615.1 uncultured Collinsella sp. | reverse complement strand
TTGTTCACGATGCTCTTCTTGTGGCTAAACGCATCGAAGCTCTCGCGGCCATGGTACTGCCCCATACCGCTCGCACCCATGCCACCAAAGCCCATATGGCTCGTAGCCAAGTGCATAATCGTGTCGTTAACACAGCCGCCGCCAAAGGGCACGTAACGCACAAAGCGCTGCTGAACCGCGCGATCCTGGCTAAAGATATACAGGGCCAGCGGCGTCGGACGATCCGTAATAAACGTCTCGGCCTCGTCTAAGCTCTCAAACGTTAGCACCGGTAAGATGGGACCGAAAATCTCCTCCTGCATCACGGCGTCATCGGGGGACACACCGTCTAGAATCGTCGGCTCAATCTTGAGCGACGACTCGCGCGCCGTGCCTCCCAGCACAACCTTATCGGGGTCGATTAGCCCGCGTACACGCGCAAAATGCTTGGCGTTGACGATATGCCCGTAATCCTCGTTATCGAGCGGATGCTCGCCAAACATACGGCGGACCTCCTCCTTGATGAGGCCCAACAGCTCATCGTGCACGCGTACGTCGACCAGCAGATAGTCGGGCGCCACGCAGGTCTGCCCCACGTTGAGCCATTTACCAAAGGCGATACGCCGTGCCGCAACCTTCAAGTTTGCCGTCGCATCCACGATGCAGGGACTCTTTCCGCCCAGCTCAAGCGTCACGGGCGTAAGGTTTTTACTTGCGCGCTCCATGACGAGTTTGCCGACCGGAACGCTACCGGTAAAGAAGATCTTGTCCCAGCACTCGTCGAGCAGTGCTTCGTTTTCGGCGCGCCCGCCTTCGACGACCGTCACCAGGCGCGGATCAAATGCTTCCTCGCAAATCTGCCTGAGCACCGCGCTCGAAGCCGGCGCATAGGCACTCGGCTTGATGACCACGGTATTGCCCGCGGCAAGGGCACCGGCAAGCGGCTCGAGCGTCAGCAAAAACGGATAGTCCCAGGGTGCCATGATGAGTGTGACGCCATAGGGCACGGCTTGCGTCTTGCACACGCTCACGGCATTGGCAAGGTCGCACGGACGCAGTCGCGGACGACTCCATCGAGCCACATGAGCGATCTGATGACGAATCTCGGAAAGCGACGTGCCGATCTCGCACATATAGGCCTCGTCATGCGACTTTCCCAAATCGGTCTTGAGCGCATGGGCGATATCGGTCTCGTGTGCCCGCACCGCCTCGCGCAGGCGCACGAGGGCGCGGCGGCGAGCATCGACACCAAACGTAGCGTGCGTCTTAAAGTAAGTGCGCTGATCGCCGACGATGCGCGCAATTTCCTCGGTGTTCATGGACCCTCCTAGTTCTCGTCCTCAAACATACCACCTGCAACAACTTCGTACATATGCTCGAGCTCCAGGCGGTCCATTAAAAGAGGAACGGGGTACAGGGGATTGGCCTCGGCATCGGCATGGGCCGCCATTTGCGGAATATCGGAACGGCGAATACCCAAGACATATTTGGGGATTCCCAGGGCCTCGTTCATGCGGTCGACCCAATCGATAAAGGCCTCGGCCGCAAGACTGTCCTGCGCGGTAGCCGGCGCGATACCGGCCATGCGGGCGAGATCGGCGAGCTTGGGAGTAGCAGTTTCGCCATAGGCGCGAAGCATATGCGGCAGGATGATGGCGTTGGCCAAGCCGTGCGGAATCCCGTAACGCCCGCCCAGGCTGTGTGCGATGGCATGCACATATCCGACATAGGAGCGGGTAAACGCAACGCCCGC
This sequence comes from uncultured Collinsella sp., assembly GCA_900543615.1. Classification (GTDB taxonomy): domain Bacteria; phylum Actinomycetota; class Coriobacteriia; order Coriobacteriales; family Coriobacteriaceae; genus Collinsella. Next base: position 1,584 of record UQSC01000151.1, on the reverse strand, counting down.
CTTATACGCCGCCGAAAGCATATTGCGACGCGCACGCATGTCGTCGCCATGCTCATAGGCCTCGAGCAAATTGTCGTGGATGAGTTGAACCGCTTGTCGCGCCATCTTGCGCGTATAGGGTGTGGTGCTTCGTCCGATAAAGGCCTCGACGGCATGCGTCAGGGCGTCCATGCCCGTCTGCCCCGTAATGGAGGCGGGCAGGCCGCGCGTAAACTCGGGATCGTGCACCGCAAAGCGCGGGATAAGCACAAAGTCGTTAATGGGATACTTGTAGTGCGTCTCGTCATCGGTAATTACCGCCGCAAGCGTGACCTCGCTTCCCGTACCCGCCGTGGTGGGAACCGCAATAAGTAGCGGCAGGAGACGGTGGACGCGCAACAGGCCACGCATCTTGTTGATGGGCTTGTTCGGCTGTGCAATGCGCGCCCCCACACCCTTGGCGCAGTCCATGGCCGATCCTCCGCCAAAGCCGATAATGGCCCGGCAGTCGTTCTCGCGATACAGCGCCGCCGCTTCCTCCACATTCGAGACCGTGGGGTTCGCACGCGTTTCGGCATAGACCGTAGCGCCAATCCCCTGAGCCGTAAGCGCACGCTCGAGTGATGCCGTGAGCCCCAAACGTGCAATACCAGGGTCTGTCACGATGAGGACCTTCTGGATCGAGCGTTTTTGAAGCACCGCGGGCACATCCTCGGCATGCTCCAAAATGCGCGGCTCGGTATAGGGCAGGATCGGCAATGCAATGCGAAAAACCGTCTGATATGTTCGGCACCAGGCACGACGGGCTAGATGCATAAAGGAAACTCCTTTATTTGTTGATAGGTCAACATTTGCTCGACCGATTGTACTCAGCGGCGGTCAAAGACAGCCTGCCAATCGTTAATCAATCAACATCTTCATATCTCAAAATTGTTTTATTAAAAATCATTCCTAATAGGCTTCACATTTGGTTGCATTTATGGATAATAGAACTCGTCAAGACGCACGTCCGGAGAGGGCCCTTACGGGACCGGGCGAGCGCACAATCGCCATCGATCGAAAGGATCGAATCATGAAGTTTGTTTGCCCCGTTTGCGGTTATGTGGAAGAGTTCGACGGCGACCAGCTGCCCGAGGACTTCAAGTGCCCCCAGTGCGGCGTTCCCGGTTCTCGTTTCCTGAAGCAGGAGGAGGGCCAGCTCGAGTGGGCTGCCGAGCACGTCGTGGGCGTCGCCAAGATGGAGGGCGTCTCCGAGGACATCGTTGCCGACCTGCGCGCCAACTTTGAGGGCGAGTGCTCCGAGGTCGGTATGTACCTGGCCATGGCTCGCGTCGCTCATCGCGAGGGCTACCCCGAGATCGGCCTGTACTGGGAGAAGGCTGCCCACGAGGAGGCCGAGCATGCCGCCAAGTTCGCCGAGCTCCTGGGCGAGGTCGTGACCGACTCCACCAAGAAGAACCTCGAGATGCGCGTTGAGGCCGAGAACGGCGCCACCGCCGGCAAGACCGATCTTGCCAAGCGTGCCAAGGCCGCCGGCCTCGATGCCATCCACGACACCGTGCACGAGATGGCTCGCGACGAGGCCCGCCACGGCAAGGCTTTCGC
>UQSC01000150.1 GCA_900543615.1 uncultured Collinsella sp. | reverse complement strand
CGGTCTCGTGGGCTCGGAGATGTGTATAAGAGACAGAGCCGATACCGCGCATACGTCGTACGACGCGTCGCGGCACCCCACCCGCGCGAGCGCATCGCGTCCGCGCGCTCCAGCGAATCTTCCATGCCCCAGCCCATCAACACACTCGATGCCCGCAGGCGCGAGCGCACGGGGTCGGCCGGCGCGCGCCCCGGCACATCGATCGCGTCCTGCACCGCCAGCACCGTGCGGCCGCGGCGCAAAAACTGCGGGATAAGCCGCATGCACATCGAGATCATGAGCGCGAGCACCGGCGCGGCGTTGCCTAACAGTGCGAGTACCTTGTCGTATTCGAGCATCGACGCCGCGGCCTCAAACCACAGCACGCTCGCCACAAACAGCCCGCCCATGCACAGGCCATATACCATGCTCTCCAGATACACCGCGCGCATGCCAATACGGAACAGCTCCGTCGAACCCGAGGCGCTAAACAGTGGATTGACCAGCGCGATAATCAAAATCACCGGCAGCTGCCAGCGAAGTGCGCCCAGCGTGCGGACAGCCCCACGCGTCACAAATCCATACGCCAGCCCGCCCGCAAGCGACAGCGCAATCAGCACCGGCTGCATCGAGAACATGGTGAGCCCCAGCGTCAGCACTATATAGAGTGCCGGCACAGCCGGATGCGACATCGAGAACGCCGCGACGGGCTCGCCGCCAAACTCCTCTTGTATGTTGTCCACGGGCACCCCCGTCCCCTCGCTCAAACGACAGCTCCGCAGCACCGCCAACGCCGCACGCAAGCAGCGCAAACGCCACGCCGGCGGCGCAAGCCTCAACCGCCGCAAACCAATCGCTACGCGCTCAACATATGCCTGCGGTATCATATTGCGCCGTGTATCGTTTCCAAACACACGTCTCTATAACGTAACAGGAGATCACATGGACGCAACCGCAATTATCCTCGCTGCCGGCGAGGGCACCCGCATGAAGTCGAACCACTGCAAGGTTTCGCACAAGATCCTGGGCAAGCCCATGGTCCAGTGGATCGTCGACGCCACCATCAAGGCCGGCTGCAGCCGTGTCGTGGTCGTCATCGGCAGCCACGCCGACGAGATGCGCGCCCTCATCGACGGCGCCTACGCCAGCAGCGCCACCAAGGTCGAGTGCGTCGAGCAGACCGAGCGCCTGGGCACCGGTCACGCCGTGAAGGTCGCGCTCGAGGCCTGCGGCATCACGCAAGGCCCCGTCGTCGTGCTCAACGGCGACCTGCCGCTCATCACCGCCGACACCGTCGCCAAGTTCGCACAGACCGTCGCTACCGGCGAGCTCGCCTGCACCGTCATGACCATGACCCCGCCCGACCCCTTCGGCTACGGCCGCATCAAGCTGGGCGCCGACGGCCAGATCGAGCGCATCATCGAGCAGAAGGACTGCACGCCCGAGCAGGCCGCCACGCTGCTGGAGTGCAACGCCGGCTGCTACGCCTTTGACGGCGCGCAGCTCGCCGCCCACATTAACGAGATCGGCAACGACAACGCGCAGTCCGAGTACTACCTGCCCGACATGCTCGAGATCCTCAAAGGCCACGGCCAGGCGGTCTCCATCTTCCACTGCGACGACTACCGCGACGGCTTGGGCGTCAACAGCCGCATCCAGCTCGCGCAGCTCACCGCCATTGCGCGCGACCGTATCAACGAGCACTGGATGGCCGAGGGCGTCACGTTCATCGATCCCACGCAGGCCTGGATCGGCCCCGACGCCGTTATCGGCCGCGACACCGTCGTGTGGCCGCAGACGCATCTGATCGGCCACGTCACCGTGGGCGAGGAATGCCAGCTCGGCCCCAACAGCCGCCTCACCGACACCACCGTCGGCAGCGGCTGCACCATCGATGAGACCATCGCCATCGAGGCCGTCATCGAGAACGGCGTCGACTGCGGCCCGCGCGCCTACCTGCGCCCGGGCACCCACATGCTCGACGGCTCCAAGGCCGGCACGCACGTGGAAATCAAGAAGTCCACGATCGGCGAGGGCTCTAAGGTGCCGCACCTGTCCTACATCGGCGACACCACCATGGGCTCCGGTGTCAACGTGGGCGCGGGCTCCATCACCTGCAACTACGATGGCGTGCACAAGCACAAGACCGTCATCGGCAAGGACGCCTTCATCGGTTCCGACACCATGATGGTCGCGCCCGCCCAGATCGGCGACGGCGCGCTCGTGGCCGCCGGCTCCGTCATCACTGAGCCGGTCCCGGCAGACGCACTCGGCCTGGGCCGCGCCCGTCAGGTAAATATCGAGGGCTGGGCCGCCGATTATCGCCGCCGCCTGCACGAGGACGACGAGGCATAACGTTTTATCAAGCACAAAAGGAGCTGTTCCCATGGGGGGCGGCTCCTTTTTCTATCGTGACCTGCGCGACAGGATGAGTGGTCGGTTCGTGTCCGTTGACGGTAAAGACGTTATCAAGACCCGATTAACCCCGTCGCGCGGTTACAATGCAACAAGGCATCTATATGGCATTCGATATAAAGGAGAAGGGTAATGCCGATTAATGATCCCGAGAAGTCGGAGAATATGCGCAAGTCCATCCGCGTGTATTCCGGTTCCTCCAACCGTCCCCTCGCTCAGAAGATCGCTGAGTACCTTGGGGTCGAGCTTTCGGGCCTTACGCTAAAGCAGTTCGCCAACGGTGAGATTTACGCCCGCTACGACGAGACCGTCCGCGGCGCCGACGTCTTCCTGATTCAGTCCGTGGCCGGCGGCAACGTCAACGACATGCTCATGGAGCTGCTCATCGCCACCGACGCTGCCAAGCGCGCATCCGCCCGCTCCATCACCGCCGTTATCACCCACTACGGCTATGCCCGCCAGGACCGCAAGGCCGGCCCGCGTGAGCCCATCACCGCCCGCCTCGTCGCCAATCTGCTCGAGCGCGCCGGCGTCAACCGCATCATCACCCTCGACCTGCACCAGGGCCAGATCCAGGGCTTCTTCGATATCCCGGTTAACCACCTGTCCGCACTGCCGCTGTTTGGCCAGTACTACAACGACATGCACTTCGACACCGACAACCTGGTTGTCGTCTCCCCCGACGTGGGCCGCGCCAAGGCCGCCAAGAAGCTGTCCGACATGCTCGGCTGCGACCTGGCCATCGCCCACAAGGGCCGTCCGCGCCACAACGCCGCCGAGGTCATGGGCATCATCGGTGACATCAAGGGCAAGACCTGCATCATCAACGACGACATGATCGACACCGCTGGCACCCTGTGCGCCAACGTCAAGGAGCTCAAGGCTATGGGCGCTGGCGACATCTACGTCTGCGCCACCCACGGCATCTTCTCCGGTCCGGCCATCGAGCGTCTGAACGACGCCCCGATCGTCGAGTGCCTCGTCACCGACGCCATTCCCGTCGAGGTCGGCGGCAAGATCAAGACCATCTCAGTCGCCGAGGAGTTCGCTCAGGCCATCTC
>UQSC01000149.1 GCA_900543615.1 uncultured Collinsella sp. | reverse complement strand
GGGCTCGGAGATGTGTATAAGAGACAGAACCATAGCCGTGGGTTTAGCGATCGCAGTGCGCGCATCGGCAACAGCCGTACGCCCCGTCGTTCGTCTCGCCTGCCCTACGCGCTCATCGCCGTGGGTTGCGCGCTCGTGCTGTTTATCGCTGCCGTCGTGGGCTACGTCAACCGCAGTGTGGACGTGGAGCTCAACGGCCAGAAGACCGCGGTGCGCGTGGGTTCTACGCTGCAGAATCTCATTGACGACCAGGAGTTGACTGACACCTACGACGCAGGCGACCTGCTGGCCGTCGATGACAGCGTGCTCAAGCGCCATGGAGGCGAAAAGCTGTCGGTGAAGGTCGACGGCAAGCGCGTGAAGCAGGGCAAATGGGATAGCCGCGAACTTGAGGGCGGCGAGAAGGTGACGGTCAAGGATGGCCGTAACACTTACGAGAAGCACGAGATTCAGGCGACGGTTATCGAGCCCAAGCTCAAGGTCGAGGGCACGGGCGCTATCGAGTATGTGCAGACATGGGGTGTCCAGGGCCGATCCGAGGTGTGGGTCGGCGAACAGTCGGGCAAGACGCAAGATCGCGGCGAGGTCGTGCCCGCCACCGATTGCGTTGTTGCGTGCGCCAGCGTGGCGCCCAAGGGCAACAAAAAGTACGTGGCGCTGACGTTTGACGAGGGTCCGAGCGGCGCTACCAAGCAGATCTTGCAGGTGCTCAAGGAAAAGGGCGTCACGGCGACGTTCTTCCTTTCGGGCGATGCGGCTGAGGCCTCGCCCGCTACTGCCAAAGCGATTGTCGATGCCGGGTGCGAGGTCGGCTCCAACAGCTACAGCGATGATTCGCTCAAGGGCGAGGATCGCGAGACGGTGCGCAAGCAGATCGCGAAGGGCACCGAGGCGATTAAGTCGGCGGCCGGCGTCGAGACGATGTTGCTGCGTGCCCCCTACGCCGCGTTTGACGAGCAAAACTGGATCGACTCGATGGACCTGGTATCCGCCGTGGTTTCGTGGAATATCGATTCGGGCGACTGGCTGCTCAACGGCGCTGACGAGCAAGTATCGACCGTGCTCGACTCGATGACGCCGGGCAATATCGTGCTGCTTACCGATAGCGATGAGTGCGCCGAGCAGACGCTCGAGGCGCTGCCGCAGATTATCGATGGTCTTGTCGCCGACGGCTACAAGATCGTGACGCTCAGCGAGCTGGTCAAGACAGACACGGCATTGAGCAAAAAGCTCACCTCGCTCACCAAGGTTTCCATGCCCAAAAACGCCGTGTTCCCCCAACTCCCCGAGGACGACGACACCACAGAGTAGTCATTGGGGACGTGCTTAAACGACTGGTCGTTTAGGGCGGTCTTAATCGCTTTGTCCCACTGTGCTCATCCGGCTCTATGTCACGGATACGTCAGCGTTTGGTATGCCTGCAATGTGCAGCGCATAAATTCGGTGCCGCAGCGCGATGCTGATGCTATAGTTACTGCGGTTAATGAGGGTCAAGAGAAAGGTTACAGGTGAAATCCAAACCTCGACCATACAGTCGATGACCCCATGCAGGTGCTTTCTGCGCGTGCACGGGGTGTGAGCGCCGAGCGGCGTGCCGCCCGCGCATGCGTATACATATCTAAAAGTCCACGGATTGCGTGTCGGCATGGTCGCGCGGTCCGCAGGAATAATGATGGGGAGCACCATTGAATTATCTGAGTGAGATGCTCAAATTGCCGGTCTTGGACGTCGACGGCGAAAAGCTCGGCGTGGTTAACGATTTTGGCATTGCAACCGGCGAAGTTTTTCCGCACGTGACGTCGCTCGCGTTCCGTGGTCCCGGCAAGACGCCGTTTATGATCAGCTGGCGCAAATGGGTCGACCGTATCGACGAGACGGGCGTACACCTTAAGACGTCGGCCACCGAAATCCGTTTTTCGTACTTGCAGCCGACCGAACTCTTGCTTGCCCGCGACGTGCTTAACAAGCAGATTGTCGACACGCAGGGCATGAAGGTCGTGCGCGTAAACGACATCAAGTTTTCCATGTCGGGTGAAAATCAGCTGCGCCTGCTGGGTGCCGAGGTCGGCGCCCGCGGTCTGCTGCGCGCGATCAGCCCCACACTCGAGCATGTCGTCGAGGGCTTTATGAAGCATCTGGGCAAACCGCTCAGCGAGGACATTATCGCCTGGTCTTACATGGACCTGCTCGATCGCTCGACTAAGAACATCCAGCTCTCGGTGTCGCACAAGACGCTTGGCGAGCTGCATCCTGCCGACATTGCCGACATTATCGAGCAGCTCGACCCGCGCCTGCGCGCACAGGTATTTGCGCAGCTCGACACCGCCCAGGCCGCCGAGGCCATCTCGGAGTTCGACGATGACGAGCTTATGACCGAGATGCTCGAGGGCCTGTCCGATACCGACGCATCGTCGATGCTGGCCATGATGGACCCGGACGACGCTGCCGACCTGATCGACGAGCTCGATTATGAGAAGGCCGAGAAGCTCCTGCGCCTGATGGGCGTCAAGGAGGAGAAGGCGATTCGTAATCTGTTAGGCTATGAGGACAACACCGCCGGCCGCATCATGACCTCGGAGTTTGTCTCGCTGCCCGCCACGGCGACGGTCGGCGATGCCATCGAGGCAATCCGCAAGCTCGACGAGGACTTTGAGAGCGTCTACTACGTCTATACCGAGGATCCGAGCGGCATGCTGACGGGCGTGCTTTCGCTGCGCACGCTGATCGTGGCCGACCGCGACGCCACGCTGGGCCAGCTCGCCTATCGCGACCTGGTCTACGTGTCGCCCGACGAGGACCAGGAAGACGTGACGGACGAGATGACCAAGTACGACCTGGTTGCCATCCCTGTCTGCGACGAGAACCGTCATATCCTGGGTATCGTAACCTTCGACGACGCCATGGACGTTATCGCCGAGGAGCATCAGGAGGACCTGCAGATCGCCGGTGTCGGCTCGGGCGATAGCGCGTCGGACGACTCGACGAACGTGCTCAGCTGGTTCGTGCATCGTCAGTACTGGGTCGTCGTGTGGGGCATCGCCTCGTGCATTATGGCGACGGTGCTGGGGACGGCGCTGGGCTCCGCGCATCTGGTGGTGTTCCCCATGTGCGCCATGCCGCTCGTGCTACTGGCCGCCTCGCGCATGGTGTCGTTCGTCAAGAACTACTTCCTCGAGTACGACGGTCACGACGACGAGCCCAAACCGTACCTGGGATTCTTCTTCCAGAGCACGGGTATGGGCCTGATCCTTTCGCTCGTGACCTATCTGTGCACGCAGCTGGTGCGCACTGCCGCGTTCCTCGATGCCCCTATGTTTGAGGAACAGCTCTTTACCGGCTGCTTTAACATCGCGGCCATCATCTGCCTGGTGGGCAACATGAGCGCCGTGATTTACCTGATGGTGCTGTTCTGGCGCGATGAGCACGACCTCAATACGTCGGGTACCGCCATGAACGTCATCGCCGTCATGATCTCGTGTGTGGCGTACTGCGCTGCTGCGGTGCTGCTCACCATGTCGGTCATGGGGTAGGTGGTCGCGTGCAAAATACGAAGCAAAAGCCGAGCACCAAGCAAAAGCTGACCATCGCGGCCATCTTTGGCGCCATGGGCCCCGG
>UQSC01000148.1 GCA_900543615.1 uncultured Collinsella sp. | reverse complement strand
GACACGGCCGCGAGCTACGGCAACGAAGAGGCGGTCGGGGCTGCCATTCGTGCGAGCGGCCTGCCGCGCGACGAGGTGTTCGTGACGACCAAGCTGTGGATGTCGGATGTGAGCTACGAGGGGGCCAAGCGCGGCTTCGACGCGTCGCTCAAGCGGCTGGGGCTCGACTACGTCGACCTCTACCTCATCCATCAGCCGTTCGGCGACGTCTTCGGCGCGTGGCGCGCCATGGAGGAGCTCTACGAGCAGGGCGTTATCCGCGCCATAGGCACAGCTAACTTCTACCCCGATCACCTCGCAAACCTCATCTCGTTCAACCGCATCGCCCCCGCCGTGAACCAAGTCGAGTGCAACGTGTTCTTCCAGCAGCGCGAGGCGCACGAGTACATGGTCGGCAAGGAGGTAGCCATGGAGGGCTGGGCGCCCTTTGCGGAGGGCAGAAACGACCTCTTCCGCAACGAGGTCCTCGCTCGCATCGGCGAGGCGCACGGCAAGACGGTTGCCCAGGTCGTGTTGCGCTGGCTGCTGCAGCGCGGTGTGGTCTGTATCCCTAAGAGCACGCACCGCGATCGCATGGAGCAAAACTTCGACGTCTTCGGCTTCGCGCTGGGCGACGACGAGATGGTCGCCATCGCCGCGCTCGACACCGGGCGCAGCGCGTTCTTCGACCACCACGACCCCGCCACCATCGAATGGATGTCCGGGCTCGTGCGCAACGTGTAGACGAGCGGTTAGACCGCACTGATAACTTACTAGGAGGAATTGCCATGAACTCATTCACGTACGACTACCCGGTCAGGAACTACTTCGGCGAGGGGGCCATGGACCAGGCGCTCGACGCCGAGATGGGTGCCATGGGCAAGACAGTGATGCTCGCCTACGGCGGAGGCTCGGTCAAACGAACCGGCGTCTACGGCCACGTGGTCGATAAGCTCACGAGCGCGGGCAAGCGCGTGGTGGACTTCGGCGGCATCATGCCCAATCCGACCTACGAGAAGTGCCAGGAAGGCGCCGCGCTCGCACGCAAGGAACAGGTCGACTTCATTCTCTCCGTCGGCGGCGGGTCGGTCTTCGACTGCTGCAAGGTGGTCTCCGCGCAGGCGATGCTTGACGAGGACATCGAGACGTTCGAGCACGTCGACGGCAAGATGCCGAGCTCGTTCATCCCCATGGGCTGCATCGTGACACTCTCCGGCACGGGCGCCGAGCAGAACAACGGCGCCGTCATCACCAACGAGGAGACACACGTGAAGGGCGCCTATCTGGGGGCGATGCCCATGTGGGCGGCGCTCGACCCGGCGCTCACGCTCACCGTACCGCACGCGCAGTTCATGAGCGGCGCGTTCGACACGCTCTCGCACTGCATGGAGAGCTATTTCGGAAGCCCGCGCGGGCGCAATGTCACCGACGACATCAACCTCGCCATCCAGCGTAACGTCATCCGCAACATGCGGATCATCGCGGACGACGACCAGAACCTCGATGCCAGAAGCGAGCTCGTATACGACTCCGCCATGGCCGAGAACGGCGTGCTCAAGATCGGCAAGTCAACGGACTTCCAGGCGCACATGATCCAGCACCAGTACGGCGCGTACACCCACACCAACCACGGAATGGGCCTCGCGGTCATCCACCCTGCGCTCTACCGCCACCTGGCCCCCGAGGCGCCCGCGCAGTTCGCCCGCTGGGCGAGCGAGGTGTGGGGCGTCGACGCCAAGGGCAAAGACAACCTTACGGCGGCGCTCGAGGGCATCGACCGCCTGCAGACGTTCATCGGCAAGATGGGGCTTCCCACGAGCTTCGCCGAGATGGGCTCCGACGCGTCCGACGAGACGCTGCACAAGGTTGCGGGCACCTGCGTGCTCACCGGCGGCTGCGCCAAGAAACTGGAGCGCAGCGAGGTGTTCCAGATTCTGACCGAGTGCCTCTAGATCGGCGGGGGTCCCGATCCGCCCGCGCCGAAGGAAACCGGAAGGCCCCTCGTTTTTCACGAGGGGCCTTCTGAGTTTTTGCCCGATTGTGAAACCATGTGGCTTGCAGGTGCGACGGTTGCGAAACGCCCCCATCGGTCGCCATCAGAACCGTACGAAACCGTATGAAATACAAGAACAAATGTTCTATTACTACTCCCACTCGATGACTAATCCAGTCCGAGTGTTGTCGATGCGTGTCGCGTCGTACCGCCCGAGGGCTGATTCGTGCGCAATTTGAGCGAATCAGGCCCTTAATTCGCGGTTTCGGGAATGACTCAATTGATTCGCAAAACCGCAGGTCGCTCCTTTAATCACTCCCTGGTTTCCGCCGGAGTTCGTAGCGGGTGGCGTGAAAAGGGGCGATTCAAAGGGTCGGAGAGATGCGTCTTGGCCAAGAAATAAGGTTAGCCTTATCTTACTTCATGGTTCGTGTGTTATAGTTAGATTGCTCTAACTGTTTGGGGGCGATAGCCATGCACGAACGCAAGGGCTTCTGGGACAAGAATGCCGGTCGGTACGACCGTTTCATGCGAAAGGACCGGGCGGCGTATGAGAAGATGTATGAGCTGATCAGGCCGGTGGTGAAAGCAAAAACCGTGCTGGAGGTTGCCACCGGCACGGGGCTTATCGCAAAGAGCATCGTGAATGCGGCGACGCACATCGAGGCTACGGACGCTTCTGCAAAGATGATCCTTGAAGCGAAACGGGGCAATCAATCCGCAAAGCTGCACTTTTCCGTACAAGATATGTTCCGCCTGCCCTATGCACAGAAGTCCTTCGAAGTGGTGATCGCGTCCAACGCGCTTCACATAGTGCCGCGTCCGGAAAAGGCCCTGCAAGAAATCAGGCGGGTGCTGAAGGACGACGGCGTGCTCATCGCGCCAACCTTCACCCACGCGGGGAACTCGGTTTCCGGCAAGGCAAAAGCCTTTTTCATGAGTATGGCGGGATTCCCCCTCCACAGCAGGTGGACAAGCGAGGAATACCTACGTTTCCTGCGTCAAAACGGCTGGGCAGTGCAGAAAAGCGCGGTGCTGAAGGCCTCGTTCCCGCTGACCTATGCGGAATGCACGAAATCGGAGGGGCCAGATGTCGTTCTTTGAAAACACCCGCAAGCCCGTGGGGCCTCGGCGGATAGCTTATGGTTGCCATGATGAATCTGGGCCACAGCCCTGTGGCGCGGTGGGAACTTCGATTTCTACGACTTGCGCCAAATGCCAAGGTGCTGGATTGCGGCTGCGGCGGCGGCAATTATGAAAGTTTTTATTCACTGAGGAAGGAACCTATGAAATGTAAAATTGAGAAAAACACCGTTCAGGAGACGCTGATCCTCCCGCTGTATTCCCGGAAGCTGTGTACGGAGCTGTACCCGAACCTTTATAGGGATGAAACAGCGGTTCGCCTGCTCGACCAAATCGACTACGACTTTTCAGAGGCAGAGAAAAACTCCCGCAGCCTGATGCAGCGCTTTGGTGCGCTGGAGGTGGCCACACGGCAGAGTGATCTTGCTTTCGAGGTGCGGGATTACCTGAAGGGCCACCCCAATGCGGCGGTGGTCAATCTGGGCTGCGGGCTGGACAACACCGGCAGAACCTGCGATAACGGTAGATGCAAGATCTACAATCTGGACTTCCCGGATGTGATTGCCTTGCGGCAGCAGC
>UQSC01000147.1 GCA_900543615.1 uncultured Collinsella sp. | reverse complement strand
ACCGGTGCCGGTGCGGGAATTTGGTCGCAAGCAGCGGTGGGCACGGACTTGATGACGGGTGCGGGCTCTGGCGTCGAGTCCGGTTTGATCGTGGAATCTGCGGGCTCCACGGTGACGGGCGCGTCTGCAGCTGCAGTTTCAACCTCAACCTGCGTCGCGTTCTCGTTCTCGACGCTCGGCTTTGCCTCGATGGGCGTGGATGCCATGGTGGTGATGCCGGCATTGGCATTCTCGGGGTCATAGACGATCGTGAGCGAGATGGCGGGCTGCGGCGTCTCGGGCTCCGGCGCCGACTCGGTAGCGTCTTGATTTGCGGGCTCGTCGGACTGATCGTCCTCGGCCTCGTTGCCAAAGACATCGCTGTTTTGGAACGCAGGCGTTTCGGATTGGTTAGCGGCTTCTTCGGCTGTCGACTTGGGAGCCTCGTTGAGCTCAGCAGTGGCTTCCTGCTCGGATATGACTACGGGATCGGTCGTGGCAGCGATTTCGGTTTCGGCTTCTGCCGTTACCTCAATAGCGACTTCGATTTCTGTCTCGGGCTCGGGTTCCGGAGCGACTTCGGCCATGGGCTCGGGCTCGGCGCGCTTAACGTGCTTGGGGCGCACGGCCTTGAGGTCCTTCTCACCGCGCTTTTTCTTTTTGTAGGACTGCTTAGCGCCCTTGGCTGCCTTGGGCTTGTCCTCGCCCTTGGCAAGGGCGGCATCCCAGGCATCGTTGGCGATGACGGTGGCATACAGGCGACCGCCCTTAAAGACGGTCAGCTTAATGCAGTCGTCGAGCTCCTCGAGCAGCTCGCGCGTGGACTCGAAGCCCAGGTCATAAGCGGTCATGTCACCAGCGGCGAGTGCCTCCTCGACCTGCGTCATAAACGTTTGCTTGCCGCACCCAATCGCGTCGCGCAGCAGGCGATACAGATAGATGTGGTTGCCCAGCGAAAGCGTGGGCCTAACTATTGTCTTGCTCATGGCAAATCTCCTCTTTACACACCAAAGCATCTTACCATCGCGCGGGGCTTGCCATCTCGTCGCCCAAGGCAAACGGGCGCGACCGTTGCCGGTTCGCGCCCGTTATGCAGGTCGGTTATCTATGAGAGGTAAACGTGCTTAGTTGCCCGATGCCGTGCCTTGGCTCGAGCTGTCAGATGCCGTGCCGGACGCGGTTCCGCTCGAGCTATTCGAGCTGTTGGTGTTGCCGTTGTCGGTAGATCCCGTGCCCGATGTATTGCCGCTCGTCTGGTCATTCGTGTTCGGCTGAGAGCCGTCAGTCGTTTGGCTTGAGTCGGTCGTGCCGGATTGCGTGCCGCCGCTGTTCGCAGAGGAATCAGCGCTCTGCGACTGATCAGGGGTGTTCGAGGACGAGTCGGTGGATGTGGAGGTGCCCTGCGAGTCGTCCTGCTGGTTTTGCGATTGACCGGTGTTATCCGCGTCGTGCTCGGTCGTGCGCGACGAAAGGATTGGCTCGGGACGCTCGCCCAGACCCTCACCGGCGGTGGTGATAAGGATGGCACCGGTGCAGGCGATGACCGCGACGATGGCGATGGCGATCGAGAAGATGATGACCTTCTTTTGCGTCTGGCTGCGCTCTGCCGCCGCCTTGGCGCGCAGGTTGTCGGGAGCGACGCGCGCCGTGGTCGCGCGCCCCGCAATCTGGCGCATCTCCTGCGTAGTCGCGGCGCCGCCCAGGTGCTCCTCGGCATTAAATTCAACGGGCTCATAGGCGCCGGCGGGGTAGTCGACTTCGGCGTGCGTACCTTTGAGGGCTTTGGCGCTGGCAGAGATAAAGTGGCGGTAGACCTGCGAGGACACAACGGTGATGACCGAGCTCACGGCGGCGCCAATTACTGAACCAGCGATACCAATCTTGGAAGCAAGCGCGACGCTCGTGGCGGCGGCTGCAGCGCCGGCGATGATTTGGGGAATGGAAATGTCGTCGAACAGGCCCTTTTTGGGCGCGATGGCCATGGTCTGTCCGATGGAATGGTTTTCGTGAACGCCGTTGTTGAGCGCGGCCGGTGTCATGACGCGCGTGCGCGGCGCGTCGGTGTACTTGGTTGTCATGCGGGACCCTCCCGGTGTAAATCTGCTTCGTTTCATGCAGCCATCAGGGTACCCACCAGATGTGAATCGTACGTGACATTTAACAGATACCATCAACTCATCAATAGCTCACCAAGTTGGTGGGATGCGGTTACACCCGGCGGTTGAACTACAATAGGGCTTGCTAATTGTTGTGAATGGCGTCTACGCACGGGAGCATTCTTATGAATCTTCACCTTTCTCAGTCTGATGGCTTTTTGCGTGTGGCGGCGGCGTCGCCGCAGATTCGCGTGGCCGATGTCGAAGGCAATGCCGAGGTTGCGCTGGCGGCTGTTCGCGAGGCTACCGAGCGCGGCGTTCGCGCGCTGGTGCTGCCCGAGCTTAATCTGACCGGCTATACCGCGGCCGACCTGTTCCATAACCGCACGCTGCTGCATGCCTGCGAGGCTGCTCTGGTGCATATCCTCGACGAGACTCGTGAGCTGCCGATTGTCTTTATCATCGGTCTTCCCGTTGCAGTTGCCGAGAATATCTACAACTGCGCCGCCGTGTGCTGCGCGGGTGAGCTTTTGGGTCTTACGGCCAAAAAGTATCTGCCCAACTATGGCGAGTTCTACGAGCGCCGTTGGTTTGCTCCGGCGCCTGCGGATCCCGTGTGGGTTGAATTTGCCGGTCAGGGTCCGGTCCCGCTGGGTTCGGGGCTTGTCTACCGCTGCTGTGATGGGAGCGCCGAGGACCTGGTACTGGGCGTTGAGGTCTGCGAGGACCTGTGGGTGCCGGCACCCCCTTCGACCGAGATGGCGCTTGCCGGTGCGACGGTGATCCTCAACCCGTCGGCCTCGGACGAGATTATCGGTAAGGCAGACTATCGCCGCAGTCTCATCTCCAATCAGAGTGCGCGCCTGTACTGCGCCTATGCCTATGCGGATGCGAGCGAGGGCGAGTCTACGACCGATATGGTCTTTGCGGGCGAGAACCTCGTCTGCGAAAACGGCTCCAAGCTTGCCGCGACCAAACTGCTTACCTGTGATATGGCCGTCGCCGACGTTGACCTTGACCGTCTGGTTGCTGAGCGCCGTCGCTCGACGACATGGACGCGCGCGGACGATGCGCCGGAGGCCGTGACCGTCGAGTTCTCGTTTGAGGGCTCGCTCGCCGAAGAGCCTGTCCTGCGCGATGCGCTCGACATCGACCGTGTCTTCCCCCGCGCGCCCTTTGTGCCGGCCGACCACGGCGACTTGGCCGAGCGCTGCGAGACGATCCTCGATCTGCAGACTGCGGGCCTCAAGACCCGCCTTGCCCACACAGGTACCAAGGCTGCGGTCATCGGCCTTTCGGGCGGCTTGGACTCCACGCTAGCGCTGCTTGTGACCGTGCGCGCCTTTGATGCGCTGGGGCTGCCGCGCACAGGCATCACTGCCGTGTCCATGCCCGGCTTTGGCACGACGCATCGCACTAAGTCGAATGCCGAGTCGCTCGCTTGCGATCTGGGCGTGAGCTTCCGCGAGGTTTCGATCCACGCGGCTGTGGAGCAGCACTTCAAGGACATTGAGCATGATCCGGCTGTCCAAGACGTGACCTATGAGAATAGCCAGGCCCGCGAGCGTACGCAGATTCTGATGGACCTGGCC
>UQSC01000146.1 GCA_900543615.1 uncultured Collinsella sp. | reverse complement strand
CAGCCTCGGTCTCGTGGGCTCGGAGATGTGTATAAGAGACAGTATGAGTACTGTTGCTGCGTTGGTCACATATGTTTGCACATAATAATGGGCTCCTAATGAGAGTACTCCTCGTTAGGAGCCCATTTTATTGAACATTTGGGGAGTTACGTCAGCTCGTGCAGCTGGTCGTCATGCCTATAAGCATCAAAAATGCCCCGAATCGCTGCTACTAAAAAGGTAACAGTACTCATATTTGATGTATTTTGACCACGGCTATCTACAAACCCCCTAGGCCACTCATTGGGGACAGACTTAAATGACTAGTTGTTGGGGATCAGTCATTGGGGACGTTCTTAAATGACTAGGTGTGGCTGCTTGGGCTAGGCTGTTAGGTCGAGTTCGTAGAGAAAGCTTTCGCGCGGCATGTCGTGACGACGCTCTTCGCGGTTGGCGCGGTGCGTGGCCGTGCGCTTAAAGCCGTGCAACTCGTAGAACTTCCACGAGCAGTTGGAGTCGGTGTACAGGTGCGCCCTTGTCGCCCCGCGCGAGGACAGGTACGAGACCGCGGCATCGAGCAACACTGAGCCTACACCCAGGCCGTGGACATCGGGATCGACGGCGAGCAGCGTGACTTCGTTGTCGTGCGGCAACGGGCTGCTCTCGAGCAGGCGGTTGTTGGTTCGGATGGTTGCGCGCACAAACGAGAGATACTCGGCGCAGACATCGGGCTCCAGCTCGCGCATCTGCGAAAGCAGCGCGCGTTCGGTATCCATCCAGTGTTCCTTAACGGTGGCGCCGGAACTCTGTCCCGCGCGCGCGAGCGCAATGCCACGCGCCTGACCGTCGATTACGGCAACCTGCGAAAACGTCGATGACGAAAGGCAATGGGCGAGGTCGCACGCGGCCTCGAGGCGGTTGTACTCATCGTTATCCGAATTGTTATGCCAAAGCTGCTGCAGAATCAGCGCGATGGCGTCGAAGTCTTCGGTATCAAACGGTCGGTAGAGAACCCGCGAGACCATGGTGCCTCTTTCTTTTGCGGATGCATATCGAGCACAGTTCTACCACGCTATTGGCATCTAATTATGGTGCCCCTGTGTTCCATGAACTCACCGTGCCCGGTGCCGTGCCCATCCCCTCTGCTCGCAAACTTTTTCTGCACATGCGCCCGTTGCGGGGTGCATCGATGCGCTCGATGCGCTACATTGAATCAGTATTTTCAATGCCGCTGCGCGAGCGCTGCAGATCGACGTATCACCGACTCACAGAGCACGGCGGCGTACCAGACAGGAGGACTGCATGGGATCTGATGTGAAGATCGCACGCGCGTTGATCTCGGTTACCGATAAGACGGGTGTCGTCGATTTCGCACGGACGCTGGTTGACGACTTTGGCGTCGAGATCATCTCTACGGGCGGCACGGCTCGTGCCATCGAGGACGCGGGCGTTCCCGTAACCCCCATCGAGGAGTTCACGGGCTATCCCGAGATGATGGACGGCCGCGTCAAGACGCTGCACCCCAAGGTCCACGGCGCGCTGCTGGCCCGCCGCGATTCCGAGCAGCACATGCAGGAGGCCGCTCAGCACGGTATTAAGCTGATCGACCTGGTCGTCGTCAACCTGTACGAGTTCGAGAAGACCGTCGCCAACCCCGAGGTCACCTTTGCGGATGCCATCGAGCACATCGACATCGGCGGCCCCTCCATGCTGCGCTCTGCCGCCAAGAACGCCGCGAGCGTTACCGTCATTTCCGACCCGGCCGACTATGATGCCGTCCTGGCCGAGATGCGCGAGACCGGTGGCTGCACCACGCTTTCCACCCGGCGCCGCCTGCAGGTGAAGGTCTACCAGACTACCGCCGCCTACGATACGGCTATCTCCCGTTGGCTTGCCGCGCAGGCAAGCGACGTGGCGGACACCTCTGCCAAGCTCGAGATCTCGCTGGAAAAGGTCGACGACCTGCGCTATGGTGAGAATCCTCAGCAGAAGGCCACGGTCTACCGCTTTGCCGAGGGCTGCGAGAACACCGCGAGCTCGCAGTTCCCGCTCGTTGGCTCCGAGCAGATCCAGGGCAAGCCGCTCAGCTACAACAACTATCTGGATGCCGACGCCGCTTGGAACCTGGTCCGCGAGTTCGACGAGCCTGCCTGCGTGATCCTCAAGCACCAGAACCCCTGCGGTTCCGCCGTTGCCGAGGACATCACGGCCGCCTACGACCGCGCCTTCGCCTGCGATCCCAAGAGCGCCTTTGGCGGCATCATCGCCTGCAACCGCGAGGTTCCCTATGAGCTGGTTGAGCACTTTGCCGATCAGAACAAGCAGTTCGTCGAGGTCATCATCGCTCCGAGCTACACTGCCGAGGCGCTTGAGCGCATGGGCAAGCGCCCCAACCTGCGCGTGCTGGCTACCGGCGGCGTGGACCACGGCGCCCAGGTGGAGCTGCGCTCCGTCGACGGCGGCATGCTGGTGCAGGAAGTCGACCACGTGACCGAGGATCCCGCGACCTTCACGTTCCCCACCGACCGCAAGCCCACCGACGCCGAGATGGCCGAGCTCGAGTTTGCCTGGAAGGTCTGCAAGGGCGTCAAGTCCAACGCCATCCTGGTCTCCAAGGGCAAGGCCGGCATTGGCATGGGCCCGGGCCAGCCCAACCGCGTTGACTCTGCGCTGCTTGCCTGCGAGCGCGCCGAGGACTTCTGCGAGCGCGAGGGCGTGGAGAAGGGCGGCTTTGCCTGCGCAAGCGACGCGTTCTTCCCGTTCCGCGATAACGTCGACGTGCTTGCCGAGCATGGTGTGACCTGCATCATCCAGCCCGGCGGCTCCAAGCGCGACGACGAGAGCATCCAGGCCTGCAACGAGCACGGCATCGCAATGGTCTTCACGGGCGCCCGCCACTTCCGCCATTAAGTAGGGAGGTGGCGCTGCGGCTTGCCCAGGTGCCGCACCTTGCCGTTCATTCGTCGCTCGCGTACCCAAAGTACGCGTCGCTCCTCTTTCACGGCAATCTGCGGCACCTGGGCAACCCTCGCCGACCTGTTAGGTTGACTGGGGAGGATGGGATGTTATCTCGTCCCTTGGATTGGCCTCGTTTCTAAAATAATCTCCGCAAAAGACGGTCGCTCCGTTTGGAGGGCCGTCTTTTTGGTATAAGAGGACGGAATGACTAACACGAAAGGTATGACCATGCCCCAGATTGATGATGCCGAGCTGTTTGGCAATGCCGAGGATCAGCGTGCGTACGAGGACTTTTGCGCCAATCAGGAGGCGGTCGAGAAGTTTACGCTCGACAAGCCCGCGCTTATCTGCCGTTGGCGCATGTCCAACAAAAAGGTGCCCATGCTCAACCGTCACATCCGTGCGCTATCCGAGCGCTTGGTGCAGGGCGAACCGCTTACCCATAACATGCTCAGTTGGGCCAAACAGCACGTTGAGTGGTCGCTTGCCGAGGGCGATTACACTGCGCGCGACGGCGTACTCATGCTGGTGATCGACATCAACGGCAACGCTGCCATGACGGTGGGCGAGTACGAGCCGCTAGCCGATGCTTCGGCCAAGGCGCTGCGTGCCCGCTCTGCCGAGGCCCGCTCCGAGGCCGACGAGACCGGCGTGGCGCCCGAGCTGCTTGCTGCTGTCAACGACGGCGAGCTGGCCTTTGTGGCGCCGGCGGACGAGTGCCTGTGCGGCACGGCGACGCTCATTGAGCAGCTGGCCCAGACCAAGGGCATCCCGGTCACGCGCGTGGACATTCCCGCACAGCTTAAGGGCGCGCTGTTCCTGGTGAGCGACGAGCACGGCGTGGTTCCCGCCGCCGATGCTGACGCCGCCGAGTCCGATGTCGCGACGGTCGCCTTCTTTGCCGACGGCTACGAAAAGCTCCGAGCCCGCCGCTAAATGATGTTTCTGGGACGGGGATTATTCTGTCTCTTATACACATCTCCGAGCCC
>UQSC01000145.1 GCA_900543615.1 uncultured Collinsella sp. | reverse complement strand
GGCCCGTGGGTTATACCCTAAGAGCAAACCACCCTTTTTAAGGGTGGTTCTGATTCCTTGGGGACGGAGGAAAACGGATCTTTTTTTGGGTTACGGGCGGCGCGGTCGGCACTAGTCTCCGGATGCCTGGTTGCGGCCGGTGGCGTAGTCGATCTGCACGTGCGGTTGCAGGTTGTAACAGTACACGTGAAAGCAGAGGGTCTTGCCGTGGTCCTCGACCGATTGCGCCTCAAGGCGCACGCCACGGCAGACAAGTTCCTCTTCGTTATACATGGGCGTGACGCGGTAGAGCACATGGTTGCCCGTATCGCGAATATAGTTGAGAATCTGCTCTTCAAACGGTAGCATGCCCGTCTCGTTGAGATAGCGCGTGCCGGTGAGGAGATTTTTGCGGTTGGCGTTTTCGCCGCAGAGCGACCAGGCGATGAGGTGGCAGCGGTTGTAAGGGCTCTGGCCCGGAATAAAGTCGTAGCGCTGCTGGTGCCAGCCGGCGGGGTGGATGCGCGAGATATCACCGCGCTTGCCCTGGCCGAGCGATTCGGGACCCACGCAGGCGAGTGCCTTGCGGGTGCGACCCAGGCTATCGAGCTTGGAGAATTTCTTAAAGCAGCCCTCTTCGGTGGCACGCTCGTACTCGTCGAGCGTGAACGACGGCATGCCCAACGGGTGCGTGCTGTCGGCGCGAAGGGCAACGTAGGGGTTGCCGGCGTAGTCGGGAATGCTGCTGAGATATACGCCGCGGGCGCGGGCGAGATCGGGGTTTTCGACTTCGTCGATGGGGGTGGCGGCGCTGTCTGTGGAAGTGTCGTTACCGGTGTCGGTTGCGGCGGATTCGGAGCCATCGCCATAGTTTTGGCTATTTTGAGAGTCCTCGGAGCTCGCTGTTCCCGATTCGAGCCGGGCGACCATGTCTGCCTCGTCGTCGGTGCGGCTGGGACTCTCGTTTTGTTTTTCGGCCAGAGCCGCCGCTTGCTCATCGCTTTGCGGCGACAACAACTTGGGCGCTCCGTCGAGCGACCCTGTGAACAGCGCAAACCCCAGCACCACGGCGGTGCCGATGGAAAGTGCTTGCTTGTAGGCGGACTTGCGCGACATTGAGGCTCCTGGATGGACGGTTGGGAATCTACCAGTCTAGCAGGAGCCGGCAGAGGCCGTTCTGTCGAACAAATACTCAAGATTTGGGATAGACGCTGCTGATTCATTTGCCTCATATGGAGCTGCGGCGGTTGTGAATATGGGGCTTCGGCGTTTCCCCAGATAAAATCTGCCAAAATAAACCTGTCCCTTTTTGGCAGGTTACAGGTTCATGTTGCCGTGGATGTAGGGGGTGACCTCGGGGGAGATATGGTCGCAGCCCAGCTCGCGCAGCGCGGACTCGATAACGGCGGGAAGCGGGGTCTTGCCCTTGTCGTCGACAGCGGCACCGCCGAGGGCGGCAATCTTGGCGACATCTGCTGGTGCGGCCTCGATATGCATGCAGCCACCGATCAAGCGCGCGCGTACCTGTGCCAGGTCAAGATCGTGCAGGTAATCCTCGCAGGCGCGGATCAGGGAGACCTTCTCGAACGTAAGCTCCTCGCCCGTGGGGACGCGCGTGGCAAGACATGCTCCCGCCGGCAGGTTCCAAACAGGATAGCCCCATGCGCGTAGTAGCTCGCGCTCTTCGTCCTTGGTAAAGCCGACCTCCATAAGAGGGGAGCGTACGCCGAGCTCTTCTGCCGCACGCATTCCGGGGCGGTAGTCACCGCGATCGCTTGCATTGCTGCCATCGATGACGGTGGGAAAGCCGAGCGACTTGGCGTGGTTGACGATGGCGGTAAAGCCGGCGTGCTTGCAGTGGTAGCAGCGATTGGCATCGTTGCAGGCTACTTGGGGGAGCTGCAACTGATCCACCGAAAGATTGAGCACGGGGAGTTTAAAATGCGGTCCTTCATTGGCTTGTCCATCAACGGACCGCTCAAACGAAGCCTGCTCGGGCGTGCCGATGAGCGGCGTGGTGAGATGGACGAGGAGGGTATTGGTAGGCATGATGCGGGCGCATACGGCGGCCAAAAAACTGCTGTCAACGCCGCCGGAAAAGCCGATGGCGACGCGTCCGTATGCCAAAAGCAGCTGCTCGAGTGCTGCGAGTTTGTCCTGAAGCTCCTCTGCGGGTGCGGCGGTGTCTGAAAGCATGAAAGTTCCTTACAGTTATTAAAGCTCGGATGAAACTATAATCCCATCGAGCTGCTTGTCATAAGACTTCCAGCTATGTAACGAAAGTGCAATATGCTATATACGTTATATACAAGCTTGTAAAGTGCGGTAGAGTGGCAGTAATGCAATCCGGCGAGGGAGACCGATATGATCAAGGCTGTTATTTTTGACATGGATGGAACGCTGGTCGATACCGAGCGTTTGGGGATTAGGGCCTGGAAGGCAGGCGCCGCTGAGCTGGGGCTCGCGATTGATGAAGCGCTGATCCATCAGTTTATCGGTCGCACGCTACCCGATGTCATGAACATCCTCGATAAGCATTACGGCAGCCACGAGACCGCCGAGGCGATCTATGTCCGCCACAAGGAGATTCGCGACGAGATGGTCAAGACCGATCTGGAGCTTAAGGCCGGCGCTGCCGAGTGCATAGACGAGCTGTTGGCTGCGGGCTATCACGTAGGCCTTGCAACGTCATCGCGCCATGTTACGGCCGAGCGCAACCTTAAAGCATTCGGCCTCTTTGACAAGTTTGAAACGGTGACCTGCGGCGAGGACGTTGTGCATGGCAAGCCCGATCCCGAGATGTACCTGCTCGCCTGCGAGCGCGCGGGCTTTGCTCCCGAGGAATGTGCCGTGGTCGAGGATTCGCGCAATGGTTGCGTCTCGGGCATCACGGCCGGCTGTCACGTCTTTGCCGTCCCCGATATTGTGCCGCTGCCGCAGGACGTGGTGGATGGCTGCGAGGCCGTGCTCGATACGTTGTTCGACCTGGCGGCGGCAGTCAAGGCCGTGCGCTAGACAATTGCGGCGTTGAAACGAGCAATTGCTTACGTTTGCGCTTAAACAAAAGGGGTCCGGCAATGGTCGGGCCTCTTTTGCTTGAGCGGCGACTTAGCATACTTGCGGGCGTGCTATAGATACGCACCGAGGTTGATGGCCGTGGCGTCGGTCTGGCTGCTTGCCTGGGTGCTGGCGCGTTCCAGTAGGAACGGACGTACCAGTTCTTGGCGGTTGATATCCTCGGCGGCGACTGCGGTGACGGTACGCACTGCGGAGCCGACACGGATATGCTTGATCTTTGCCGGGGCCTTGTTCTCGATTTGCTCCATGAGCAATTGAACGCCCTTGCGGCCAATCTCGTAGCCTGGGGGTGCCACCGTAGTGAGCGGGACCGATCCGCTCCAAGCGAGCGGGTTGCCATCGCAGCCGGCCACGCGGACCTGCTCGGGGACGGAGATGCCTTTGTCAATTAGCGCCGAGATAACGCCCGAGGCCAATACGTCGGTAAGGCCGATGACAAAATCGGGGCGTTCGTCCGCGGGGCGCTCGGCGATTTGGGCACCGATGCCGTAGCCGTCGGCAGCGGTATTCCATTCGCCGGCGTCGATGACCTCAATTTTGATATCAGGATGCAGGGCGAGGGCCTTGTGGATACCAAGCACGCGCAGAGTGAGCTGCATGAATGCCGCTCTGCCCACGACGGTGATATGACGTGCGCCGCGGGCGATGGCGAGTTCGGCAATGATGCGACCCTGTGCCTCGTTGTCGGCGGCCACGTAATAGCCGGGCTCGGAACAGTGGATGTCCAGGTGGACGATCGGCACGGGCATCTTGGTCATAGCGGGGTGCCAGTCGGGAGACGCCATGGGCTGAACCATGACGCCGGACATCTGAGTGCCCATAAAATAGCGCAGGTAATGGTCCTCGAGAATGTCGTCGTTGTCGGCGTTGGCGATGAGCAAGTCATAGCCGTGCTTGCGTGCCTCGTTGTGGGCACCGCTGGCAATCTGGAGCGAAAAGCCGTGATCGAGACGGGGGAGGACCCTGTCTCTTATACACATCTGACGCTGCCGACGAATAGCCTTG
>UQSC01000144.1 GCA_900543615.1 uncultured Collinsella sp. | reverse complement strand
AGAGACAGGTCGTGCATCATGTGCCCGTAGATGGGGTACACGATGCCAACCGTATCGTCCGCGTAGGCGAGCTCGCCCTCGCGGCGCAGCTCCTGCGGGATGCTCAGGACCCTCTCGCCCTCCGCGGCCAGCTCGCGCGCCACGTAGAGGCAGTTGCCCGTCCCGGTGAAGTATAGGATCATTCGAAACTCCCAGATTGTCAGCGGTCTGCCATCTCTAATTGCTTATGCCAGGCCGAGACCGGCGACCCAATCACGAACCCCGGACTCGTCCACACTGGACGAGAAGCGCTGGCCCTCCTGCCACTCCCCGCTGCCCGCGGCCTCGGCGAGTAGCTCGCCGCTCCGGCCAAGACTCGAGGAGGAAGAGGTGCAGAACGGGAGCACCGTCTTGCCGTCCCAGTCGTTGCCTGAGATGAAGTTGTCGATGGGCCAGGCCGCGATGCCCCACCAGATGGGATACCC
The DNA here is from genome assembly GCA_900543615.1 of uncultured Collinsella sp. Classification (GTDB taxonomy): domain Bacteria; phylum Actinomycetota; class Coriobacteriia; order Coriobacteriales; family Coriobacteriaceae; genus Collinsella. Next base: position 3,674 of record UQSC01000144.1, on the reverse strand, counting down.
CACGAGCACGGTGTCGTAGTTCTCCCAGCCGTCCGGCGTGACCTGCGTAAGCTCGACGTCGCGCAGGCTCTCGTCCTCGTGCTCGCGGGTCACGCGGCTACTGTCGTCGGTCCAGTCGAGGTCATCGTCGGAGTAGGGCTCCGTAGGCGTCACCTTAAAGAGATCGGCGCCGAGCTCGTCGGCGATGGTCTGAGCTACGGCAGCGGTGTGGCCCTGTGCCGAGTAGTAGGCCACGAGGACGTTGCCGCCTGCAGCGGGCGCGGCGGCGGGCTGGTCCTCGGCGGCGGCTTGGCCGCCGTCACCCTGGTTGCAACCGGAGAGCATCGTTGCGCACAGCGCGGCTCCGAGTAGGAAGTTTCTTCTGGTCACGGTCGGGTTTGCGGTCATGGGGCATCTCCTCCGTTGGCTTGGTTGGTCCGTTATCGTCTGAGCGCTACTCCTGCGCGTCGAAATCGGGGCGTATGGCCAGGTAGCCCGCGAGTGCTTCCTCAGTGGCGGTGTAGTAGGTCATGGTCCCGTCGAGCTTGGCAATCTCGGCCATCTCGTCTTCGGTGAGGGAGAAGTCGAAGATGTTCGCGTTGTCGGCGATGTGGGCGGGATTCTTGGAGCCGGGGATGATGGAGGTTCCCATCTGCACGTGCCAGCGCAGGATCACCTGGGCCGGGGTCTTGCCGTACTTCTCGGCGAGAGCGACGAAGACGGGCTCCTCCAGAAGACCTTTGTCGCCGTGGCCGAGCGGGTACCACGCCTCGATCACCGTGCCGTACGGCGCGAGGTAGGCGCGCAGGTCGCGCTGGGCGTGGTAGGGGTGGCACTCAACGGTCACGAGCTGCGGCTTGATGTCGGCGACCTCGATGACCTCGGCAATCTTGTCTTGCGGGAAGTTGGAGAGGCCGAGGGCGCGCACCTTGCCCGCGCGGTAGGCCTCCTCCATCGTGCGCCACGCGGCCAGGTAGTCGCCTACCGGCTGGTGCAGGATGAGCATGTCGACGTAGTCGAGCCCTAGGCGCTGGAGCGTGGCGTCCACCGCCGGCATGCCCGCGTCGTAGACACTCGGCCAGAGCTTGGTGGAGACGAAGATCTTGTCGCGTGCGATGCCGCTCTTGGCGATGGCACGGCCCACGGCGCGCTCGTTCATGTAGGCGTTGGCGGTGTCGATGTGCTCGTAGCCAGCCGTGAGCGCGGCGGTTGCGGCCGCCTCGGCCTCGGCCGGGGTCATGAGGAAGGTGCCCAAACCCTCGATGGGCATCTCTACGTCGTTGTTGAGCTTCAGATACTCCATGGTCTCCTCCTTAATGGTGACTTTTCGAATACAAGGCTACGGCGTTTACTGACGCGCGAGAAGTTCACGTTGGAATGATGGATATAACCATGGGGTATATACGGCACATAATGCGTGACAGGAGGATCGATGTACAACCCACAGCTTGACACTTTCATCCGCGTGGCGGAGGCGGGCAGCTTCTCCAAGGCGGCACAAGAGTCCTTCATCACGCCCACGGCCGTCATCAAGCAGATGAACCTGCTGGAGTCGCGGCTAGGCCTTACGCTGTTCCACCGATCGCATCAGGGGCTTTCGCTTACGCGAGCAGGCAGGTCGCTGCTCGCCGACGCCCGCCATATCGTGCAGTACTCTCAAGAATCAATCGCACGCGCCCGCGTCGCCGAGCGCGGAGAGAAGCGCATCATCCGCGTGGGAGTGTCGCTCATGACGCCCAGCACGCCGCTCACGAAGCTATGGCCGAAGGTGAAGGAACGTTGCCCTGGCATGAGCCTTCAGGTGGTCACGTTTGAAAACACACCCTCGGCGGCGCGCGGTTTGGCGAACCTCGGGCAAGACATGGATATCGTGGTGGGGATTTTCGACGATGCCTTTCTTAAAGAGCGCGGGTGCCTGGGCCTCGAGCTTTCGCGCGAGCCGCTCTGGTGCGCCGTTCCCGTCGACAGCGAGCTCGCCAAACGCGACATCGTCACATTCGACGACCTCCACAATCACAGTCTTATGCTTATACGCCGGGGCTGGAACACCGAAATCGACCGCGTACGCGACGAGATACTCTTGCATCATCCTCAAATCGCGCTCGTAGACTTCCCGCAATATCGGGTGGAGGTGTTCAATCGCGGCGCGAACGAGGACCTCGCTCTTGCGACGCTGCCGTTGTGGGCCAACGTCCACCCCATGCTCAAAACCGTCCCTACCGATTGGGACTGTCTCGTGTCTTACGGGCTGCTTCATTCGCCGCACCCCGCAGACCATGTGCGGGAGTTCCTCGATGCGGTGTCTGCCGTGCTCGAGGCAAAGCATCGATAGGCAATCGCGAACAGATGCGCTTATGCCTATGGGAATAACGGGAACTGGCTTCTGAGCTTGCGTTTTGATACCGTCGAGTACCGCCCGATGTTGTTTCGGCGTCGCCATAGAGCAAAGCCATCAGCGAAATGACGGGAATAACAGCCTCCGAACCTTCTGTTCGGAGGCTTTCTTTTTGCATGTCTGCCTAAACGACTCCTTGCCAAAGCCCCTTGAGCATCGGGCGGCATTATTGAGCGTGGGCGCTATCGTAGGTATCTTTGATCTCTTCCGGCAAATCGTCGGGAATCAGCGCCTTCACTCTATCCTCGTTGCCATCTTGGATCGCCTGCTCGTAGTACCAGCATTTGAACTTCAACATATCCAGCGCACGGTTCATGTTCGCGATTTCCGATTCCATGTGGGCCTTCCGCTCCTCGAACATGGCCTTGCGCTTGGGATATGTCGATGGGCCCTCCGCGCACCATTCCATGAACAGCCGGATGTCCTTGATCTCCATCCCAGCCTTCTTTAAGCATTCGATGACCCGAAGCGCCTCGAGTTCCGTATCGCCGAATCGGCGAATGCCGGATGTCCGCTCCAATTCCGGGAACAATCCCTGCTTGTCGTAATAGCGCAGCGTGGAAACGGGCAGACCGAACATATCCGCCACCTGTCCGATTGTGTACATGGTTCTCCTCCGGACAAATCTCGAATTTACTCCTTGACCTAAAGTTAGGTTTAGGTATTACCTTTATTTTCGTCAATATATATAAGGAGTGCAAGGGATTTTCGCCAAAGGCGCGCGCTTGCCGGAACGGTTTTCGCCGGCGGCGTGAACGGCGTGGGCGAAATCGCCGGGCATCCCGCTCTGGAGCAGGCGCATCGAATGGGCATGGAAATCTAGGCGCGGCTTAGCTGCGCGAAAGCAGTTTGTACTCAAAACCATCGACAGGAGGAATCAAACATGACGATTAAGCAGACAGCGGGCAGGGATGCCCTGGGGGACTTTGCCCCCAAATTTGCACAGCTCAATGACGATGTGCTGTTCGGCGAGGTTTGGAGTCGAGAAGACGGGCTTTCCCTTCGAGATCGCAGCATAGTGACGGTGGTTGCCCTAATGGCGCAGGGCCTGACGGACTCTTCGTTTCAATATCATCTGATGTCCGCAAAGAACAATGGCGTGACCAGGGCTGAGATAGCGGAAATCCTTACGCATGCGGCGTTTTATGCGGGATGGCCCAAGGCGTGGGCGGCCTTTCGCATGGCGAAGGAGGTCTGGGCGGATGACAATGCCGCTGATGCAAGAGCTAAGCATCTGTCTCTTATACACATCTGACGCTGCCGACGAATAGCATAGTGTAGATCTCGGTGGTAGCCGTAT
>UQSC01000143.1 GCA_900543615.1 uncultured Collinsella sp. | reverse complement strand
GAGATCAGCCTCGGTCTCGTGGGCTCGGAGATGTGTATAAGAGACAGCATGTAACCGGCACCGGACTGCGGGTCGACGTCGCGGCCATCCATGAAGGCGTGGACGCGAACGGTCTTGACACCGTGCTCGGCAGCCATCTTGACCAGAGCCTCGACGTGGTTCATGTGAGAATGAACACCGCCAGGGCTCATAAGGCCCATGAGGTGGAGAGTCTTGCCGTCAGCCTTGACGTCGTCCATAGCCTTGACGAAGACCTCGTTCTTGGCGATGGAGCCGTCCTTGATGGCATTGTTGATGCGCGAAAGCTCCTGGAACACGATGCGGCCGGCACCGATGTTGAGGTGGCCTACCTCGGAGTTGCCCATCTGGCCGTCGGGAAGGCCCACGTCCTCGCCCGAAGCACCGAGCGTGGTGTGGGGATACTTCTCGTATAGGCTATCAAGGAAGGGCGTCTTGGCAGCGGCGACGGCGTTCTCGCCATCGGCCGGAGCAAGGCCGCAGCCATCCATGATGATCAGGAGTGCAGGAAGATGACGCTGTGCCATATGTCCTACTCGCCTGCCTTGACGACCATAGAGGCGAAGTCGGCAGCCTTGAGCGAAGCGCCGCCCACGAGGGCGCCGTCAACGTCGGGCTTGGCGACGAGCTCGGCAATGTTGCCGGGCTTGGCGGAACCGCCGTAGAGAACGCGGATGCCGTTGGCGAGCTCCTCGCCGAACATCTCCTTGAGGGTCTCACGGATAGCGCCGCAGACCTCCTGAGCGTCCTCGGCGGTAGCGGTCTTGCCGGTGCCGATGGCCCAGATGGGCTCGTAGGCGACGACGACCTGCTTGGGGCAGGTGATCTCAAGGCCAGCAAGGCCAGCCTTGACCTGGTTCACGACGTGCTCGACATAGGTGCCGGCCTCGCGGACCTCAAGGGACTCGCCGCAGCAGAAGACGGGAACAAGACCGGCGGCAACGAGGGCCTTGGCCTTCTTGTTCTGGTCCTCGTCGGTCTCGTGGAAGTAGTCGCGACGCTCGGAGTGACCGATGATGCAGTAGGTGCAGCCAGCGGACTTGAGCATGTCGCAAGAGGACTCACCGGTGAAGGCACCCTTGGCCTCCCAGTACACGTTCTGTGCACCGAGGGCGATGGGGGCAGCCTGAATGCGGTCATGGACCGTAGTGATGTCGATGGTCGGAGGGCAGACGAGCACCTCGACGCCAGCCGGAACCTCGGGCAGAGCCTGGGCCAGCTCGTCGGCGAGCTTGGCAGCCTCGGCGACGTCGTTGTTCATCTTCCAGTTACCAGCGATAAGAAGGGTGCGGTTAGGCATCGAGAAGCGCCTCCACTCCGGGCAGGGCCTTACCCTCGACGAGCTCCATGGAAGCGCCACCGCCGGTGGAAATCCAGCTCATCTTGTCGGCCAGGTTGAACTTGTTGACAGCTGCGACAGAGTCGCCACCACCGATGATCGAGGTGCAGTCGGCCTCGGCGACAGCCTCGGCGATAGCCTGGGTGCCATGAGCGAAGTTGTCGAACTCGAAGACGCCCATGGGGCCATTCCAGAACACGGTCTTGGCGCCCTTGACGGCCTCGGCGTAAAGCTCCTCGGTCTTGGGGCCGATGTCCATACCCTCACGATCGTCGGGGATAGCGTCGGAAGCGACAACCTCGGGGACAGCGTCCTCGCCAAAGTGATCGGCAACGCGGTTGTCGATGGGGAGCAGGATCTTGACGCCCTTCTCCTCGGCCTTCTTGAGCATCTCGCCGGCGCGCTCGACCCAGTCCTCTTCCTTGAGGGACTGACCGACGGACAGTCCCTGAGCCAGGAAGAAGGTGTAGGCCATGCCGCCACCGATAATCAGGGTGTCAGCGGAGTCGATGAGGTGATCGAGAACGCCGATCTTGGAGGAAACCTTGGAACCGCCGACGATAGCGACGAAGGGGCGCTCGGGCTCGGCGAAGATGCCGGTCAGCGTGTCGACCTCCTTCTCAAGCAGGAAGCCAGCGACGGCAGGCAGGTAAGCGGCGGGGCCCACGACGGAACCCTGGGCGCGGTGAGCGGTGCCGAAGGCATCGAGAACGAAGACGTCACCATAGGAAGCGAGCTTCTTGGCGATCTCGGGATCGTTCTTCTTCTCACGCTTATCGAAGCGGACGTTCTCGAGAACGAGAACCTTGCCCGGCTCGACGGCAGCGACAGCCTCGGCAGCCTTCTCGCCGTAAGTGTCGGCGACAAAGGCAACGTCGAGACCAGAGAGCTCGGCGAGCTTCTTGGCGACGGGCTCGAGGGACAGCTCGGGCTGGAAGCCGGTGCCATCGGGACGGCCGAGGTGGCTCATGAGGATGACGCGAGCGTTGTGCTCAACGAGATAGTTGATGGTGGGCAGGGCAGCCTTGATACGGGTGGTGTCGCCAACGACGCCATCCTTGATAGGCACGTTGAAGTCAACGCGGACGAGAACGCGCTTGCCGTCGACATCGATGTCGCGGACGGTCTTCTTGGTAAAGGCCATGTTTGCTTCTACCTTTCGTACGTGTCTGCCTTCCATTACGGCAGACGATTTCTTATAAAAAGGACGCGACCCTAGGGTGTAAGCCCTATAAGGCCGCGCCCTTCTTTAGACGCTCAACGAGCTATTCGCTAAAAGCTAAATTAAGCAACGAACTTCTCGAAGTACTTGATGGTGCGGACCATCTGAGAGGTGTAGGAGTTCTCGTTGTCGTACCAAGAGGTGACCTGAACGAGGGTCTGGCCGTTGCCGAGGTCAGAGCACATGGTCTGAGTGGCGTCGAAGATGGAGCCGTGGGTCTCGCCGACGATGTCGCGGGAGACGATCTGGTCCTCGTTGTAGGCGAAGGTCTCGGGGATGGTCTCGGCGTAGGCCTTCATGGCAGCGTTGACCTCGTCGACGGTGACCTTCTTGTCAACGACGGCGTAGAGGTTGGTCAGCGAGCCGGTCGGCGTCGGGACGCGCTGGGCGGCACCGATGAGCTTGCCGTTGAGCTCGGGGAGAACCAGGCCGATGGCCTTGGCAGCGCCCGTGGTGTTCGGGACGATGTTCTCGGAGCAGGCGCGGGAGCGACGGAAGTTGCCCTTGCGCTGCGGGCCGTCGAGCGGCATCTGGTCGCCGGTGAAGGCGTGGATGGTGGTCATGATGCCGGACACGATGGGAGCGAAGTCGTTGAGACCCTTGGCCATCGGGGCGAGGCAGTTGGTGGTGCAGGAAGCAGCGGAGATGATGTTGTCCTCAGCGGTCAGCGTCTCATGGTTGACGTTGTACACGATGGTGGGCAGATCGCTGCCGGCCGGAGCGGAGATGACGACCTTCTTGGCGCCAGCGTTGATGTGGGCCTGAGCCTTAGCCTTGCTGGTGTAGAAGCCGGTGCACTCGAGAACGACGTCGACGTCGAGGTCGCCCCAAGGCAGGTTGTTGGCGTCGGCCTCCTTGTAGATCTTGATCTCCTTGCCGTCAACGGTGATGGAATCCTCGCCAGCAACGACCTCGTGATCGCGAGCGTAGTTGCCCTGCGTGGAGTCGTACTTCAGCAGGTAAGCGAGCATATCGGGAGAGGTGAGGTCGTTGATAGCGACGATCTCGGAGCCCTCATGACCGAACATCTGACGGAAAGCCAGACGACCGATGCGACCGAAGCCGTTAATAGCAACCTTTACTGCCATTGTGTCTCCTTTCGTAAGGCCCCCGCGAGCTACAGCGCCCGCCGTTGAGGCCCACAAACTAACCACTCGCCTAATATACCTTTTTTTTGACTTGAATTTCACGAGAATGCTCGAAATTGAAAATCAAATTTACGTTAAAACGTTTTAAAGAATAAAATAGCAGCTAAATCCGTATATAAGTCGATACTTCAAACTACTTGTTTGCTTCAATGAGCTTTTCAAGCCTCAAAACGCGATGGTACAGGGCAGACTTCGACAAGGGAGGGTCAGCCATCTCCCCCAAATCACGCAGCGACAGATCGGGATAGCGCTCTCGCAGGTCGCAAAAGACCGCCAAGGCATCCGGAAGCGCATCGCGAAGGCCACGCTGCTCGAGCTCATCGATAAGCGCAAGCTGATGTTGGGCAGCACCGGCGCTTCTGGTCTGGTTGGCGAGCTCGGCATTGACGCGACGGTTCACATCGTTCTTAAC
>UQSC01000142.1 GCA_900543615.1 uncultured Collinsella sp. | reverse complement strand
GTATAAGAGACAGCCGAAACCCCGCTGCTGCCCGGCCTGGACGGTCGCAAGATGAGCAAGAGCTACGGCAACGCCATCAACATCTCGATGACCGCCGAGGAAACGGCCAAGCGCATCAAAAAGAGCCAGACCGACTCCGAGCGCATGATCACGTTCGATCCCGAGAACCGCCCCGGCGTGTCCGGTTTGCTTTCGACGGCCGCCATCTGCACCGGTCGCTCCGAGGTCGAGATTGCCGAGGAGATCGGCATGGGCGGCTCCGGCCAGCTCAAGAAGTACGTGACCGAGGCCGTCAACGAGTACTTCGCCCCGATCCGCGAGCGTCGCCAGCGCTACGAGAACGACTTGGATTACGTGAAGGACGTGCTGCACGAAGGTAATCGTCGCGCCAACGAGATCGCCGAGCAGACCCTGGCCGAGGTTCAGGACGCCATGGGCATGGTGTACTAGGCAAAGCGCTTTCGCACAACATAGACGGTAAGATTAGATTTCTCCCCGAAACAGGAACAGGCCCGCTGGCAGTTAGTTGCCAGCGGGCCTGTTCCCGAAGTACACCGTTGAATCGCACAGAGGGGAGGAATGCGAATCAAACTCAACAGGGCAGGCTTTTTCATCGCCTATTGCCTGCTCCGTTGCTGAAACCAATATAGTTCACCGTGGTTTACTTTCTGATGGCAAAGTACGCCACCACACCTTCTCCATAAGTTAGCTCTGGTAAACCTACAGCGTAAAACCACCACAAAGGGGACAGGCGCCTTTGTGGTGGTTTTCGCCACGGCAGAACCGCTAGAGCCCGGCAGGCCAGCGACAGGCGGCCAAGTCGACGTGCATGTCGTCCTTAAACGCCACACCTTCCCCTAGCAAAAGCTCACGTTGAGCATCGGGACCGCCAAAAGCGAAGCCCTCGCATATGTGCCCGTCGGCAAACACCACGCGGTGACAGGGAATCTCGCCGAGGCGCGGATTACTATGCAGGGCATACCCCACGTACCGCGCACTTCGTGGACGACCGGCAAGCAGCGCCACCTGGCCATACGTGGCGACCATCCCCTCGGGGATCTGCTCGACCACCTCGTACACCCGTTCAAAAAAGCCCTCAGACGCCATTGCTCGCTCCCTTCCACCCGGAAAAGCATAAACCACCACAAAGGTGCCTGTCCCCTTTGTGGTGGTTTATGGCAGGTCGGTTAGTTGGCGGGCTGGAAGAAGGCTACGGCGACGGCGCCGGGGCCTACGTGGGTGCCGATGGTGGCGCCGATGGTGTGAACGGGCAACTCGCCCTCGGTGTGGCCAGCCCACAGTGCCGCGCTGTCCTCGACATACTTCTTGAGCACCGCATCCGAAAGGCCCGTATAGCCCAGCGCCAGCGGCATGGAAAAGTCGATGCCGCCTGACTTTTCGACCTTTTGGTTGAGCAGGTTGCGGCCGTTCTTGGAACCGCGCGCCTTGCCCAACTGCACGATAAGGCCGTCCTCGACAGCCACCACGGGCTTCACGTTGAGCAGCGTGCCCACGGCGCCGGCCGCAGCAGATAGACGACCGCCGCGAACCAGGTACTCCAGCGTCTCGAGCAGGCCGATGACGACCACGCGGTCACGGACGGCCTCGACGGCCGCCGCGATTTGGGCCGCACTACGGCCCTCGTCCACCAGGCGCAGGGCATACTCGACCAGGACACGCTCACCCAGAGTGACGTTGTTGCTATCCACCACGTACACGTCGCCGCCCGGCGCCTCGGCAAGTGCGGTACGGGCACTCTGATTGGTGCCCGAAAGCTTAGCGCCCACGGTAATAATCACAGCCTCATCGCCGGCATCACGCGCCTCGGCAATAGCCTGCGAAAACGCGTACGGGTTGACCTGGCCGGTCTTGGGCAGCTCATCGCGCTCCACGAGCATCTCGTAAAAGCGCTGGTGATCGATGTCGATGCCATCCATGTACACATCGGTGCCAAAGGTGACGGACAGCGGCAAAACGGCCAGTGCTGGGTGCTCGGCCGGCGACATATCGCTTGCGGAATCGGTAATAATGCGGACGGACATAGCGAATCCTTTCTTGCGCAGGTCCCGCGCAGGGAATTTTGACAGCAAGGCCCCGGCACGGTATACGCGCTCAAACAGGACTATGCAGTTGTTAATTGGAAGCAAAAGCCTTGGCGGCCCTACAGCTCGCGCAGGGTGTTGAGAATCGTGCGCAGCGACGCATACATCTGCTCGCGCTGCTCCACACCCATAGCCTTACCGGTGGTATCGAGCACCTCGCGAATGATGCGGTCCGCCTCGCTCATGCTCTCGCCGCCCAGAGCGGTCAGGCGCACCGGAGCACGATACTTAACGGCGGCATCGCCCGAATCATCGACCTCGACGTAGCCACCCTCCTCCAGATGCGCCAGCGTACGCGAGACGGCGGCGCGGGTCACGCCTGCCATGCGGGCGAGGTCGGCGCCGGTCAGGCCGTCCTTGCTGCGCTCAAGATAGTACAGGCACATGACGTCGGAGCCCTTAAGGCCGAGCCTTGCGCCTTCGGACGTCTTGATGCGCTGAATCTCCTTGTAGAGCCCGCTGATCAGTCCGACAAAATCCTCAAAACGTGTCTCGTCGTTCTGCTGCATGGGAGACGACCGCCTTTCGCTTGCATGATGCTAACGGGTTAACATCTTAACCGTACCCAGCGGACGCCAGCCCTGCGTGCCTCATTTGTTGACCCATCAACATAAAAACCACCACAAAGGACAGGCGCCTTTGTGGTGGTTTTGGGCATCAATAGGTTCTAGGCGCCGCTACAGCTCCACACAGGGATTGTCGCGGGTCACAAGCGTCTTAACGACAACCGTCGCTCCCAGATAGCGCTCAAGCAGCTCGGCCAAGCGATCGATGGCAGCCTGGCAGTCCCCCATTCGCTCGGGCTCTACGCACTCAATCGCCAGGAATGCGTCGGCCGAATCGTCGGATAGAGCCGTTCGAACGCCATCGCGCCAGTTCCAGCAGCGGCACACGGCGCCCGCATCGTCAATGTAGGCGAGCTCGCCGGGCAGCGTCGGGTCATCCGCTTCCTCGCCAAGTGGCAAGAACGCATCGCCACCGTCGGTCACCTTCAAGCGAAGATCTCCCTCAATCGCATGCAGGTCCTCGCCGCCAACGGGCAGCGCGTAGGACAGCGACACCGTGTTATAGATGTCCACCGCCGGCGTGATGTGGCCCACCGGCTTCCCTTTGAGCACGCGTTTGAGCAGGTTCTCAACTGAGCAACGCGCGCCCTTCTTGGTCTTGAACAGCCGGTACGCGTCACGCCAAGCCTTAACCGGCGCATTCTCGCTGATGGTATCACTCGTCAGGTGGCGTTCCGCATCGATGTTGGCGCGATCGAGCAGCGCCGCAATCGCGTCCACGTCCTCTTGAGGAATCTGAGCCGCGGGCTTCATGCCCTTCACAACCACAACGCCGACCGCTGCCCGCGGAAACAGCTCCCAGAATGAATCCTCGGCAATAAAGCTCTTCATACGCTCTCCCTTCATTGTGCGCGCCCGAGCGAGGGCACCTAAAAAGCGCCCTTACGACGGCCACCTTCAAAGTCCTACGGTGCCGCCACAAGAGCGCTTACGCTGCCCCCATCCGGAGAAGGGGGCGATATGTCAGGCGTATTGTAACCTGAGTCATCCGCGCGAGCAAAACCACCACAAAGGTGCCTGTCCCCTTTGTGGTGGTTTTGGGTCTGAGGCGACGCTAGTGGCGGAGCCCCAGCAAGCCGCGGCCGCGATGGCGGGCGTCGGCGGACACCTGGGCGTGCGGACCGGCAGCCTTGACGGACTCGGGCAGGTGCGAGTACTTCTTCTCGAAGTTCTCCTCGAACATCACCGCCAGGTTGTGCGCCGCCTCGTCGTAGCGCGCGGTGCTCTGCCAGTACTGGCGCGGCACCAGGATGCCATCGGGCACACCGTGGCACGTAGTGGGAATGTCGACATTAAAGATATCGTCGTGCACAAACTCGCTGTCCTCGATGGTGCCGTCGAGGGCGCGAGCGACCAGTGAGCGCGTGTAGGCCAGCTCGATGCGATGACCCACGCCGTAGCCGCCGCCAATCCAGCCGGTGTTGACCAGATAGACGCGCGTGCGGCCGTCGGCGATACGCTCACCGAGCATCTTGGCGTAGACCATAGG
>UQSC01000141.1 GCA_900543615.1 uncultured Collinsella sp. | reverse complement strand
ACGAGATCAGCCTCGGTCTCGTGGGCTCGGAGATGTGTATAAGAGACAGGCGGTTGCCGTGGCCGATGTCGCTCATGGCGATGACGCCGTGCTGCAGGAGTTGCCCGAGGGAACGAAGCTTGGCGTTGGCGCGCAGGCGGTTTGCGAGCTCGCGCGTCGCGACGATGTCGACTGCGTGCTCGTCGCTATTGTGGGCGCCGCCGGTCTCGAGGCGAGCCATGCGGCCTTGACCTCGAATAAGCGTCTTGCCCTTGCCAACAAGGAGTCCCTCGTCGTCGGCGGCGACTTGCTTATGCCGTTGGCGCAACCGGGCCAGCTTATTCCAGTCGACTCTGAGCACTCCGCCATCTACCAGTGCTATCTGGGGGAGAACCCACGCGAGGCTCATTGTATTTGGCTCACCTGCTCGGGCGGTCCGTTCTTTGGCCGCACCCGCGACGAGCTCGACCGCGTGACGCGTGCCGATGCTCTCGCACATCCCACGTGGGCCATGGGTGCCAAGATCACCATCGACTCCGCCACCCTCATGAACAAGGGCCTGGAGCGCATTGAGGCCATGCATCTGTTTAACTGCGACCTCGATTTCATTAACGTGGTCGTGCAGCGTCAGTCCAAGATTCACTCTATGGTCGAGTTTGCCGACGGCTCCGTGATGGCGCATCTCGGTGCTTCCGACATGCGTATTCCCATCCAGTTCGCGTTCTCGTATCCCGAGCGTTGGGATACCCCGGCGCCTCGTATCGATTTCCGCGAGCTGGGGCAGCTCACGTTTGATGCTGCCGACATGGATACCTTCCGCTGTCTGGCACTGGCCGAGCGTGCCGGCAAGACGGGTGGCACCATGCCGTGCGTGCTCAATGCCGCCAACGAGGTCGCTGTCGATGCCTTCCTGCACGATGGCTGCAGCTTTACCGATATCGATCGCATTGTAGAATCCTGCATGGATGCCCACGATATGCAGGCGGTCGATTCGTTTGAGCAGCTTCGCGACATCGATGCATGGGCGCGTGAAAAGGCTGCGCAGGTGCTCGCCGCAACCCGTTCCTAACCCATAAGGATTGCTTTTTCGTTTTATGGATACTGTTCTGAGCGTTCTCTCATCGGTCTTTTGGGGCCTGCTGATGCTTTCCGTCCTTGTGTTTTTGCACGAGGGCGGCCACTTTTTGGCGGCGCGTGCCTGCGGCGTCCGTGTGACCGAGTTCTTTTTGGGCCTGCCGTGTCGCTTTGACATCCATTACACGTCACGTCGCATTGGAACCAAGTTTGGCGTGACCCCGCTGCTGCTGGGTGGCTACGCTGCCATCTGCGGTATGGATCCGACCGACGTCTCCTGCGCCGATCGCGTGCTCGCGGCTATCTATCGTCATGGTCGCGTGACCGTGGCCGACCTTGCCGCCGAGCTCGAGCTATCCGAGGAGGTTGTGCTCGAGGCATGCGCCTTGCTCTTGGGTTGGGGCTCTATCGCGCCTTGGTATGAGGAAGGGGAGAAGCCCTCGCCGAGCTACTATCCCACCAAGTATCAGACGCTGCCGCGAGATGCGGCGGGTTACACCTCCTTTGACGGCCGCCGTTTCGATCGCGAACATTCAACTTTCGAGGGCGATGTGTGGGAGCTGCCGTGCGGCGAGGCCGAGTTCCTTGCACAAGAGCGTTCGCACACCTATCTTGGCCAGGGTTTTCTCAAGCGCGCCTTTATGCTGCTCGCGGGCATTCTCGTCAATATCCTGACAGGCTTTTTGCTCCTTATGAGCATCTACTCTATTGCGGGTGTCACCGTGCCGATGGATACCAACGTGATCGGTCAGGTTGACGAGGGGTCTATTGCCGCCAAGGCGGGTATCGAGGGCGGCGACGCGATCCTTTCGGTTGACGGAGTATCGTGCTCTACCTGGATGGATGTTTACGATGCCATCGGCAAGGCTGCCGGTAAGGACGATATCGCCATCGAGTACGAGCGTGACGGCAAGCAGCATTCGACCACGGTTGCGCTCAAAGAGGACGAGCGCCTAGGTGTGTATGCCTCTACGCAGGTGGTCCGTTTAGACCCCATCACGTCGGCTCGCCTGTCGTTCTCCTATGTCGTGCAGACAGCGGAGGGCGTGATGCGCCTACTCCAGCCGCAGCATACGATGGAGATCCTCGATCAGTCCTCCTCGATCGTGGGAATTAGCGTTATGTCCTCACAGGCTGCTGCTGCCGGCCCTGCCACATTCCTTTCGTTTGCCGCCCTCATTTCGTTCTCGCTTGGCTTTATGAACCTGCTGCCCATCCCACCACTCGATGGCGGCAAGCTGGTCATCGAGATCATTCAAAAGATTGTGGGCCGCGAGCTTCCGCTCAAGGTCCAGACGATTGTGAGCTATGTGGGCATCGCGCTCTTTGCGCTGCTGTTTGTCTATATGCTTCGTTCCGACATCCTTCGATTTATTCTGTAGGGGAGTGTTTGGATTGTCTTTATCCCATCCTTTGCCTCGCGAGTTGACGCGCCCCGTGCATGTGGGCGGTGTGCAGATCGGTGGCGGCGCGCCGGTGGTGGTCCAATCCATGACCTGCACCGATACCGCTGACGCCCAGGCAACGCTTGCGCAAGTGTGCGCGTTGGCGCAGGCTGGCTGCGATATCGTGCGTGTGAGCGTGCCCACTGAGGCCGCGCTTGAGGGTTTCCGCACCATCTGTGCCGAGTCTCCGGTGCCAATCGTTGCCGATATCCACTTTAACCACAAGCTGGCCATTGGCGCTGTGGAGGCCGGTGCCGCCAAGCTCCGCATCAATCCCGGCAACATTGGCGATTGGGCCAAGGTCGATGCCGTGATCGATGCCGCGGGCGCCGCTGGGTGCGCGATTCGTATCGGCGTCAATGCCGGTTCGCTCGAGCAGGATATCGCCGAGCGCGACGACCTCACGCAGCCCGAAAAGCTCGTGATGTCGAGCGAGCGCTTCGTCAAGTACTTTGAGGACCGCGGCTTTACGAACATTGTGCTTTCGGCCAAGGCCCATAGCGTGCAAACGACGCTCGATACCTATCGAGCCCTGTCGCGTGAGATTCCCCACGTTCCGCTTCACCTGGGCGTGACGGAGGCGGGGACCAAGCTCCAGGGCACCATCAAGAGCTCTGTAGGCTTGGGTATCTTGCTTTCCGAAGGCATTGGCGACACCATGCGTGTGTCGCTCACAGCCGATCCGGTTGAGGAGCCGCCGGTTGCCTGGGGTATTCTGCAGTCGTTGGGCCTGCGTCGCCGTGGCCCCGAGATTGTCTCGTGCCCCACATGCGCCCGCTGCCAGGTTAACCTTATTCCCATTGCCGAGGAGGTCACCGAGCGGCTTAAGAACTACTCCGCGCCGCTTTCGATCGCTGTGATGGGATGTGCCGTTAATGGCCCCGGCGAGGCTTCTGATGCCGATCTGGGCGTTGCTTGCGGACGTGGTCAGGCCTTGCTCTTTTCGCATGGCCAGATCATTGGTAAAGTAGCTGAGGACCAAATTGTCGACGCGCTTATGGCCGAGGTCGACAAGCTTATTGAGGAGAAATAAATGACCCGAGCAATGTATATGTCTAAGCTTTATGCGCCGACGCTTAAAGAGGATCCGGCGGACGCTGAGCTCGCCAGCCACCGTCTGCTGCTCCGTGCCGGCATGATCCGCAAGGAGGCCGCCGGTCTATATTCCTACCTGCCGCTTGCTTGGCGCTCGATTCGCAAGATCGAGAACATCGTGCGCGACGAGATGGACGCCGCCGGCGCCCAGGAGCTTATGATGCCTATCATGGTCGATGCCGAGTTGTGGCGTGAGTCCGGCCGCATCGACGCCTATGGCAAGGAGCTTGTGCGCTTTGACGACCGTCACGGTCGCGAGTTCGTCCTGGGCCCCACGCACGAGGAGACCGTCACGGCCCTGGTGCGCAATGAGCTGCGCTCCTACAAGCAGCTACCCGTTAACCTCTACCACATCCAGGATAAGTTCCGCGACGAGTTCCGCCCCCGCTTTGGCCTGATGCGCGGTCGCGAGTTCATCATGAAGGACGCCTACAGCTTCTCCGCCACGCAGGAGAGCCTGCAGGAGGAGTATAACAAGATGAAGCAGGCCTACGCTAACATCTGCGAGCGCTGCTATATCAAGGCCCTGCCCGTTGTTGCCGACTCCGGTGAGATCGGTGGCGATACCTCCGTCGAGTACATGGCTTTGGCCGACGCCGGCGAGGCTTCGCTCGTCTACTGCGACGATTGCGGCTTTGCTGCCGATGACGAGGCGGCAAGCACCAAGGTCGTCG
>UQSC01000140.1 GCA_900543615.1 uncultured Collinsella sp. | reverse complement strand
TCTACTGCGACGAATGCGGCTTCGCTGCCGACGATGAGGCCGCCAGCACCAAGGTTGTTGTGACCGAGGGTCCTGGCGACGGCACGCTCACCAAGGTCGAGACTCCGGGCATGGGCACCATTGAGGCTGTTGCTAAGTTCTTTGGGTTCCCCGAGAACGGCACGCGAAAGTCGCTGGCGCTCATCGACGCTGAGGGCAAGCCGGTCGTGGCCATTGTTCCGGGCGACCACGAGCTCAATGACTGCAAGGCCGAGCATGTCTTTGGCAAGGGCTATCGCATGATGACCGACGAGGAGCTCCAGACTTATGGTCTGCATAAGGGCTTTATCGGACCGGTTAACCTGCCCGAGGGCATTCGTCTGGTGTGCGACGAGAGCCTGCGTGAGTCCAAGCAGTGGGCCTGCGGCGCCAACGAGGTCGACTATCACTTTACCGGTGCCTGCCCCGAGCGCGACTTTACCGTCGATGAGTGGGCCGATCTGGTCACCGTCGTTGCCGGCGATCCCTGCCCGCACTGCGGCAAGCCGCTCTCCGCTGCTCGCGGCATCGAGGTCTCCCAGGTCTTCCAGCTGGGCACCAAGTATTCCGAGGCCATGGGTGCCACTTTTATGGACGAGGACGGCAAGGAGAAGCCGCTCATCATGGGCTGCTACGGCGTTGGTGTGTCCCGCTCGCTCGCTGCCGTCGTGGAGCAGCACAACGACGAGCACGGTATCGTCTGGCCGGTCTCCGTTGCCCCGTACGAGGTCGCGGTGATTCCGCTCGATCCCAAGAAGGAGGAGTGCGCTACCGTCTGCGAGCAGATCGTTGATGGCCTGTGCGTCGAGGGTATCGAGGTTGTCGTCGACGACCGCGACGAGCGTCCCGGCTTTAAGTTTGCCGACAACGACCTTATGGGCTTCCCGTATCAGGTCGTTCTGGGTAAGCGTGGCCTTAAGAATGGCACCGTTGAGCTCAAGGACCGTGCCACGGGTGAGCGCGAGGATGTGGCGATCGACGAGGTCGTCGCCAAGGTCGCCGAGCTTGTGAAGGCAGCACGCCGTTAATCGACGATTTCGCTTGTAGTTCGATATACGGGACGGCCCCGCATTTCTCCAGATCGGGGAGATGCGGGGCCGTCCTTTTATCTTGTGGCATCCTCGATATCTAAAAGGAAACCCCACAGCCCATGCGAGCTGCGGGGTTTTCTTGTGCCTCCGATGCGAAATAAATCGCACAGATATTACTGATAATCGACGACGTCGATCCAGTTCTTCAGGAACTCATCGTTCACGTTGCGCTTACGAGCGAGCTCGGAAGCGGCGACGATGCTCGTCCACTGACGCACGACCTGCATGGGCATGTCGGCGCGGTCGCAGTAGAGCTCCAGGTAGGCCTCAGCCTGATCCTTGCTGTTGAGGGCGAAGAGCAGGTAGGTGGTGGCAACGTCGGCAGCAGGGGAGCCCTGGGTGGCGTGTGCCCAGTCGCACACATAGAGCTGGCCGTCGTCGCCGACGATGACGTTGGAGGGGTTGAAGTCGCCGTGGCAGACCTTGAACTCCTTGGTCATGCCGTCCAGACGCTCCTGAAGGTTGTAGCGCGTGGTGGCATTGAGCTGATCAAGGCTGTCGATCATGCGGGCGAACTTGTCGCGCTGACGGTTGAGCAGCGGGGAGGTGTAGCCGTGGATCTCGATCTGGAGGTCGACGAACATCTCGAGGTACTCACCAAAGCGCTGGGGCTCGGCAGTCATCTTCTCGGCAAGGGTGGTGCCCGGAACCTTCTCGGTCACGAGCGCCCAGCCGTTGGCGTTCTCGAGCTGGGAAACCTCGAGAGCCTTGGGGCTGCGGATGCCGCACTCATTGATGCGGGCAAGATTCAAAGCCTCGTTGAACACGTCGGAGACAGGCTTGGTCTCGTTAAAGACCTTGACGATCTTGTCGCCCAGGTCGTAAACGACCTTGTTGCCACGGCGGACGAGCTCGGTCTTGGAATCGGGTAGCAGCATGGTTGCATCCTTTCAACGATGCGATAGAAGCGACGGCGGGGGTGTGTGAAACACCCGTGCACCCCCGCCGTTAAAAACCGTGCTAAAACTAGCAGACGGCGTAGTCCTGAGGCTCGCGGCCGTAGTAGGCGTCCAGGTAGAGCTCCTTGATCTCGCTCATGAGCGGGTAGCGCGGGTTAGCGCCGGTGCACTGGTCGTTGAATGCCTGCTCGGTCATCTCGTCGAGGGTGTCGAGGAAGTACTGCTCGTCAACACCGTAGTCGGCGATGGTCTTCTTGACGCCGATGAAGTCCTTGAGCTCCTCGAGCTTCGTGATGAAGTTCTCGAAGACCTCCTTGTCGTCCTTGCCCTCGATGCCGCAGTACTTGGCCATCTCGGCGTAGTTGTGCAGCGCGTTGGGGTAAGGATACTGGGAGAAGGTACCCATCTTGACGGGAGCCTCGGCGGCGTTGTAGCGCATGACGCGGGTCAGGATGACGGCGTTGGCGAGGCCGTGGGGCAGGTGATGGAAAGCGCCGAGCTTGTGAGCCATGGAGTGGTTGAGGCCCAGGAAGGCGTTGGCGAAGGCCATACCGGCCATGCAAGAGGCGTTGTGCATCTCCTCGCGGGCGTGCGGGTCCTTGGCGCCGTTCGTGAAGCTGGAGGGCAGGTTCTCAAAGACGAGCTTGGCAGCGCGCTCGGAGAGGCCCTTGGTGTAGTCGGAAGCCATGATGGAGACGTAGGACTCGATGGCGTGGGTCATGACGTCGATGCCGGAGGCAGCGGTCAGGCCGCGCGGGGCGGTCATGCAGTTGTCGGCGTCGACGATAGCCATGTTGGGGAGCAGCGCGTAGTCGGCGAGCGGCCACTTGATGCCGGTCTCCTTGTCGGTGATGATGGCGAACGGCGTGCACTCGGAGCCGGTACCCGAGGAGGTCGGGACGGCGACGAAGTAGGCCTTCTTGCCCATCTCGGGGAAGGTGAAGATACGCTTGCGGATGTCCATGAAGTCCATGGCCATGTCCTCAAACTTGCACTCGGGGTGCTCGTACATCATCCACATGATCTTGCCGGCGTCCATAGCGGAGCCACCGCCGACGGCGATGATGACGTCCGGCTCAAAGAGAGCCATCTGCTTGGCGCCGCGACGTGCGCACTGCAGCGACGGATCGGGCTCGACGTCGTAGAAGCAGTCGTGGGCGATGCCCATCTCGTCGAGCTTGGCCTCGATGGCGCGGGTGTTGCCATTCTTGAAGAGGAACTGGTCGGTGACGATGAAGGCACGCTTCTTGCCCATGACGTTGCCCAGCTCGTCGAGGGCGACGGGCGTGGAACCCTTCTTGAAGTAGACCTTCTCGGGAGCGCGGAACCACAGCATGTTCTCACGGCGCTCGGCCACAGTCTTAACGTTGATCAAGTGCTTCACCCCAACGTTCTCGGAGACGGAGTTGCCGCCCCAGGAGCCGCAGCCCAGGGTCAGAGACGGCTTCATGCCAAAGTTGTACAGGTCACCGATGCCGCCGTGCGAGGACGGGGTGTTGATGACGATACGGCAGGCCTTCATGACGTGCTCGAACAGGCTGATCTTCTCGGCCTGAGCGGGGTGCACGTACAGAGAGGCGGTGTGGCCCGGGCCACCGGCGAGCACGAGGTGCTCGGCCTTGTCGACGGCCTCCTGGAAGTCCTTGGCGTGGTACATGGCCAGGACCGGGGAGAGCTTCTCGTGGGAGAACTCCTCCTTGGCGGGGTCGGTGGAGGTGACCTCGGCGATCAGGATCTTGGTCTTGGCGGGAACCTCGATGCCGGCGAGCTCGGCGATCTTGGCGGCGGCCATGCCGGGGATGCGGTGATCGAGAGCGCCGTTCTTGAACATGGCGGCACGCAGGGCCTCCATCTCGGCACCCTGCTTGACGAAGTAGCAGCCGCGCTTCTGGAACTCGGCCTTAACCTGGTCATAGATGCTGTCGATGACAGTCACGGACTGCTCGGAAGCGCAGATCATGCCGTTGTCGAAGGTCTTGGAGTGGATGATGGAGTTGACGGCGAGCAGCACGTCGGCGGTGTCGTCGATGACGACCGGGGTGTTACCGGCGCCAACGCCCAGGGCGGGCTTGCCCGAGGAGTAAGCGGCCTTGACCATGCCCGGGCCACCGGTGGCGAGGATGATGTCGACGTCGCGCATGACCATGTTGGTCAGCTCGATGGAGGGGACATCGACCCAGCCGATGATGCCCTCGGGGGCGCCGGCCTTGACGGCGGCGTCAAGCACGAGCTTGGCGGCGGCGATGGTGCACTTGGCGGCAGCCGGG
>UQSC01000139.1 GCA_900543615.1 uncultured Collinsella sp. | reverse complement strand
ACGAGATCAGCCTCGGTCTCGTGGGCTCGGAGATGTGTATAAGAGACAGGGTACGCCGTTGGCAAGGCCATTCTGGCGCAGCTTCTCCAGGTGCGCACGGTCCTCGTCGCTAAAACCCAGCACCATCGACCCGGTGCGGCGGAATAAAAAGCCGAGTTTCTGAGCCCATGTGCCATATAGCTCACAACCACGGGCGTTGACCTGCGCCTTTACGGTGCCCGGCGCCGGATCGTAGCCGGCGTGCACCAGACCGCCGTTGGCCTTGGACGCGCCCAGCGCAATATCGTTAGCCGCCTCGACCACACAAATGGAAAGGTCAAACCTCGCGAGCTGCCGCGCGATGGCGCATCCGGTGATGCCCGCGCCGACAATCGCGATATCAAACGTTTCTGTCACAGTGCCTCCCAGACGAGTTGACAGGCCGTCAATAAGACTATCCTACGGTCTACACACCCCCAGCGCAGCGGCAATGCGGCGAACAGCCCCGCAACACCCGCCAACGGCAGACGAGGGGAGACTCAGGACCATCGGTGACCTCGTCTGCTGTTCCTGGTGTCAGAGGTTTGTCTCGTTCTGTAACATCTGGGACTGGTTTTGCCGAGTTACTGTTACAGATTGAGACGTTAGTCTGGCGGGTCATCCGTTCGTCTAAATCTGTAACATCAAGACCTGGATCCCGCTCCCACCTGTTACAGATTGAGATGTTTGTGTCCGCGTCAGCCCCGCCTCTAGCCGTGGTCCCATATAAACAAACCCCGTGGTAAACTTGGCTGGACTGTTAATATTCCGAAAGGTATCCGTAATGTCCAAGTACATCTCCGAGCTCATGTCGCCGCAGCTTATGGGCGTCGTCTATGCCTTCGTTGGCTTTATCATCGCCCTGTATGTGCTGTCGGTCGTCTATGTGTTTATCGACGCTCGCCGCCGCGGCGCCAGCGCCTACGTGGCATGGGGCATCATCGCCCTCATCCCGTTTGTGGGCCTCATTGCCTACCTGGTCCTGCGTCCGCACTCCTACGCGTCCGACCGCGAGGAGCAGGAGCTGGACATGGCCCTGCGTGAGCGCCAGCTTGCCCAGTACGGCACCTGCCCGCAGTGCGGCGCGCCCATCGAGAAAGATTTCGTCGTCTGCCCGGTGTGCGACACTCAGGTTCGCAACGTCTGCCCCAGTTGCCATCGCCCGCTCGATGCGCACTGGAAGGTCTGCCCCTACTGCCGAACTCGCATCCAGTAACGCATCCATCGCCGGGCCGGCCGCAAGCCACGGGCGCGCCGCAAGTCACGCGCACCCCGCGCCCCGCCCACACGATGAAGCATGCGTAGAAAATCGCCCGCCGTGCCATTAAGGTGCGGCGGGCGCTTGTATACCAAGGCAACCTGCCTATAATGATGCAAGTTAAAACGCCGAGCGCATCGCACGCACTTGCATCAGGCATCCGAGAGGAGAAAACATACCCATGAAGGCACTCTACAATGACGGTTCGGTGGCCGAGCTCCCGCAGGACGAGGTCACGCACGTCATCCGCCACTCCGCCGCGCACATCATGGCGCAGGCCATCAAGCGCCTGTACCCCCAGGCCGACTTTGCCTACGGTCCCGCGACCGACAACGGCTTCTACTACGACGTCGACCTGCCCGAGGGCGTCAAGATCAGCGAGGACGACTTCCCCGCGATCGAGGCCGAGATGAAAAAGATCGTCAAGGAGAACCTCAAGTTCACCGTCTTTGAGAAGCCCCGCGCCGAGGCCATCGCCCTTATGGAGGAGCGCGGCGAGAAGTACAAGGTCGAGCACATCGGCGACCTGGACGACGACGCCCGCATCACCTTCTACCAGCAGGGCGACTACATCGACATGTGCGTCGGCCCCCACATCTGCTACACCAAGGCTCTGAAGGCCTTTAAGCTTACCGGCGTCTCGGGCGCCTACTGGAAGGGCGACAAGGACAACAAGATGCTCACCCGCATCAACGGCGTCGCCTTTGCCACCAAGGAAGAGCTCGACGAGCACATGCACATGCTGGAGGAGGCCAAGAAGCGCGACCACCGCAAGATCGGCCGCGAGATGGACCTCTTTATGATGCGCGACGAGGCCCCCGGCTTCCCGTTCTTCCTGCCCAACGGCATGATCCTTAAGAACACGCTGCTGGACTACTGGCGCGAGATCCACCACAAGGCCGGCTACGTGGAGATCTCCACGCCGCTCATCATGAACAAGCAGCTGTGGAAGACCTCGGGCCACTGGGATCACTACAAGGACAACATGTACTCTACCGTCATCGACGACGAAGAGTACTGCATTAAGCCCATGAACTGCCCGGGCGGCGTGCTGGTGTACGCCTCCAAGCCGCACTCCTACCGCGAGCTGCCCATCCGCGCCGGCGAGATTGGCCTGGTGCACCGCCACGAGCTGCGCGGCGCTCTGCACGGCCTGTTCCGCGTGCGCTGCTTTAACCAGGATGACGCCCACCTGTTTGTGCGTCCCGACCAGCTGACCGACGAGATCGTGGGTGTGGTCAACCTTATCGACTCCGTGTACCAGAAGTTTGGCTTTAAGTACCACGTTGAGCTTTCCACCCGCCCCGAGGACTCCATGGGTTCCGACGAGGACTGGGCTCGCGCCGAGGAGGGCCTGCGCACCGCTCTGGAGAAGCTGGGCATGGACTACGAGGTCAACGAGGGCGACGGCGCCTTCTACGGCCCCAAGATCGACTTCCACCTGGAGGACTCGCTCGGCCGTACCTGGCAGTGCGGCACCGTCCAGCTCGACTTCCAGATGCCGCTCAACTTTGATCTGGAGTACGTGGACGCCGACGGCACCAAGAAGCGCCCCATCATGCTGCACCGCGTGTGCTTTGGCTCCATCGAGCGCTTCATCGGTATTCTGATCGAGCATTTTGCGGGCAAGTTCCCCACCTGGCTGGCTCCCGTGCAGGTCAAGGCGCTTCCTGTCTCTGAGAAGAGCCGCGACTACGCCCACGAGGTGTGCGCCAAGCTGGAGGAGGCCGGCATTCGCGTGGTCTGCGACGACCGCGACGAGAAGATCGGCTACAAGATCCGCGAGGCCCGCAGCATCGATCGCGTGCCCTACATGCTCATCCTGGGCGAGAAGGAGGTCGAGGCCGGCAACATCTCCGTCCGCGACCGCTCCAACGAGACCGTTCAGATGAGCGTTGACGAGTTTGTTGCCAAGGTGCTTGAGGAGATCAAGACCCGCGCTTAAGGCAAGCTACACAACAATTAACAAAGGCGACCGTCCACAAAGGGCGGTCGCCTTTTTCATGCCGAAATAAGAAAAGCCGCTGGTTGAGCGGCTTTTTTTGTTGCACAAAAAGGTACGGGTTTATTGATGACGGGCGTCTTGTTTGCGAATGCATATCTCAAGATGCGATGGACGGAATAATGGCGCTGGGGAATGCCGATGAAAGCTTTATTGTCGATTAAATCCGAGTTTGTTAAACGGATTTTATCTGGTGAAAAAAAATATGAATACAGGCGTCGTGTATTTGCCCGCGACGATGTTGAAGCAATCGTAATTTATGAGACGCTTCCGGTTGGTCGTGTTGTTGCGGAAGTCGAAATCGAAAATGTTCTTAAGGACACACCTTCCGCGCTGTGGGAGGAAACTCATAAAGATTCAGGAATTTCTGAGCAGTTTTTCTTTTCTTACTTTTCTGGACTTGAGCAAGCGTGCGCTATTGAACTTGGTAATGTCAGACTTTTCGATAAACCGCTTTTATTGTCTGAATACAATCCCGATCTGACCCATGCTCCTCAGTCATTTGTTTACGTTGAGTAAGAAAGTCCGTTTCTAATTGCAATGTGGAACTGCTGTTATTCCACTACGGCACCGGAGCCGATGTGGACTCCGGTGCCGATTTGTTGCTGGCGGTCTGCCTATGCAGTTGAGGGGCACAAGATACTTCAGCAAGATTAGTGTCATGGGCTCACAGTCGCGGGGAATAGCGTGTCTTTTACTGGGTTGTTGGGGTTGAATATCATATAACAGCACTGTCAATGTTGCGCTGGGCACCTGGGCCGAAACCGATCGCGGTGCATTTTTGTAGCTAGAGGCCAGCTCCGTAGTGCTATCGCTCGCTAAATACTTCACAGCTAAGCCTTTCTGCGGTCAGTATACAGAAAGCAAGCGGGAACACTGTTAGCGCCGGGCGATTTTAGCCGCTAATAGTCAAACGATTTTGACCAATCCCGGTCACCGAATAATGGCCACCGTGCCTCCCCGCCGCCACTACGCTGGTGGTGCCAACACGCCGGCGTTAGGAGGACCATTGAGGTGAACGAGAGACACGATGACCTACAGGAGATTATAGACGCGGCGCTCCGGGAGATGGCCGCGGAGGAGGGCGACGGGTTCGACCCGCAGACATGCAACCTCGGGTAGTGTCGAGAAAGTTGGTGTAGCGCTGTCTCTTATACACATCTCCGAGCCCACGAGAC
>UQSC01000138.1 GCA_900543615.1 uncultured Collinsella sp. | reverse complement strand
AAGGGTTGAATATGTTCGATATGGTTTCTCGCCGCGGTTTTGTCTCGCTTTCTGCTGCCGCTGCCGCCGGCCTTGGCCTTGCTGGCTGCTCGGGCAACAAGACGTCCGAGCTCGCTGGTTCCGATACCGGCTCCGCTAAGTCTTCCTCTAAGAAGAAAGCTGTCGAGCTGCAGGTTTTTGCCGCCAATTCGCTCGAGAAGGCGCTGCCCGAGGTTCAGGAGCTTTACACCGAGCAGACCGGCACCACGTTTGTCGACACGCAGTTTAAGGCGTCTGGCGACCTTGTCGAGCAGATGCGCGCCGGTGCCGCCGTCGACGTGCTCATCACGGCCTCCAAGGGCACCATGGACGACGCCGAAGCCGCCGATCTCGTCGACGCCGACACGCGTGAGGATATGTTCGCCAACGACCTCGTGATTATTCGCGCCGAGGGCTCCGACACCAAGGTCGAGGCCATCGCCGACGTCGCGAATCTGGACGGTAAGATTGCCATCGGCGACGCCAAGACCGTCCCCGCCGGCAAGTACGCCAACCAGGCGCTGGCCTCCGTGGGCCTCTATACCGGTACCGAGGGCGACGACGGCGACTACGCGCCCGAGATCGCCGACAAGGTCGCGCTGGCCGACAAGGTCGGTACCGCTGCCGCCTACGTGTCCACGGGCGACTGTGTGGCCGGTTTTGTCTACAGCTCCGACATCTTCCGCTACGACGGTATCGAGGAGGCCTTCGTGTGCCCCGAGGATTCGCACAAGCCCATCGTGTACCCGGGCGCCGTTGCCGAGAGCTCCGAGCACGCCGACGATGCCAAGGCGTTCATCGACTTCTGCCTGACCAACAAGAAGGCCCAGAAGATTTGGGCCAAGTACGGCTTTGAGCTTTCCGCGTAGTACGGCTTGGCGCGATAATTCCATCGTTTTGTGTTTCACTCCGCCCTTGTATTCTCTTGGAGCTTTTCGTGCTTAATAGATTCCGCATGCTTGTCGCCTGTGCTTTGACCTTCGCGCTTTGCTGGGTGCCGGGATTTGCGTTTGCTGGGGACGCTGAGGACGGGGCCCAGAACGCTGCGACCGCTCATGGGCTTTCCTATGGGATTGAGGGTTTTGAGCGGTTGGCCAAGGGGACCGCTCGTGCCATGGAGGGCCAGCCTGAGGGCTACCGGTTTCCCGTTGACGAGGACGTGGACCTTGTAGTGGCGCCTGCTGCCGATCGCGTTGTGGTGTGGATATCGCCCAAGGCGGTCGAGAAGTATGGATTGGATCCGCAGGACAACGAATGCGTATCGGGTCTCAAGGCCCTCGTCTGTGAGCTCGACAGTGCAAACTGCATGGGAGGTGCGCAGCTAGGGGACGTGGATCTTCCTTGGTATGTCACGGCGGAAACAACGTTTGATGCCGGCGGGTATACCTATGGCTTTGACGAGCGCGGTGCGGATGGGGACCGCTATGTGGTGATTGCATCGGCCTCGGGTGATGCCAAGGGCGGCGCGCGTTGGCTTGATAGCGCTCAAATGGTAGAGGCATCGTCTGTCGTGTTGCGGGATGAGCAGGGGCCCTTGACCTCTCTGACTTCCTTTTTGGGCGGTATCGACTATCGCCCGTTTTGGGTGTCCATAAAAACGAGCGGCCTTGCCCTGCTGATCTCCTTTGCGCTGGGCCTGTTCGCCGCGTGGAAGACTATGGGTACCTCGAGTCGCATCAAGGGCCTGCTCGATTCGGTCTTTACGATTCCTATGGTGCTGCCGCCCACGGTCTGCGGCTTTCTGCTCCTCATGCTGTTTGGCCGCTCGACCGGGGTGGGCCAGTGGCTCATTGCGCACGGCGTCTCGATCGTCTTTACCTGGCCCGCGGCGGTGACCTCTGCCGTGGTGGTGTCGTTCCCGCTCGTCTATCGTACGGCACTCGGAGCCTTCGAGAGCCTTGACACGCAGATGCTCGATGCGGCGCGCACGCTGGGCTGGTCCGAGCGTCGCATCTTTACCAAGCTTATGATGCCGCTCGGCTGGCCCTCGATTGCCGCCGGCACGGTGCTCGCCTTTGCCCGCGCGATGGGCGAGTTTGGCTGCACCCTGTTCTTTGCGGGCAACTACGCCGGTATTACGCAGACCATTCCCATCGCCATCTACTTTGAGTGGATGGGCGGCAACACATCGGTAGCCCTCTTTTGGGTCGTGGTCGTAATTGCGTTCAGCTTCCTGGTCATCCTATTCATCAATATGTACACGGCGTATTCGCAAAAGTATCGCGAGCGCGGCCTGTCCCGTGCGGAGCGCAAGCAGGCCAAGCAGCTGGGCGGCCAGACCGATTCGCTCGACCCAGTCGGCGGCGATGCCTTGCGTATCGATCGCGAGGCGCTGGCCGAGCTTATGCGCGATGACACGGCCGCAAAGGGAGGTCGATAAGCCATGTCGCTCGTTCTGGATATCAAAAAGCACTACCCCGGGTTCATGCTCGACATGCAGCTTGAGGCCGGCGAGGAGCGTGTGGCGCTGCTCGGTGCCTCCGGATGTGGCAAGAGCTGCACACTGCGTTGCATTGCCGGTGTGGAGACGCCCGACGAGGGCAAGATCGTCGTCAACGGCGCGACCTTTTTTGATTCGGCCGCGGGCATCAACCTGTCGCCCCAGGAGCGAAAATGCGCCCTGCTGTTCCAAAACTATCAGCTGTTTCCCAACATGACGGTGGCCGATAACGTATGTGCCGGCGTAAAGGACGCGGGCGACGCCGCGGCGCGCAAAAAGCTTGCCGAGTGCTATTTGGGCATTTTCGGCCTGGCCGACTTTGCCGACCGCTATCCCGCGCGACTCTCGGGCGGTCAGCAGCAACGTGTGGCGCTTGCGCGCATGGTGGCGGCGCATCCGGGCATCTTTATGTTCGACGAGCCCATGAGCGCACTCGATTCCTATCTTAAGAGCGCCCTCGAACAGAACATGCTCGACCTGTTCGATGTGTGCAACCGCACCGTGCTCTACGTGAGCCACGACATCGACGAAGCATGCCGCCTCTGCCAGCGCATCTGCGTGATGCACGACGGGCATGTTGAGGAGACCGGCTCCGTCGAGGACGTGGTCCGCCGTCCGCAGACGCTGGCGGCACTGCGTCTGACGGGCTGCAAGAACACAAGCCGGGCGCGCAAGATTGGGCCTCAGGAAGTTGAAGCCCTGGACTGGGGCATGACCTTTAACGTGGGCCATGAGGTTCCCGATAACGTGACGTACCTCGGTATTCGTGCGAGCTACTTCCATGTTGACAATCGCGCGGAGCGCGGTCGCAACAGCTACGATTTGCACGTGGCCCGTGTGAGCGATTCGCGCTTTGAGCGGCTGGTGCTGCTGGACGTGCCGCGTGTTGATGCGCCCACGCGTCTGCAGTGGAAGGTGAATAAGGTGAGTGTACCCGTGGAAGAGCTGCCGCAGGCGGGTGAGACTCTGCGCATGCATTTTGATGCAAGCAGGATTCATCTCGTTTGCCGATAATGCGGGGGCGATGCGGTCGAGGAGGTAGTCCTCGACCGCTTTGTTTTCACTTCGCCGTTCGCCGATTTCTACATGACTAAACCTTATCAGTCTGATAATTAATTATCAGACAGTGAGATGCTCACATCCCGACGCTGTCGTACGCATGTCGGCGGTGTTCGTCTGGACGACAACCGTTGATATAGTTACCTTCGACGAGAAAAGGAGGGTGCGCACATGCCGCAGACGACATACATTCGCCGCGTTGCCGCGCGCGCCCTGTATATGGCTCGGAGCCGCATATGAGCAGGTATGTTCACGGCTCCGGGAGAGACGACGCACAACTAAATAATCAGCTGCAAAGCGGGTTCCCCAAAATTCCGGGTTTGAGCGCGGCTGGGTTTTCGCCACCCACCGTGCAGCAATACCGTAGCTATTCATTTTTGGTTCGAGAGGGGAACCGCCATGGCTGAAGAATTTGATTTCCATCCGATGTGGGAGAGCCTCGGCATGAATCTTGCCGACCACGACATGCTGCTGGACGCCGTGGGTCAGATGTACGGCGATATGTTCCTGGCGCAGAACAATCGCCCCAAGTCTACGTCCTACCTGGATTTTGTCGCCACCAACATCCACAGCGGCCGTATTAAGGAGATGCTCGACAAGAAGGAGGCCGGCGAGGCCACCAAGATCGTCGGTTCGTTCTGTGTGTACGTGCCCGAGGAGATCGTGCTTGCCTGCGACGGCATCCCCGTGGGCCTGTGCTCGGGTGCCGACTGGGCAACCGACAAAGTCGAGGAGCACTTGCCGCGCAACACTTGCCCGCTCATCAAGAGCTTTGCCGGCTTTAAGCTGGGCGAGGTCTGCCCCTACATCGAGTCGAGCGACTTGGTAGTCGGCGAGAACACCTGCGACGGCAAGAAGAAAGCCTACGAGTTCTTTGCCACGCAAAAGAACATGTACGTCATGGATATTCCCAACGCTGTCTCTTATACACATCTGACGCTGCCGACGAATAGCCTTGTGTAG
>UQSC01000137.1 GCA_900543615.1 uncultured Collinsella sp. | reverse complement strand
GCTATTCGTCGGCAGCGTCAGATGTGTATAAGAGACAGGACGTGAGCTCTGCCAACGAGGCGCAGCTCGTGGAATACCGCCGCGCCGACGTCGGCTTTGTCTTCCAGTTCTACAATTTGGTTCCCAACTTGACGGCGCTCGAAAACGTCGAGCTCGCGGCGCAAATCTGCCCCGATTCGCTCGATGCCGAGCAAACGCTTTGCCAGGTTGGCCTGGGCGAGCGCCTCGCCAACTTCCCCGCGCAGCTTTCGGGCGGCGAGCAGCAGCGCGTGTCCATCGCCCGCGCGCTGGCCAAGAACCCCAAGCTGCTTTTGTGCGACGAGCCCACGGGTGCACTCGACTACAAAACCGGCAAGCAGATCTTGCAGTTGCTACAGGACACCTGCCGCAAGCAGGACATCACGGTCATTATCATCACCCACAACTCCGCGCTGGCGCCCATGGCCGATCGCCTGATCCGCTTTAAGAGCGGCCGCGTGGAGAGCGAGACGGTCCAGCAAAATCCCGTGCCTATCGAGACGATCGAGTGGTAGCGCACATGGACCAGGATCGCCAAAACAGCCAAAACCACGATACGGTGCACGCGGGCCGCGACCGGGAGTTCGCGACCTACCGTACCGCTCAAAGCTCAAACGATATGGTGCCGACGGTTTTTCGCCGTGGCATCTACCGCACGATTCGGGGCAGTCTTAAGCGCTTCCTATCTATCGTGGTCATCACTGCGCTTGGCGTGAGCGTGATGTGCGGCCTTAAGGCGGGCTGCGAGGATTTGTGCGATTCGGTCGACGCCTATTTTGACCAGCAGAATGTCTATGACATTAACGTGCAGTCGACCTATGGCCTTACGCGCGACGATCTCGCGGCTATCCAAGAGGTCGACGGCGTCGAGACGGTCGAGGGCATCTACACCGAGACCGCCTACACCGCCGTGAGTACAACGCGTGAGCGCGTGGTCGTGCAGAGTCTCTCCAAGGAGAACATCGATCAGCCGGTGCTGGTGAGCGGCGATTTGCCCGAGAGCGCCGATGAAGTCGCGGTGACTTCGAAGTTCCTGAAGGCTTCGGGCAAAAAGCTCGGCGATACGGTGAGTTTTGCCGCCAATGACGCGAGCTCGTCCAACCAAAGTGCCAAGGATCAGTTTGCCGCGGGCGATTACACCATTACGGCCGAGGTCCTCGATCCTACCGACGTGAGCTCCGACTCGACAGTCAACGCCTTTCGCGCTGCTTCGGCTGCGGACTATAAGTTCTATGTGAGCGAGGATGCCGCGACATCTTCTTCCTACTCCGCAGTCCACGTGATCGTCGAGGGAGCCAAGAGTCTTAACTCCTATTCAGATGCCTACACGACAAAGATCAACGAGGTCAAAGGCAACATCGAGAAGATCCGCGAGGAGCGTGAGAAGGCGCGCGTCCAGGAGTTGACGGTTGACACGCCGACAAGCTTGGATACGGCCGAGCGTCAGGCCGCCATGCTCTTTGGGATCGAGCAGGATAACATCAACCGTATGGCCGAGGGCAGCGAGGAGCGCGTCCAGGCTCAGGCCGAGTTGGACCAGCGCCGCGCCGCCGCCGACCAGCATTTTGCCGATGCCCGCGCCGAGCTTTCCGATCTGGGCGAATGCACCTGGTACATTCAGGACCGCGGTAACATCGCAAGCTACTCGAGCGTCGAGAGCGACAGTTCTTCGATCGAGGCCATCGCCACGGTTTTCCCATTTATCTTCTTTGTCGTTGCTGTGCTCATCAGTCTTACCACCGCCACGCGCATGGTCGAGGAGGAGCGCACGCTTATTGGCCTGTACAAGGCGCTTGGCTATTCACGCGAGCGCATCCTGTCCAAATACGTGGACTATGCGCTGTGGGCATGTCTGATCGGCGGCGTGCTCGGCAACATCATCGGATTTGTGGGCCTGCCGCTGTTCCTGTTTACGGTGTTCGACGACATGTACTCGCTGCCCCAGATGTTGCTTTCGTACGACATCGTGTCCTCAATCGTCTCGGTGGCGCTGTTTGCCGTGGGCGTGGTGGGCGCTACGATTATCGCCTGCCGCCACGAGATGGCCGAGACCCCGGCCTCGCTTATGCGTCCCAAGGCCCCGCGCGCTGGCTCGCGCATCTTGCTCGAGCGCATCGGCTTTATCTGGCGCCGCATGGGCTTTTTGAACAAGGTGGCAGCACGTAACCTGTTCCGCTACAAAAAGCGCGCTTTTATGACCATCTTCGGTATCGCCGGCTGCACGGCGCTCGTGATCTGCGGTATGGGCATTCGCGACACGTCGGTGGCGCTTTCGCCCAAACAGTACGGGCATATCACGCGCTACGACCTGCTGGCGGTCGCCAATCCCGACGATTTTTCGCAGACGTGCGCGGCATTGGATGAGCGCAGCGCGGCCAATGATTTCAACGTGACCGTGACCTCGACCCTGCCGATTATGACCGACAACGTCACCTTTACGTTTGGCGGCAAGAGCGAGACCGTGCAGCTGATCGTGGTGCCCGATGACCGCACGAGTGACTTGGGCGATTACGTGCGTCTGGAGGATGAGTCCAAAGAACCGCTGCCTTTGCGTGACGGAGACGTGTATCTGAGCAAAAGTTCACAGCTGGTGCTGGGGATTCAGCCGGGCGATACGGCTCACGTCCAGGATTCGTCGCTCAATGTTGCCAAGGTCAAAGTCAGCGACATTTCGCTTAACTATCTGGGCAACACGCTTTACATGACGCAGGGCACCTATGAGCGCGCGTTCGGTCGAAGCGCACGTCTTAACGGCGTCTTTGTGCTGCTTAAGGGTTCGTCGGCCGACCAGATTGCGTTTAGCAAGAATCTTAAGAGTGACGGTTGGCTTACGATTTCGAGTACGGCCGAGCATTGGGAAAACTATGAGGCGAACTTTACGATCATCAATTCGGTTGTGGTGCTCGTGACCTTCATGGCGGCGTGCCTGTCGTTTGTGGTGGTGTTTACGCTGTCCAACACGAATATCTCCGAGCGCGAGCGCGAGCTGGCGACCATTAAGGTGTTGGGCTTCCGTCGCGGTGAGGTGCACCATTACGTCAACAAGGAGACGTTGATCCTCACGGCGATTGGCGCTGCGCTGGGCGTGCCGCTGGGCGGCTTGCTGGCCGAGAGTTTTACGTACATTTTGCAGATGCCGTCGCTGTACTTTGATGTCGAGGTCGAGCCGCTAAGCTACGTGCTCGCCGTGGTGCTTTCCTTTGGCTTTACGTTTATCGTCAACCTCGCTACCAATCGAACGCTCAACAAGATCGACATGGTCGGCGCCCTCAAAAGCGCCGAGTAACCTGCCAAAAAAGGGACAGGTTTATTTTGGCAGGTTTTATCTGGGCAAACGCCGGACAACCATTAGGTGGCCCGGCGTTTGCCCCGTTAAACGGGCTTTCCATTTGCCTTTCATTCTATTTGGTTTTCGCTCACAGGCGTGGATGAGAGGCTCTCTTTAGCCTTCGAGATTGGGCTTGAATGGGTCGTATGTCACAAAATGGGCCTATCTACTACGTTTGCTACCACACCCTCGACCATGACAAAGATTATGAAATTAAAACCGCAGGTAGAAGGCCTGTCGATTTTCGAAAAAGGCGGTCATGGTTGGCCCCATCGAGTTAAACGTAGTAGATGGCCCCTTTTCGTGGCGCGCGGTCGGCTCAATGCTAATCTCCGTGCCGGAACTGACCCAGTTGTTTGTAAGTTGCGGTGATATACGGACTGTTTGGCGCTTTGGAGCTTCAAAACAGTCCCTATATCACCGCAACTTAGGAGAAGGGCGGGGGTGGTTGGGTGCTGGTGGGTCGGAGCGTGTTAGGCCTGTTTGCGGTGCTTCCATTGTTTGCGACACCAGCGCATGAGCGCCTTTACGACGGGAATCGTGATGAGGATGATCCATGCAGGATGGGGCTGTCCCAAACAGAGCCACATGTAGAGGAACCAAGCGATGGCGGCTGCCGGGTAGATGACCTCGATCAGCTTAGACAGGTGGCGCCGATCGATAAAGTCACCAATCGCGTAGTAAACGGGAATCAAAAAGACGAGGAAGAGCCCCATGGACCATGCGCCGCAGATGATGCCAAGCGCCAGATAAGCGAGGGCAACCACTGCGGGAAAGGGAAACTTGTTCCATGCACGTCCGACCTTGGTGTGGAAATGCTTGCCATGATGGTCGAGCTTGTCGTGTGCTTCCTTCCAGCTGGAAAACGTCTCGCCGTCGATGGTGACGGTGCCGTCGTCATTGGTACGCACACTATGTCCATCGTCCTCAAGCGTATCGATATGCACGCCGCCCGGCCCCACATGCACCTCTTCGCCCTTGCGCTCGTTGGTCACATGGATGCCGCTCCAACCAACATGGACTTCCTCGCCTTTATTGGGATCAATGACGTGGATACCGCGCGCGAGGGAAATATCGACAAGTGGTTTGTCGCCGCAATCGGCGTGCTCGGCAGAATCCTCAGCCCTGTCTCTTATACACATCTGACGC
>UQSC01000136.1 GCA_900543615.1 uncultured Collinsella sp. | reverse complement strand
TCTACACAAGGCTATTCGTCGGCAGCGTCAGATGTGTATAAGAGACAGCCATCATATCGAGCGTCTTGCGCGCAGCGGCGACGGCCTCCGCGTCGCCCGACTCCTGGGCGTCGAGCAGATGCTCGTACGCGTCGCCCGGGAATTTGGAGTCAATCGGCAGCAACACGGGGTCGCCCTCGTCTACCGGCAGCTTGACGGCAAACTCAACACGCTCCGAGGCGCCGGGCTTGGTGGCCACGTTTTCCAGATACTGGTCGGGCGTAAGGATGTCCGCCAGGATCGCGCCCAGCTGCACCTCGCCCAAAATGCCACGCGCCTTGACATTACCCAGCACGCGCTTAAGGTCGCCCACGCCGGTGGCGATGGATTGCATATCGCCCAGACCCTTGTACACGGCCTCGAGCTGGTCACTCACTTGCTTAAACGATGCAGACAGACGGTCGTTGAGCGTACGGGAAAGCTTTTCGTCCACCGTCGCGCGCATCTGATCAAGCTGCACGTTGTTGTCCTTGCGGATGGCGCCCAGCTGTGCATCGACCGTCTCGCGCACCTTGTCCAAGCGGTGCTCGATGCCCTCGCGGTTGGCGCCGAGCTGTTGGGCCGTCTCACGGCGCAGGTCATCCATACGGTCGCCAGCCTGCGAGAACTCACGCGCGATGGTCAGGTAGCGCTGCTGCTCTACGGCGGCGTCGGTCGTCTGCTGCTGCGCGATGGCGTTTGCCGTGCGACGGGTTTCTGCCAGCGCGACGTTCAGGGTGTCGAGCGCGTTGTTGGCCTGCTCGAGCGCCGCGAGCGTCTCCGCGTCGCTGCCGCCACGCTCCCGCAGCTCGGCACAAAGGCCTTTAAGCTGCAGGGCGCAAACCACAGCAACTCCCACCGCCACCAAGGCAATCACAACAAGCGCAATATCAATAGCAGACATAGACTCCGCCCAACAAACTCAATCGATCACCAATCAAAAACCGCGATCAATCTTACCCCGCCACACGCACCGGGCGTTCCACGGCAGTCGGGCAAATGGATTTTGGGCCACAGGCGTCAAAACGCTAACTCTCCCAGCCGGCGCGAACGGTTGTCACGACATCGCCTAGGCGCTGGCCGAGAGCCGCCAAGTGCTGAAGCACCTCATTGGGCGAGGCGCCGTTGAGAATGCACGTGAAGGCATATGAGGCCAAGAAGATTGCCGCGAGTCCCAACGGGATCAGCACAATCATCGCTAACGTGCGCAGGCGCTGGCCCACGCGGCGGTGACGCGTGCGGCGCTTGTCGAACGCAAGCTCCTGCGCATATGAATCTTGTTGTACGGAATAGGCCTCTGGCGCCGATTCACACCCGGGCACAGCTGCAGGTACAGCAGTGGGCACGGCATTTTGCGCAAGGGGCTGAGCGGCTACCCCTTGCATTTGCATCTCCATAAGCCGTTGCTGTTGACGCAACATGCGCTCGGCTTGTTGCTGCGGAGTCTCAAGAAACAGGTCCATGCTGGCCTCCAAAATCGGAGCATTCGACGCTTACGCCCAGCATCCCGCACCGCCAAGGCCACGGCAACGCAATCCGTAGCAATAGCCGCAAAGTTTCTTGTTGACAAAAGCTGTCGAAAACCTCAACAACTCCCCTACCAGCACTTTCTCTGAGCTTTTTTATCGAATGATCTTTTGCCCTTCCACCAACCCGCCAACTAACCAAAAGCTGACCAAAAGCTTGACGGAAATTGTGTAGACCGGGACCCCAAACAAAACGTGCCGCCCCATAAGGGACGGCACACAAACTTCTAATCAGCTTTTCAGTAACGAGCACGCGACGACCCAACGCCGGGGCGCGGGGCGGGAGGCCGGATTGCCTTCCCTCAACGCGACCCTGCGGAGCCGTGAGCGGGGAGGGAAGGCAATCCGGCCTCCCGCCCCGCGCCCCGCAGTCCACGTTCGTATCGGCGCTAGTAGTTCACCACCTGCTCCTCAAAGTACGCCTTCGGGTGGTTGCACACCGGGCACACCTCGGGCGCCTCGGCACCAACATGCAGGTGCCCACAGTTCAGGCACTTCCACACCTTCACGCCCTCGCGCTCAAACACCTCGCCCGACTCAATGCGCTCGACAAGCTTGTTGTAGCGCTCCTCGTGAGCCTGCTCGACAGCGCCGACGCCACGGAACTTTGCGGCGATCTCGGTAAAGCCCTCCTCCTCGGCGGTCTTGGCGAACTCGTCATACATCGTGGTCCACTCGTAGTTCTCGCCCGCAGCGGCATCACGCAAGTTGTCCAGAGTGTCGGGAACGGCGCCGTCATGCAGATACTTAAACCACAGCTTGGCGTGCTCGGACTCGTTGCCTGCGGTCTCGGCAAAGATATTCGAGATCTGAACGTAGCCATCCTTCTTGGCCTTAGATGCGTAGTAGCGATACTTGGTATGCGCCTGGGACTCACCGGCAAAAGCGGTCTCGAGGTTCTTCTTGGTTTGAGAGTTCTCAAAATCCATAGGTGTACTTCCCTTCAACATGCCGCCCGTAGGCTTCGAGCGGCCTTGTCTTTAGGATGCCCTCATGTCGAAAATCTAAACCTTACAATCCTGTTTTTCAGATTCGGGTGGGCTACACGCTTAGCCAGCGGTCACCCTCCACGCGGCAAAAGCCCTCACGCTCCAAGTCGGCCAAAATGCCTGCGACAAGATCGTGATCGACCGGCTCGCGGCCTGCTGCCACCTCCATTTCGTTGACGCCCGCCACGGCCTCGGCGAGCGTGATGCCCACCGGCTGTCCATCGCGCGCAGCCAGCAGCATACGCACAATATGGGCGCGCTTTTGACGGCGCGAGCCCTCAAACTTGGACTGACGACTATAGCTCGCCGAGCGCCTGGACGGATTGGGCAGCGTCTTCTTAAGATACGCGCCATAATCCAGCAGCGCGTAATACCATGCGCGCGGTGTGTCGGCATCGTCGAGAGGCACGGCAAAGGCAGCGATCTCATCCGCCGTCGCACCGGGAGCTGCCGGACAGGCGGCCTGAATCAACGGCACCAGCTCGCGATCGGGAACGGCGGGCACATCGGGAAAGAAATGATGCAGAAAGACCGTGCGCACGTTGGTCTCCAGATACACACCCGGTAGATTGAACGCAAACGACCGGATGCCCTGCGCCGTCGCCGGGCCAATACCGGGCAGGGCGACCAAGTCGCTCGTCTCACGTGGAAACTCCCCACCCCAGTCCTCCACAACGCGCTGGGCGGCCTTGTGGAGTGCCAGAGCGCGTCGGTTGTAGCCCATCCCCTGCCAAGCGTCCAAAACATCGGAAGGCGCGGCCTGGGCAAGCGCCTGCACGGTTGGAAAGCGATCGAGCCACGCGGGCATACGCGTCTCCACACGCGACGCCTGCGTTTGCTGCAGCATAACCTCGGAAAGCCAAATAATGTACGGGTTGCGCGTGCAGCGCCACGGAAGGTCGCGATAACGCAGGACCCCTTCCGAACGAATCATCGAACGAAAGGGGTCCTGGATCATGGCTATGCTCCTTATGCGGCGTTATTCCTCCCGGCAAGCGCACGCACAGGTGGCGTACTCGGGAAACGCATCGCGGTCGGCGAACTTGGAATCGACGGCCGGGAACTGGCGGTGAGCGACGATATCGCCCAGCGAAACGGAATCGAGGTAGTCGCGCATCAGCGCTTGAGCTCCGGCCCACAGGGGATGATAACAGCACGTGCCCATGCGTGCACAGTCGCCATCGGGCGCGGTGCAATCGTTCATGACCATGGGGCCCTGAACGGCTTCAACGACCTGGCGAATGGTGACATCGTCGGGGCTGACCTTAAGACGCATGCCGCCATGGACGCCACGCAGGCCCTCCACAATACCGGCCTGAACCAAACCATGTTGGATCGAACGGGCAAACGAATACGGGACATTGACCTCTTCGGCGGCGGTGCGAACAGAAAGCAGACGCTCCGGGTCCTCGGCAAGCATCGCGAGCATGCGAAGGGCGTAATCAGTCTTCCTCGATATGTCCATTTTTCCCCTTTCAAGGAATAGGAACAGCTCGAACGAGCTCCGGAGCCGAGCTTACGTCGAGACGCCAATGACCGTATGGACGCCCAAATAGCAAAACGGGTGCCCACTGAATGCCGTGTTTGAAGCCTCTTGCATCAAAAACGGCCCACAGTGCAATTTAGTATAACCTAACCCCCTGCTTCGTTGAACAGGTGTTGTGCAACAAACGCCTTGTTTAAACACATGTCTCAAACGGAGCTTGTCCGGGAATTGGAAGGATTTGGTTTCGGGTGAAAGGGGCCGATGGGATCAAGGTCCTATCAAACGCAAAAAGCCACGTCCGAAGACGTGGCTTTAATTGCGTTGGCGGGAAGTACGGGGCTCGAACCCGCGACCTCCGACGTGACAGGCCGGCGCTCTAACCAAACTGAGCTAACTCCCCAGGCAGTCGTTCGCGTTTGTTTCCGCTCGCGTGCGCTGCGGGGATTAGTATACACAGAAGTCTGTCCGGTGCGCAACAACTTTTTTGAAAATATTTTTTGGGCCCCTCCGGGAGGGTCTCCGGGGCTGAGGGCGGGGGTTAAGTTTGCTGCTCTACAGTCCTGCACAAGACGGAAAGCACATTAAGTGCTTTCCTTTG
>UQSC01000135.1 GCA_900543615.1 uncultured Collinsella sp. | reverse complement strand
ATCTACACAAGGCTATTCGTCGGCAGCGTCAGATGTGTATAAGAGACAGCAACAACAAAGGCCACCCGGTAGCTTCCGAGTGGCCTTTGCCATATCAAGCTGGAATTACGGCTCTATTTCTTATTACGCATCTGCGCTTCCATCTGGCGCAGCAGCTCCATATCGGACTTGGGACCGCCCGTACCCAGGCCGCCCATGCCGCCCAGACCCATAGCGTCCAGGCCAGGGATATTGGGCATGCGCATCTTCTTGCCCTTCTTACCCTTTTTGCCCTTCTTGCCGCCGGCCTGTGCCTGATTGGCCATCGTGCGCATGCGGCCCATCATCTTATTCATCTCGCCCCACTGCTTCATAAGGCTGTTGACCTCGGTGGGGGTTACGCCGGCACCCTTGGCGATACGCGCGCGGCGCTGGCCGTTGATGATGGAGGGACGCAGGCGCTCCTCCTTGGTCATCGACATGATGATGGCCTCGTTCTTATCGAAGATACCCTCGTCCAGGTTGCCGCCCATCTGGTTGAGTGCACGCTGACCACCGGGGAGCATGCCCAGGATACCCTTCATGCCGCCCATCTTCTTGACGGCCTTCATCTGGTCGAGCATGTCGTTCATGGTGAAGCCCTCGCGCAGCATACGCTCGGCAGCCTCAAGCTGCTCTGCGTCGGCTGCCTCCTGGGCCTTCTCGATAATACCGACGACATCGCCCATGCCTAAGATGCGCTTAGCCATGCGATCGGGATAGAACGGCTCAAGCGAATCGGGCTTCTCGCCCATGCTCACAAACTTGATGGGCTTGCCGGTCACTTGACGCACCGAAAGCGCGCCGCCGCCACGGGCATCGCCATCGAGCTTGGAGATAATCACGCCGTCAAAGTCGGTGCGCTCGGCAAACGTCGAGACCACGTTGACGATATCCTGGCCGGTCATGGCGTCGACGACCATCAGCACCTGGTCGGGCTTGACGGCCTTCTTGATGTCGACGGCCTCCTGCATCATCTGCTCGTCGATCTGAAGACGACCGGCGGTATCGACGATCACCACGTCACGCAGGTGGTCGACGGCCTCCTGGATGGCGCCCTTGGCAATGTCGATCGGGTGTGCGCCGTCGCCGCGGAAGACCGGCACGCCGATCTCGCCGCCGAGCGTGGCCAGCTGGTCGGCAGCGGCGGGACGGTAGACGTCGCACGCAGCGAGCAACGGCGAGCGGCCCTGTTTCTTGAGCAGGTAGGCCAGCTTTACGGCTGCCGTGGTCTTACCGGAGCCCTGCAGGCCCACGAGCATGATGACATTGGGGATGCGGTTGCTAAAGACGAGCTTGCTCTCGGTTGAGCCGAGCATCTCGGTGAGCTCGTCGAGCACGATCTTGACGACGTTTTGCGCCGGCGACAGCGACTCCATGACCTCGGCGGTCATGCAGCGCTCCTTGGTCTTGGCAACGAACTCCTTGACGACCTTAAAGTTAACGTCGGCCTCGAGCAGGGCCATGCGAATATCGCGCATGGCCGAAGTAATATCGGCCTCGGTCAGTTTACCCTTGCCGCGCAGGCGGTCAAATGTGTCGTTGAGGCGATCGCTCAGGGAATCAAACACTAGTCACTCCTTAGTTGGACTCGCCCACCAGGGCGCGGCAGAAATCTTTGGCGTTAAACTCCTGCAGGTCATCGACCTGCTCGCCCACGCCGATGCGCAGGATCGGGAGCTTGAGTTTCTCGGCCACGGCCATGGCGATACCGCCCTTAGCCGTGCCGTCGAGCTTAGTCATGATAATACCGTCCAGGCCCAGCGCCTCGTTAAACTCGAGCGCCTGGTTCAGACCGTTCTGACCAGTGGCGGCATCGATCACAAGCACGACCGAGACCGGCATGGGACCGGCGGCCATATTGGCGGCGCGCTTACGGGTCACATTGACCACCTTGGCGAGCTCACGCATGAGCTCGGGGCTCGTGTGCAGACGGCCGGCGGTATCGATGAGCACTAGGTCGCTGCCGCGCTTATCGGCCTCGTCGAGCACGTCATAGCACACGCTCGCCGGATCGGAGCCGCGGTCACGCTTAATGACGGGTACGCCGGCACGCTGGCCCCAAACATCGAGCTGCTCGATGGCGGCGGCGCGGAAGGTGTCGGCCGAACCGATCACCACGTTCTTGCCGCGGGAAGCCATGGCGCTCGCGATCTTGCCGACCGTGGTGGTCTTACCGGCACCGTTGATACCGACAAACAGCACGCAGCTCGGCGTATCAGAAAACGGGTCGCGCTCAACAGGCACAAAATGGCCCTCGAGCTGCTCGGCCAGGGCGCGGCGAAGCTGCGGGGCGGTCTTGAGGTTCTTCTTGGCAGCGGCATCACGCAGGTCATCGGAGACTTGAATGGCGACCTCGGCACCCATGTCACCCATAACGAGGGTGTCCTCAAGGTCCTCCCAAAAATCCTCGTCGACCTCACCGCCAAAGTAGAAGACCTCGTTAAGGGCCTCGCGGCTGCGCTCAAGTCCGCGCGAGAGTGCGTCAAAGAATCCCATTATGCATTCACGACCTTTCCGGTTTCGCGATCGAGTTTTTGCGAGACGACGCGACTGACGCCGTCGGCTTGCATCGAGACGCCGTAGAGAACGTCAGCATCCTCCATAGTACGGCGCTGATGCGAGATTACCAAGAGCTGCGTATCGGAACGCAGCACATCGAGGGCGCCGATGAGCTTGGACAGGTTGGCGTCGTCGAGCGCCGCCTCGACCTCGTCCAGCACATAGAACGGCACCGTGCGCGTGCGGTATACGGCAAAGAGCAGGGCGAGCGCCGTCAGGCTCTTCTCGCCACCCGACATGAGCATCATCTTGGTGATGCGCTTACCGCGCGGCTGCGCCACGACCTCGATGCCCGTCTCGGCCGGATGCTCGGGGTCGGTCATCTCCAGATGCGCCTGGCCACCCGGGAACAGCATGGCGAAGATCTCGCGGAAGTTCGCATCGACCTTCTCAAACGTCACCAGGAACGCCTTGCGCATCTTGCGGTCGATCGCCACGGTGATCTTGGTGAGCGCCTTGCGCGCGCTCTCCAGATCGGCCAGCTGCTCCTCGATGTAATCGGCACGGCGCTTGAGCTGCTCGTACTCCTCCATGGCGACTTGGTTCACAGGGCCCAAGTTGTTGATCTGGCGCACGAGTTGGTTAAGCTCGCGCTCGGCGGCGTCGCGATCGGTGGGCGCCGGCAGCATGAGCGCTTCCTCGAGCACCGTGGTACCGTCAGCGGTGATGGCCTTGATGGCAGCCTCGACCTGCACCTCAAGCTTGCCGCGCGCCACCTTGAACTCATTTTGCGTCGTGGCGGCAGCATCGACCCTCTCTTTGGCGCGGGCGACCTCGATCTTGGCGTCCTCGATGGTCTTCTTAAGCGAAGCAGAGTCCGCCTCCTCGAGCGAAGCCTGATCGCGCAGGCGCGCAGCCCAGTCCGAGGCGTGCTCCAACAGGGCAGAATAGCGCTCGTGCATGGGATCGACGCGAAGGCGCAGCAGCTCAAGCGAGCGCGAGGCCTGGCGTGTTCCGCGGATACGGCGGTCGATGCCCTCCAGG
Source organism: uncultured Collinsella sp. (assembly GCA_900543615.1). Taxonomy (GTDB): domain Bacteria; phylum Actinomycetota; class Coriobacteriia; order Coriobacteriales; family Coriobacteriaceae; genus Collinsella. The sequence continues at coordinate 1,125 of UQSC01000135.1, read as the reverse complement.
CGATGCTCCAGGTCGGGCACGCGGCCCTTCAGCGAACGCAGGCGCTCGCTCGTCTGAGCCAGGCGCACCTTAGCGTCGGCGAGCTTGCCGGCGGCCTCGGAATCGTCGCGACGCACGCGATCGAGCTCGTCGTTGGCCTCGGCAATCTGCAGGCCCAGGTCGCTCGCCTGCGCACGGGCCTCGTCACGCGAACGAGTGAGCTCGTCCACGCGCGGACGTGCGGCACGAACGGCCTCGGCAGCCTGCTCGCGGCGCTTGGAGATGCGCACGCGCTCGACCTCGGCATTGTTGGCACTCTGCTCCAGACGGCCGATCTCGGACAGCAGGGAGCGACGCTCGCCCTCAAGGCGGGCGATCTCGCCGGCGGCATCACCCTCGGCAGCACGGGCCTCCTCAACGGCAGCGTTGGCCTCGACGACCTGATCCGAAGCATGCTCGAACACGGCAGCAAGATCGGGCTCCAGACCTTCCAGCTCGCGGATACGACGCTTGCGCTCCAGAGCGCCCGAAGCCTCGCCGGCATCGAGCCCCACGCGCACCAGGCCGCCACAGCTCACACGGGCACCATCGGGAGTCACATAGGTCACGCCGTCAACGACGGGCGCAGCCAGGGCGGCACCCAAATGATCGACCACGTAATAGCCGCCGAGCAATGCCTCGACAACCGGGCCGTAGCCCGCACGCACGGACAGACGATCAACAAGACGGGTACCGGCGGCACCCTCGGCAGCCGCAGAGCCACTCACGCTGCGCGCCACCAGCAGCGCCTCGCCCGAGGCCTTCTTCTGGTCCAGGGCGGCGCGACCGGCGCGCTCAAGAGCGGCAGCGTTATCGAACAACAGGGCATCGATATCGCCGGCGAGCAGCTGCTCGACCAGACCCTCGAGCTCACGCGGTGCCTCGAGCACATCGCCCAGACGGCCCGAAACATCGTCGCCCAACGCGCCAACCAGGCGGCTTACGAGCGGCGAGCTGTCGGCCATGCGGGCATCGAGCTTCTTTTGGCTCGCGAGCTCTGAGCGCACCTCAGACAGCTTGTTGCGCGCCTCGCTCTCGCGGGCACGCAGGTCCTTGAGGGCTGTCTCTTATACACATCTGACGCTGCCGACGAATAGCCTTGTGTAG
>UQSC01000134.1 GCA_900543615.1 uncultured Collinsella sp. | reverse complement strand
AGCTCGGAGGTACTGTAGTTAACGGACAGCGCCGTCACCTGCAGGCGATCGGCATGCTGGCGGCACACATCGAGCGCCTGGGTGCCGATAGAGCCCGTACAACCCAGGATGGCAACACGGAGACGTCCATCGGGGCCATACGTCGTCTGAAAGGACATTACAGCACGCCTCCGATCATCAAAAGCAGCTGCGCGGTAATGCAGCCAAAGATAAGCGAATCGCTACGATCGAGCATGCCGCCGTGGCCCGGGATAAGGTTACCGGAATCCTTAACGCCCACACCGCGCTTGATGCGCGACTCGATGAGGTCTCCGATAACGCCCAGGACGGACACGACCACGCCGCACAGCAGCGCATAGGGCAGGCTGAGCTTGTAGAAGTGCGTCGCCCACAGGATGAGCCAAATCAAAACCGAGCCCAGGATGCCGCCGACAAACCCCTCCCAGCTCTTTTTGGGAGAGATCTTGGGAACCATCTTGTGCTTACCGATACGGCTGCCCACGATGTAGGCAAACGAATCGGAGACCCAAAGGGACGCGCAAACGCCCACCGAAAGCAGGGCGCCGGCAAAACCGGGCACGGCATCGCGCAGCAGCACGATAGCCGACAGCATAAAGCCAGTGTAGATGGGACCCATGAGGGTCACGGCCACATCAGAGATGCGGGTACGCGGCGACCAAACATACCAAATGCCCACAGCGAGCATCAGGGCAAAAAGCAGGGCATTCAGCAACATCGAATCGCCCAACGCCGACAGCGGAAAGAGTATGGCGGCAGCGATACCCATGCGCTCGTTAGCCATCTTGCCATCGAGCCTCGTCATACGGAAAAACTCATAGCAGCACAGACCGCTCATGACAGAAACAAAGATGGCCGTGGGCACGATACCCAAAACCAGGCACAGGATAAAGACGACGGCGTAGACGATACCGGCGGCGGCACGGGTAATAAAGCCCGCCAGCCACGAACCGGTGCCGCTCTTCGCTGCAGGCGCTCCCGCAGTGGCAGCTTTGCGCGCAGGCGTCTTGGGAGAAGATGCCTTGGGACGATCGGACACGATTAAGCCTCCTCGGTCTTGCTCAGTCCACCAAACCTACGCTCACGGCCCTGATAGGCCAAAATGGCGTCGACAAGGCCCCAACGATCAAAGTCGGGCCAATAGGTATCGGTGACGTAGAACTCGGAATAAGCCACCTGCCACAGCAAATAGTTCGAAAGGCGCAGCTCACCAGAGGTGCGAATCACAAGCTCAGGATCGGGAAGACCGGCGGTATAAAGGTGAGAGGCCACCATGTCGTCATCAATTGCGCCAGGATCGATCTTACCGGCAGCAGCGTCGAGTGCGATCTGACGGACAGCGCGGGTAATCTCGGAACGCGCGCCGTAGTTGACAGCAAGCGCCAGCGTCATACCGGTGTGATCGGCGCACTCGGCAAGACCGCGTTCAAAAACGTCGCGGGTCTTCTTGGGCAGCGCGGAAATGTCACCCAAAAAGACAACGCGCACGTTTTCGCGCTTCAGAAGCGGCAGCTCGTCGATAAACGTCTTGGCAAACAGGTGCATCAAGACGTTGACCTCGTGCTGCGGACGGTTCCAGTTTTCGGTAGAAAACGCATAGGCCGAAAGCACGTCGACGCCCAGACGCACGCAGGCGGTAATAATCTCGCGAAGGGAGACGATACCCGCCTTGTGGCCCTCAGTGCGCGCAAGACCGCGCGACGTAGCCCAACGACCGTTGCCGTCCATGATGCACGAGATATGGTGCGGAATGTTATTGAGGTCAAGGTCGGAAAAACCGACGCCCGCAGGGGCGTCGGCAAAGTACTCGACCAGTTTATGCTCGTCGTATTGCACCTTAGATCTCCATGACCTCGGCTTCTTTTTCCTTCAGAAGCTCCTCGACCTTGGCGACATACTCATCGGTGTGCTTCTGGACCTTGGCCTGCTCGCGACGGACATCGTCCTCGGTGAGCTCCTCATCGCGCTCGAGCTTGTTGTTGAAGTCGCGACGGATGTTACGGATAGACACCTTGGCCTGCTCAGCGTACTCGCGGCACTCCTTGACGAGCTCGCGACGGCGCTCCTCGGTGGGAGCCGGGAACGGCAGACGAACAACGGTGCCATCGGAGTTGGGGGTAATACCCAGATCGGAAGCGCCGATGGCCTTGACGATAGCGTTGATGAGTGCCTTGTCCCACGGCTCGATGAGCAGCATGTGGGCCTCGGGGGTCTTGACGGCGGCAACCTGCGTGACCGGCGTGGGAACACCGTAATAATCGACGGTGATGTCGGACAGAATGTTGGCATTGGCGCGGCCGGTACGAACCTTGGAGAAGTTATGCTTGAGGGACTCGAGCGACTTGTCCATGTGGGCGGTGATGTTCTCTGCCATGCTTAATCCTCCTGATAGACGAGCGTGCCGACGGGCTCACCCGAAAGCGCGCGCTTGACGGTGTCCTCGCCATCGATGTTGAGGACCAAAATCGGCATACGGTTATCCTGGCACAGAGCCGTAGCCGTGGAATCCATAACCTGCAGACCGCGGACGAGAACCTCGTGATAGGTAATCTTGTCAAAGCGGACGGCATCGGCGCACTTGACGGGATCCTTGTCGTAGATGCCGTCAACCTTGGTGGCTTTAATCAGAATCTCGGCGCCGATCTCGCACGCACGAAGAGCCGCGGCGGTGTCGGTCGTAAAGTACGGATTGCCCGAACCAGCAGCAAAAATAACGACGTTGCCCTTGGAAAGGTGGTTGATGGCGCGACGGCGAATATAGGGCTCGCAGATCTCGTTCATCTGGATAGCGCTCATCACGCGGCAGGGAACATCGTTGTGCTCGAAGGCATCCTGCAGGGCGAGCGCGTTCATAACGGTCGCGAGCATGCCCATATAATCGGCCTGAGCACGCTCCATGCCACCGGCAGCGCCTGCCATGCCGCGGAAAATATTGCCGCCGCCGACAACGACGCCGACCTCATGGCCAACGGCGAGCAGCTCCTTGACCTGCTTGGCAAGATGGTCGGTAACCTTGGGGTCGATGCCATATTGGCCGTCGCCCATCAGTGCTTCGCCGGAAAGCTTAAGAAGCACGCGTTTATATCGGATGTCGGACAAAGCGATCCTCCTTTAATTAGACTTTCAATATGATATCAAAGGCTCTGATAAGAGCCATGAAAAAGCAGGCTGTGAGTAAAACCCACAGCCTGCTCATTACCAGCTACAAGAGCTTATTTATTCGCCACGGACCAGACGGTCAAAGGCAACGACGGTAATGGTGTCGCCGAGCTCCTTGGAGACCTGCTCAGCGTACTTCTTGATGGTGAGGGAGCTGTCCTTGATGAACTCCTGCTCGGTGAGCACGGACTGCTTGTAGAACTTCTCCAGACGGCCGACAGCCATCTTCTCCTGAATAGCCTCGGGCTTGCCGGACTCGGCAGCCTGGGCCATGTAGATCTGCTTCTCGTGCTCGACGGTCTCGGCCGGAACCTGATCGCGGGTAGCGCAGATCGGGGCGACGGCGGCAACCTGAAGGGCAACGTCGTGAGCGAAGGTCTTGAAGGACTCAGCCTGAGCGGTCTCGGCCTTCTCGAAGGCGAACTCGACGAGGACGCCGATCTTACCACCCATGTGGATGTAAGAAGCGAGCGCGCCGTTCTCAGCCTTACGGGCAGCGAAGCGGGAGATCTTCATGTTCTCGCCCATGATGTGAATCATCTCGGTGAGCTCGGAGGAAACGGTCTCCTCGCCCATCGGCTTCTCGAGCAGAGCGTCGACGTCAGCAGGCTCGGTGGTAGCGACAACCTCAGCGACCTTGGAAGCAAAGCCAGTGAACTTGGCGTTGGATCCAACGAAGTCGGTCTCGCAGGAGAGCTCGAGCAGAGCGCCGGTCTTGCCATCCTCGGAGACGAACGCAGCGACAGCGCCCTCGTTGGTCTCACGGCCAGCCTTCTTGGCAGCCTTGGCAAGGCCGTTCTTACGCAGAACGTCGACAGCGGCGTCCATGTCGCCGTCAGCCTCGACGAGAGCCTTCTTGCACTCCATCATCGGGGAGTCGGTCATCTCGCGGAGCTGCTTGACCATAGCGGCGGTAATCTGGGCCATTGTGGTTCCTTTCAAAGAGATGAAAAAGAATTAACTAAGACTGATTTACTCGGCCTTGGGCTCAGCGGCCATCTCGGCCTCGGAGACCTGCTCCTTGCCGGAGCCAGCGAGGCAGGCGTCAGCCATGAGCTCGCACATAAGGGTGACAGCGGAGATAGCGTCATCGTTGCAGGGGATGCCGTACTCGACCTCGTCGGGATCGGAGTTGGTGTCGATCAGGGCGACGACGGGGATGTTCAGGCGCTGAGCCTCCTTGATGGCGTTCTCCTCGCGCTTGGTGTCGATGACGAAGAGAGCCTGGGGCAGACCCTTCATGTCGCGGGCGCCACCGAGGTTGGTCTGGAGCTTGGTGAGCTCCTTGCCGAGAACAGCCTGCTCCTTCTTGGGCAGAACAGCCATGCGGCCGTCCTCGACCATGGCCTCGAGCTCCTCCATGCGGTTGATGCGGGAGCGGATGGTGACGAAGTTGGTCAGCATACCGCCGAGCCAACGCTGGTTGATGTAAGGCATGTTGGCGCGCTCAGCAGCGTTCTTGACGGCCTCCTGAGCCTGCTTCTTGGTGCCGACGAACAGCACGTTGCCACCC
>UQSC01000133.1 GCA_900543615.1 uncultured Collinsella sp. | reverse complement strand
GAGATCAGCCTCGGTCTCGTGGGCTCGGAGATGTGTATAAGAGACAGGTTCCAGGCTGCCGCTCAGACGACGTCGTTTTTGATGGCGCTGCTGTGGTGGCGCTATCTGTGGCCGCGGTCGTTTATCGCGCGCTGGCAAGGTGAGCGTCCGCTTGGCGGGGGAGTGCGTAGCGCGTGGAAGCGCATTGCCTGCGTTATCGTGATCGGCTTGGCACTGCAGGTGGTCGTTGGCTACGTGACCGACGCCGTACTGTCATTGTTGCCCGAGGTCGCGGTCGATTACAGTGAACTTGTCGAGGAAACAGGCATGGGCGACACCAGCTATCTCGCCGTCCTGACTACGGTGCTCGGCGCTCCGTTTTGCGAGGAGCTGCTGGTGCGCGGCATCATTTTTGAGTTTTCGCTCCGAGCGTTTAACCCGCAGTGTCGCCCACTTTGGAAGCGCCGACGTCTCGTGCGACCGCAAGACGGCGCCATGGTGCCCTGGGCGGCCCCGAGTACCTGGGGTATCGCCGCGGCGATTGTGCTGCAGGCGGCAATCTTCGGCTTTATGCACATGAATTGGGTACAGGGCTGCTATGCGGGTGCCGCCGGCCTCATCTTTGGCTGGGTACTCGTGACCACCGGAAAGCTCCGCTACACGATTCTGCTGCACTTTGCCTTTAATGCCGGGTCGTATCTCATGACGATGCTCTGGTTTGTGAACACGCCGCTCGACGTGGCGGTCACGGTTGCCATCGCCGGCATCATCCTCGTGGAGGCGATGCGCTCACTGCGCCACGCATGCGAGACGGACATAGCGACGGCACCGCTGCCTTAGTTGCGCCTGCCGCCTCCGTTGGCGCCCTGCCGTCCCTGGGCCGCGCGGTTGCGGCCGGCAGTGTTCTGCGCGCGCGACATGCCGCCGTGACCCTTGCTGCCCTTAGGCCCCTTGCCGGCGCCGCCAGCGCCACCGTGGGCCTTGCCGCCCTTCTTGCCTGCGCCATGCCCACCGCCAGCAGACGTCTCGCCCGGGCGCGGCGGCACGGGACGGATCAGGCAATGCTTGGTGTAGCCGATCAGATCGCGGCGGCCGGCCTTCTCCAGCGCCTCACGTACCAGCTTGTAGTTCTCGGGCTTGCGATACTGGATGAGCGCGCGTTGCATGGCCTTCTCGTGCGGGTCGCGCGCCACGTAGATCGGCTCCATGGTGCGCGGGTCCACGCCGGTGTAGTACATGCAGGTCGACATGGTGGACGGCGTGGGGTAGAAGTCCTGCACCTGCTCGGGCATGTAGCCCATGTCGCGCACGGCCTCGGCAAGGTCCACGGCTTCCTTCATCGTCGAGCCGGGATGGCTCGAGATCAGATATGGCACCACGTACTGCTTGAGTCCGTACTCGCGGTTCAAACGTTCAAATTTACGGCAGAACGCGTCGTAGACGGAGCGGCTCGGCTTGCCCATCACGGACAGCACCGCGTCGCTCACGTGCTCGGGCGCTACGCGCAGCTGGCCCGAGACGTGATGTTCCAACAGCTCGCGCAAAAACTCGTCCGAGGCATCGGCCATGGTGTAGTCAAAGCGGATGCCGCTGCGCACGAAGACCTTCTTGACGCCCGGCAGCTGGCGCAGGTCGCGCAGCAGCTGCGTGTAGCCGCTCTCGTCGACCACCATGTTCTTGCACACGCTCGGCCATAGGCAGCGCTTGTTCTTGCACACGCCGTGTTTGAGCTGCTTGTCGCAGGCCGGGCGGCTAAAGTTGGCCGTCGGTCCGCCCACGTCGTTGATGTAGCCCTTGAACTCGGGGTCGCGCGTGAGCAGCTCGGCCTCGCGCATGATCGAGTCGTGGCTGCGCATCTGCAGCACGCGGCCCTGGTGGAAGGTCAGCGCGCAAAACGAGCACTCACCAAAACAGCCGCGGTTGGAGCTAATGGAAAACTTGATCTCGGCAAAGGCCGGCACGCCGCCCGCCGCGTCGTAATCGGGATGCCAATCGCGTGCGTAGGGGAGTTCGGCCACCTCGTCCATCTCGTCGGTGGTGAGCGTGGCCGACGGTGGGTTCTGCACCACATAGACGCTGTTGGGGTAGGGCTCTACCAGACGATGCCCGGTGATGGGGTCCATGTTCTGCTGCTGTACGTTAAAGCTGCGCGCGTAATTGAGCTTGTCGGCGGCAAGGTCGTCCCAGCCGGGCAGCAAGTCGTAGTCGTAGACCTCGTCGAGCGAGCTGGTGCGGTAGACGGTGCCGTTGATATAGGTGATCTGATCGACGGGCAGCCCCGCGTCGAGCGCGTCGGCGATCTCGACAATCGCGTGCTCGCCCATGCCGTAGATGAGGATGTCGGCGCCCGAGTCGAGCAGCACCGAGCGCTTGAGCTTATCCTGCCAGTAGTCGTAGTGGGCCAGGCGGCGCAGGCTTGCCTCGATGCCGCCGATAATGATGGGGGCGTCCTTGAACGTCTGACGGATGAGATTGCCGTAGACCGTGACGGCACGGTTGGGGCGGTGACCTTCCTCGCCGCCGGGGGTATAGGCGTCGGTGTGGCGGCGGTGCTTGGTCACCGAATAGTGGTTGACCATGGAGTCCATGTTGCCGGCACTGACCAAAAAGCCCAGGCGCGGCTCACCGAGCACGCTGATGCTGGCGGGATCGGTCCAGTCGGGTTGGCAGATGATGCCCACTTTGTAGCCGTGCGCGTCGAGTACGCGGCTGATGATGGCCATACCAAAGCTGGGGTGGTCCACGTAGGCGTCGCCGCAGATGTAGATGAAGTCACACTGGTCCCAACCGCGCGCGTCCATATCGGCGCGGCTGACGGGGAGGAACTTATCGCGGCCCGGGCGCCAGGGGCGGGCAGGCGTCGCTTGGGAATGCTTGGCGCGGGCGACCGTGGCCTGCGCCTTGCCGCCGCGCTTTTGCTGCTGGCCCTGTTTGCCCTGCTGTTCGCGTTGGCTGTTCTGAGCGTGCTGAGGCTTTTTTGCCACGATCCCTCCCGGTGTCTGTATGCTGCACGTAATTGTAACCAGTCTTTTTGGGACGGCGCTAAAAAGACTGGTGGAGTACATGAGCTGGTGAGTGAGAGCGTCGCTGAGCCAGTCGTTTGTTTCCAGACTGTGTATCTGCGCGTTGGAGAACCCGTCTCGCGCGCACGCCATGTTGTCAATGGGTTACAGTATGAACGGCGGTTATGTTTCCGCCAACGCACGAGAGGGTCGTCAACAAGGAGGATGCACGACGATGCAGCGTGCCAAACAGATATCAGAGTCCATCGAGCTGGGCATTATCTTGGCGCTCGCCGGTGGCTTTATGGACGTCTATTCGTACATTGGGCGCGATCATGTTTTCGCCAACGCGCAGACAGGCAACATCCTGCTCGTGGGCGTGAGCATCTCGGAGGGCAACTGGGCACTTGCGGGACGCTATTTCTTCCCCGTGGTGTCGTTTGCCGTGGGCATTATGCTTGCCGACCTGGTACACGAGCGGTTTGGCAGCGTGATTCACTGGCGCCAAGTGACGGTGTTCTTTGAAGCCGTTATCTTGCTGGGCGTGAGCTTTATCCCCGGCGGCAATTTCAACCTGCTCGCCAACTGCCTCACTTCGTTTGCCTGCGGCATGCAGGTCGAGAGCTTCCGCAAGATACATGGTCACGGCATCGCCACGACCATGTGCATCGGTAACCTGCGCAATGCGCTGCAAAACGTGGACGACTACATCATCACCCACAAGCGCGGCTTTTTGGAAAACGGCGTGCTGTACTTTGGCGTGATCTTTACCTTTGTGTTTGGCGCCGTGCTGGGCAACTGGTGTATTGAGCGCATGGGGCTGCACTCCATTGCGGTGGCGAGCGTGCTGTTGTTTATCGCGTTTGCCATCATGTTTATCGACCGCGAGCGTGACTTGCGCTCTCGCTGGAAGCGCGCCTGCGAAGATTGGAAAGACGCCTGCCAAAAATAGCGGCAGGATGTGGCAAGGGGGCAGTCCCCTTGTCAGATAGATCGATAATGGGGAGGGGACGGCCATCTCGGCCGCCCCTTTTTGTTTAGTGGTCTGGTGGTGACGATACCAGTTGTTGAAACGCTTTAACACTTTTGACGTTCTCACGTGTTTTTTGTTTCAAAAGCGTTAGGATGGGACTTATAGTGCGGGGCGTAACGGGTGCTCCGCGCACGATAGGAGGCTATCAATGGCTAATCGTTTCGTTCTCAATACCATCTCTTATCATGGTTCCGGCGCCATCAAGGAGATCCCCGGCGAGCTCCAGCGTCGCGGCTACAAGAAGATCTTCGTCTGCTCCGACCCCGATCTGGTCAAGTTTGGCGTTACCGCTAAGGTGACCGACGAGCTCGACGCCGCCGGCATCGCTTGGAGCCTCTACTCCGAGATCAAGCCCAACCCCACTATCCAGAACGTCAAGGACGGCGTCGAGGCCTTCAAGGCCGCCGAGGCTGACGCTATCGTGACCATCGGTGGCGGCTCCTCCATGGACACCGCTAAGGCCATCGGCATCATCATCAACAATCCCGAGTTCGCTGATGTCCGCAGCCTCGAGGGCGTTGCTCCCACTAAGAACCACGCCGTGTTCACCATCGCTGTGCCGACGACCGCCGGTACCGCCGCCGAGGTGACCATCAACTACGTCATCACCGACCCCGAGAAGGTCCGCAAGTTCGTGTCTGTCTCTTATACACATCTCCGAGCCCACGAGACCGAGGCTGATCTCGTA
>UQSC01000132.1 GCA_900543615.1 uncultured Collinsella sp. | reverse complement strand
TCTCGTGGGCTCGGAGATGTGTATAAGAGACAGATGAACGAGAACGCGTCCAGCAATGCCCCGCCCACGTCCTCGGCCGTCACGTCGGGGCCCTTCAGACTCGCAAAGAACCGATCCGTTAATCGATCAACGCCCCAACACTCCACATAAGGTAGAAGCAGGAGCCTATTCCCCTCCCGGTTCACCGATACCGTCATCACACCCATATCATCTGCTTCCTTTCCTTCTACTTGGTAATCCTGTACACGATCCGGAGCCTTGTTCACTCCCCGCTCGCCGCGCACCCTCTTCCGCTCGTCGATCGCCCCGTACGCGTCCATCACTGCCCCGCCCGAGCTCCCCCGCGGACGCGCCGGCGGGCACGATGGCGTGCCATACGGAGTCTCCCGGATCGTCGCCGCCCGACCTTGGCGCATAGGCGCACACCAGATACCTGCCGCCGGGACTGGTGGAGACCCGGACGAAATCGTTGTTCCGGACGAACGCCCGATGCGTCCTGTACCTCGTGTCATGCCTCCAGGAATTCCTCCTTTCCTCGAGGCTCAGCTCGAGCTGGCCCGTGCGCTCGATGAACGCGAACGCGTCCAGCACCGCCCCGCCTATGTCCCCGGCCGTCATGCCGGGGCCCTTCAGGCTCCTAAAGAATCGGTCTGTCTCCCGATTGACGCCCCAGGATTCTACGCATGGGCGAATCAAGAAACGACTGCCCTCCTTGTCTATCAACACGAATCTGGGATCAAGTCCGGTTCCATATGTGGTCCTTTCACTTGGCGATCTTGTATACGATGCGTATGCCCGTGCCGGCGCGCTCCCCACGAACCAGGCTTCGCCATTGACCTCGTACCCCGGTTGGTTTGTTCCGGGGTGCTGCGATTTTCCGTTGTCGCTGAACAGCACGCGCAATCCATGCGGCGCATTCACGGTAACGCTGTACCAGCCGTCGCCGTCGTCCGCCATCCGTTCGCCCGGCCAGGACGCGGAGCGCACACCATCGCCGTACATGTACGCGAACGGCTTCGCCCAGCCGGCGCTGTCGTGATAATGGATCGTCACCTCGCCGGACCCGCCGCTTCCTTCGGTGGCTGCGGACGCCACCGAGGCAGGCATCACCATGAACAGCGAAAGCAGCGTGCATAGCACGCATGACAGACGGGAACCCCTCATAGGACCTCATCCCCCTGCATGTATCGCATGGACGCGTGCGACGACGCGGGCGCCCATGCCCCTTTCTCTTCCCTACGGGCCGACACAACCATGGCCCGCATCCGATTACAGCAGACGGGCTCCCCTGGGTGCAAACGATGGCAATGCGTCGGAGCGGCGGCTGGGCGTTGCGGCATCTGCCGTCAAACCATTGACCTGCATGCAAAAAGGCCGTCCGGAATGCGAGATGGAGGGACAGTCGGCCGCAGGCGTCGGGCAGGCTGGACACAAATAGCGATCGATTGCATCCAATAAAGCTTCCGTTCCTGCGGCCACCGCCGATACCGGGGAATAGGAAGACGGGGAAGGCGATGCATGGCAATGACTTCGCCAAGATGCTGGAGGTTGTGTTCCCGGACACCGCAATCGGCAATGATATCGCCGGGGAGCTGAGGATGTTCCAGAAGGAGCATATCGGCACGGGCATACGCATCGTGTACAAGATCGCGAAATAGGAGGAAAATACATGAGCCAGATAAGGATAGTCTCCATAAACAGGGAGAAGGACAGGTTCCTGGTCTGCCCGTTCGTGATGAGCTGGGGCATCAATCGGGTGACGGACCGGTTCTTTCGGAGTCTGAAGGGCCCCGGCGTGACGGCCGGGGATGTGGGCGTGGCGCTGCTGGACTCGTTCGCGTTCATCGAGCGCACGGGCCCGCTCGAGCTGAGCCTCGAGGAGCAGGAGAACTTCTGGCGGCACGACACCAGATACAGGACGTATCGGGCGTTCGTCCGGAACAACGACCTCGTCGAGGTCACCAACTACAAGGACAAGGAATATTGGGTGTACGCGTATCCGCCAAGAATCGGCGACGATTGGGACGACGAGGTGTGGCGGGGCACCGTGCCTGCCGGCGCGTCCGCCGAGGAGCTCGGACAGGCGGTGCTGGACGCGTACGCGGCCATCGACGAGTGGAAGAAAGCGCACGGCAGGCGGGCCGGGGGACGCGAGCCGGTTGCGCGGAGCATCGCACTGTGCGACGGGGGCGAGGTACTGCTTCCCGGGCCGGGAGAGGGGTTCGCGGAGCGCACGTCGGCCGCGGGCGAGGTGCTGCTCGCCTTCGAGCGGACCGGACGGGGCGGGGATCCCGTGGCATCCCTGTACCTGGCCGAGGCGGAGTGGGACGCGGAGGCGGACGGCGGGGAGGCGTGGGACGAGTGGCTGGAGCGCTGGGAGGGGGATAACGGGCCCGCGCGCTCGGTCTCGCGCGAGCCGTGCGCGGAGGGGCCGTTCACCCGCCGCTGGGAGGCGCGCAACGGCTCGTGTCTGACGGTCGCGCTGCTCGCGCCCCGGCCGGGCGGCCTGGCCGTCATGCTGTGCCTGGACGCGGCCCGGCCCGGCCGAAGGGCCAGGGCCGTGGAACGCTGGGAGGGCGAGCTCCTGCGGGTCGCCCGCGCCGCGACCATCCGACCAGGCAAACCCGAAACAGACGAGTGAGCGCTCCGACATCGGCTGTCATCGCACGGATTAGCAACAACCATCCCCGTATGACGACATCGGCTATTTCATGGATTGACGGCAATTGCTGCCTATATAACAGTAGTATACATAAGTTATATACACTATTCTTAGGTATACTACTGTTAAAAATATCCTTATGCCAAACAGGAGTACACATGTTTGTAGGGCGAGAACATGAGCTTGACGTGATGCGCCGACTATATGACCGTCGCGGTTTTGAAATGGTCGTACTGTATGGGCGTCGGCGAATAGGCAAAACCTCCCTTATCGAGGAATTCGTCAAAGATAAGCGAGTCCTGTTTTTTACGGCATTGCAGCAAAGCGATCTGCTGAATCTACATGGCTTTTCCTCGGCCATCGCCGAATTCTACGGACAGCCCTCAGAGACACCGCCCTTCGCTACATGGCAGCAAGCCTTTGACTACATAGCCAAACGAGAACGGGAATCCAGCACACCGATGGTATTGGTATTCGATGAGTTTCCCTATGCGGCACTCGCCAACACTTCCCTCCCCTCGGTCCTGCAGATTGCTATCGACCATGACCTCAAACGAACCAATGTGATGCTGGTTCTTTCCGGCAGCAATGAAGGATTCATGGAAAGCAAAGTGCTCGGCGCAAAAAGCCCCCTGTTCGGCAGGCGCACCGCGCAGATTCAGCTGCAGCCACTCAGCTATCTAGAAGTCGCGAAATTCCTGCCGAACACTCCGCCGATTGAGCAAGTAGACTATTACGCCACCTTCGGCGGCACGCCATATTATCTGAGCCAGCTCGACGAATCGGCCGGCTACCAGTCCAACGTCATCAATCTCTGCTTCGACAAACTCGGCACACTGTACGAGGAGCCGATGATGCTGCTGCGCGAGGAGCTGCGCGAACCGGCCATCTATTTTTCGGTGATGCAAGCCATCGCAAATGGCGAATCGACACCCAAGGCGATCGCGGAGCATTCCGGAGTCGAGCACGGCAACATCAACCTGTACCTGCAAACACTCAACAACCTCGGCCTCATTGAAAAGCGAGTACCGTTCGGCGAAAAGCCGGAGCGCTCGCGCCGCGGCATGTATGTCATCAAAGACCCCTTCTTCGCATACTGGTTCCGCTTCGTAGGCCCCAACATGGGCGCCGTGGAACAAAATGCGGGCAGTATCGCCGCGCGTAGGCTGGCTCTCGGCGAAGCGTTCGCTACCCACGTCGGCCAGCAATTCGAAACGATCTGCGCCCAATGGCTGGCCTATGCCAACGCCGCCGGAACGCTTCCATTCCTCGCCACATCCTTCGGAAAATGGTGGGGAAGCAACCCCGCGAAACACGGACAGACCGACATTGACGTGATCGCGGCCGACGCCTCATCGAAGACCATACTGCTTGGCGAATGCAAATGGCGTAACAATCTCGACGAGACCGAGACCATCGAGGCCCTACGCGACCGTGTCGGACTAGTTCGTGGATTTGCTACCACCCATCTGGCGGTATTCACCAAAAAGCCGCTGAGTAAAGCCACACGAGCGAAATATCCTGAACTTATCGCCGAATCGGTCGGTGATCTGTATAGCACGTTGTAACCTTACTTGGCAGCATGTGTTCGTCCGATTCCGGTTTACTCGGAGATGCTCTCCATCGCCTCGCCCGCGCCGCGACCATCCGACCAGGCAAGCCGGAATCTTAGGAATATGAGGCAATGGTGAAAAACAATAATCGCGGTGAAAGCAGCATTTGTATTGCTTTCACCGCGATTATTGTGGAGCATAAGGAATCCACTGGGCTTCTGCGTCACGCTCCGGGAAGTAAAGACTATGGTCCGGCCTTGCGGCCGGACTGCTATGTTTCCTCGTTCGGCACTGTCGTGCCTCGCTCGGCGGAGCTACTCGGAAGCGCACTGCGCTTCCTCCTTACGCTCCGTTTGCAATTATTGACCGGCCTTGCGGCCGGACGGTCATGTTTCCTCGCTCGACCCTATCGGGTCTCGCTCGGCGGGGCTACTCAGAAGCCCACTGGGCTTCTGAGTCATGCTCCGGGAAGTAAAGACTATGGTCCGGCCTTGCGGCCGGACTGCTATGTTTCCT
>UQSC01000131.1 GCA_900543615.1 uncultured Collinsella sp. | reverse complement strand
GACCACGGTGATGCCATCGATATCGCCCACGTGGGTAAAGCGACGGCGGACGCCCTCAAAGCTCGAGAGCGCCTTGGCGGCGGCGTCGATGTCAAGGCCCAGGACATGGGCGACGGTGAGCACCGCCGTGGCGTTGAGCATGTTGTGGCGACCGGGATTGCTCTTGATCTCCACAGCGTGCTCAGTGCCGTCCTCAAAGCGAACGATAAAGTCGCTCTGGATGCCCTTGACATCCGGGTGCATGCAGACGATGTCGTTGCTCTCGGCAAAGCCGTAGGAAAGCACGTGACGGCCCGTCGACTTGGCGAGCTCGACCAGATGCGGGTCCTCACCGCAGACGATGACGGTGCCGTCCTCGCCCACCAGGCTCATGAATTTGGCGAAAGTCGCCTCGATCTCCTCGATACCCGAGTAGTGATCGAGGTGGTCGGCCTCGACGTTGGTCACGATGACCACGTTGGGGTTCAGGAACAGGAAGGAGCTGTCGGACTCGTCGGCCTCGGCGACAAAGTAGTCGCCCGAGCCGTTCTTGCCGTTCGTGTCATAGCCCTCGACGATGCCACCGATCAAGAAGCTCGGATCCAGACCCATGCGGTCGAGCATGGTGGCGCACATCGAAGACGTGGTGGTCTTGCCATGCGTGCCGGCAACGGCGACGGTGGTGTAGCCGTGGCCCAAAGCAGAGAGCATCTTGGCACGGGGCCACACGGGAATACCAAGCTCGCGAGCGCGCACGAGTTCAGGGTTGGACTCCGGAATAGCGGTGGAGACAACAACCACGTCGGGCTTGACCTCGTCGATCGTGGCGGCCTCATGGCCCACATGCACCTTCACACCAGCGCGGGTAAGCTGGCGGATATAACGTGACGTCTTAAGGTCGGAGCCGGTAACGGCATAACCGCGCTCGTGAAGAACGAGGGCGATGCCGCTCATGCCGGCGCCGCCGATACCGATAAAGTGGGCGCTCTTAAACTCGGGCGCGGAGGTTGCAGTCTGGGAATCAGCCATGTGCTCGTGTACTCCTTGCGTAAACACTGCCTGTAACCCGTTAACTGTACCGCACCTACCACATCCGCGCGAGGGCGACCGGCGATATCCCGTCTAACTAACGCAATCCCTCTACCGCATCGGCCAAAAGCGCGGCGGCACGGTCCTGGGCCAAGCCACGCGCCGCCTGACGCATGGCATCACGCGCCGCAGCGTCATCGATCAGGTGCAGAAGCTCGTCGGCAAAGGCAGGGGCATCGATATCGGCATCGGCGCAAAGCACGCCGGCACCGGCATCGACCAGGTAACGCGCATTCGTGGTCTGGTGGTCGGCCGTGGCGTGCGGATACGGCACGAGCACCGAGGGCACGGCAAGCGCGGCGATCTCGGCCACGCTCGAGGCACCGGAACGCGAGAGCACCAAATCGGCAGCAGCCAGCATATCGCCCATGTTGTCGATGTAAGGCTGGACGCGGTAACGCTTCGCCTCCTCGGGCGTCAGCGCCAAAGCACGCTCGGTCTCCTCAAAGCCGTCGGCACCCGTCGAATGCAGCACATAGAGGTTCTTGCGCGAAAGCAGCTCGTTTTTGAGCGAAACCACGCGCTCGTTGAGGTGCTGGGCGCCAAGTGAACCGCCAAAGACGAGCAGCAGCGTAGCGTCCTCGGGAACACCAAGTGCCTTGCGGCCGCGAGCGCGATCGCCCTCGATTACCGAGCGACGTACGGGGTTGCCGGTCATGAGCACGTGGTCAGGGTCACCTTCGCGCTCAAAGACCGAACGCGCTGCCGGCACCGAGATGCACACGCGGGCGGCGTGGGAGTTCATCATCTTGTTGGCCAGGCCCGGAACAGAGTTCTGCTCATGCAGCAGATACGGAACGCCGGCGCCCTTGCACCACCCCAGCAGCGGAACCTCGACATAGGCACCAAAACCGATGGCGGCATCGGGCTTGCCGACCTTTGAGAAATGACTGGCGAGCGCACGCTTGGCCTTGTTGACACGCCACAGCGAGGTCAGCGCCGTCCAAGGACGGGAGCGGTCGAAGCCCGTGACCGTAATGGGCACAAAATCAAACCCAGCCTCGGGGACCAAACGACCCTCGAGCTTGCGCGACTGGCCCACGAATACAACGTGGTGGCCACGGTCACGCAGCTCTTCGGCCAAGGCGAGCGCGGGGTTGATGTGTCCTGCCGTGCCGCCGGCTGCAATAGCAACGGTCATCTTATCGGTCATGGTAATCCCTTCGTACACGCGGCCCCTGGTCATCGGTGCGCAAACGCGCCGACGGGTCCGAATTCAAATCGATTCGATTATATCCGCCGCCCGCGTTGCGAGGGCTGGGGCGCTGCGGACGGCCTTGCGGAGCCGTTCGCGAGCGTGGACGAGCTGCCGGCTCGGTCGCAGAGCCATCCAGGACGGTAAAACCGTTACGCGAAGATCGCTCGCCGCGCACGTGGGGCACGCCGGCGGTACTCTCATCCATAACGGCAAAGCTCTCACGGCGGCGGTCATACTCATCGCGGCGGGCGCTCTCGTACGAAACGCGCAAGATCAACCCGGCAAGCATGAGCGACACAATAATCGACGAACCGCCGTAGCTAATAAACGGCAGCGGTTTGCCCGTCATGGGAAACACGTTGAGGATGCCCAGCGCATTAATCAAAAACTGCACCGCGAGAATGACCGCGGAGCCAGACGCCATAAGCGCGCCCCGACGATCGGTCGCCTGCTCGGCAATGCGAAACGCCGAGTAGATCAGCATCGCAAACACCAAGAAGAACAGCACGGTTCCGACAAAACCGACTTCCTCGCCAATGATGGCCAGGATGTAGTCGTTGTGCGCTTCGGGCAGATACGAGTACTTCATGGTTGAGTTGCCGATGCCGCGGCCGAACAGACCGCCCGAGGCAAAGGCCATGATGGCAAGCGTGGCCTGATAGCCGTCACCATACTCGTCGGCCCAAGGGTTCAAGGCAACCTGAATACGCACCATACGGTACGGCTCTGCGACAAGCGCAATCACGATCACGAGAATGCCGAAGATTAGCACGCCGATAATAAATCTGGGGTCGAGACCCGCAAACAACGCCATGCACATGAGGGTCAACAGGATGATCAGGACAGTACCGAAATCGGGCTGGATAAAGATCAGAAAGAGCGAAATGCCCAGGTAGATGCCCATCTTGCGAAGGAATTCGTTGATGTTGCCCCCGGGCGAAAAGAAGCGATCAAGCATGATGGCCGAATACGCAATGGCAAATGGCTTTAAAAACTCGGAAGGCTGGAACTGAATACCGGCGATGTTAAGCCAGCGCGTGGCGCCACGGCTGCCGCTGCCCACCAAGAACACCAGAAGCAGTAGCCCTATCATGCCGATAAGGAAGATCCTGAGCACATCCTCCCCAAACCAGCTGTCCGGCAAAACGCGCACGATGGCAATCAGCGCCAGAACACCGACCACGGCAAACGCGGCCTGTCGACCCAGAAAAAACGTCGCCGAGCCATTCTCGTGCAGCGCCTCGACCGAAGACGCCGAGTACACCATCAGCAGGCCAAAGCATACCAAGGTAAACAAGCAGGCCATGAATATCAAACGGGGGCGCATGATACGGGCGGGAACGCCGGCAATATAGCGTTCGCTAAACGACTGCCCGCCGCGGCTGGAACGCGGTGTGGTGCGACGTGAGGAAGCACGGTCCGAGTCGGGCCTCCTCATACCTTGTCGGGGGCTCTCCTCTCTCACCGCAACCCCTATTCCATTTGTGATTTCGCTGTAGCGGCAAGCTGAGCCACGTAGTCCTTAAACACGCGGCCGCGCTCCTCATAGCCCGAGAACTCATCGAACGAAGAGCAGGCAGGAGAAAGTAAGATCACGTCACCACGGCTCGAAAGCGAACGGGCAACGTCCACGGCGTCGCGCAGGTCATCCGCCTGGGCGATATCCACATCGCCATCGACATCAGCCTCGTCCATAGCGGCGGTGAAGCGCTCGCGCGCATCGCCAAAGCAGACGACCGAGCGCACGTTGTCCATAACGACGCGCGCGAAGTCCGTGAGCGGCGTGCCCTTATCGTGGCCGCCGAGCAGCAAGATCACGTCGTCATCGGGAAATGCCGTCAGTGCCTTCTCGACCGCATCGGTGTTGGTCGCCTTGGAATCGTTGACGTAGCGCACGCCGTCAATCTCGCCACACGGCTCCACGCGGTGCTCGAGCGGCTGGAACGAGGCAAGACCGCGGCAGACACCATCGACATCGGCACCGACCGCCAAGGCAGCTGTGGCAGCGCACAGGGCATTGATAACATTGTGATGGCCCGAGATCTTGAGCTCGGATGTAGCGATGAGCGGGGTCTCGACGCCCTTCAGGCGCACGACCATCTTGCCGTCGCGCACAAAGGCGGCATCCTCGCCCTCAGGCTCGTCAAAGGCAACCTTGCAGATGCGACGACCCGGCGTGTAGATGTACTCATCGAACTCGTGAATGCCGGCGTCTTCGACGTCGACAACCGCCAGATCGTCATCGACCATATTGTCAAACAGTTTAATCTTGGCAAGCGCGTAGTTCTTATGGCTCCTATGCCAGCCCAAGTGGTCGGGAGTGATGTTGAGCAGCACCGCCACGCGAGGGTGGAGCTCGGTGGTCGTAGCAATCTGATAGCTCGAGAGCTCAGCCACAAACCACTCGTTGTGGGCTCGGCCGTCAATCTCGTTGACCGGCGGCTCGCCGATGTTGCCGACAGCCACGCTGGCCTCGCCGGCAGCCTTGAGCAG
>UQSC01000130.1 GCA_900543615.1 uncultured Collinsella sp. | reverse complement strand
GGGCCGTAGGCGTCGGCGCCGGCGAAGCGCTGGACCAGCTTGTAGCCGATGTTGCCGGCCTCGAGGTCGGGGAACACGAGCACGTTGGCCTTACCGGCAACGGAGGAACCGGGAGCCTTGAGCTGGGCGACGGTGGGGACGATGGCGGCGTCGAGCTGCAGGTCGCCGTCGATGGCGAGCTCGGGAGCCTTCTCCTTGCAGAACTTCACGGCCTCCTGGACCTTCTTGGCAACCTCGCCGCCGGCGGAGCCCATGGTGGAGTAGGAGAGCATGGCCACGTGCGGCTCAACGTTGCCCATGAAGGTGGACCAAGAGTGAGCGGAGGCGATGGCGATCTCGGAGAGCTCGTCGGAGGACGGGTTGATGTTGAGGCCGCAGTCGGCGAAGATCAGCGTGCCGTCGGTGCCGAACTGCGGGGTGTCGGTGCACATCACGAAGAAGGCCGAGACCAGCTTGGTGCCCGGGGCGGTCTTGAGGATCTGAAGCGCGGGGCGCAGGGTGTCGGCGGTGGAGTGGCAGGCGCCGGAGACCAGGCCGTCGGCGTCGCCCATCTTGACCATCATGGTGCCAAAGTAGGTGGCGTCCATCACCTGGGCGCGAGCCTGCTCGATGGTGACGCCCTTCTTGGCGCGGAGCTCGGCAAACTTCTGCGCGTACTCCTCGTGCTTCTCGGCATTGCGCGGGTCGATGACGGTGGCGCCGGGAACGTTGATCTCGTCGGGGTTGCCCAGGATGACGATCTTTGCCAGGCCCTCCTCGATGATCTTGGTGGCCGCGACGATGGTGCGCGGATCTTCGCCCTCGGGCAGGACGATCGTCTTAAGGTCGGCCTTGGCGGCAGACTTCATACGGTTAAGGAAATCGCTCATGTTACTCCTTACAAGCGTTTCGCTAAGCTCCAGGCGCCCGGCTGTTCACGAATAAACCCGCTGCTAGCGGGTTTACCTTTCAATTATGTACGCCGCGGTGCTTGAGCTTTCCTTGTGTGGCAAGCTCATTATAGGACGCATTAGCGCTATAATCGCTCTGATAAATGTGTCTCGAAGAATGTTCGAGAAAAGCCCAGCTAACGAGCCCGTGGCTTTTGACAAGGAGTATCGATGCAGATTACCTCAGGCCTGCCTGGAGGCTTTAACGCCGGCGCGTACGACATGATTGTCGTCGGCGCTGGATATGCCGGTGCCGTTTGCGCCCGCCGTCTTGCCGAGACCATCGGCTATCGTGTTGCCGTTTTGGAGCGCCGTAGCCACATTGCGGGCAATGCCTATGACTGCACTGACGAGGCCGGAATCTTGATCCACGAGTACGGTCCGCATATCTATCACACCTTTAACGAGCGCGTTCACAATTTCCTGTCGCGCTTTACCAAGTGGACGGATTATCAGCACAAGGTGCTCGCCAACATCAACGGTACCCTTATGCCCGTGCCCTTCAACCATGCGAGTCTCAAGCTCGCCTTTGGTGACGAGCGCGGCGAGGAGCTGTATCAGAAGCTCGTGGAGACCTTTGGTAAGGATGTCAAGGTGCCCATTATGGAGCTGCGTAAGAAGAACGACCTCGACTTGGCCGAGGTCGCCGATTACGTCTACGAGAACGTCTTTTTGCATTACACCATGAAGCAGTGGGGCCAGACGCCCGATCAGATCGATCCCTCGATCACCGGCCGCGTTCCCGTCTTTGTGGGCGATGATGACCGCTACTTCCCGCAAGCTCCCTTCCAGGGCATGCCGCAGGACGGCTATACCGCACTGTTCGAGCACATGCTCGACCACGATCTGATTGATGTGTTCTGCGACGTGGATGCCCGTGACCTCTTCGAGATTGACGAGACCACCGTCAAGATCGACGGCAAGGTCTATGGCGGCGAGATCGTCTACACCGGTCCGCTCGACGAGCTGTTCAATCTCGACCTGGGCGCCCTGCCGTACCGTACGCTCGACATGAAGTTCGAGACGCTCGATATGGATCAGTTCCAGCCCGTGGGCACCGTCAACTACACCACGAGCGAGGACTATACGCGCATCACCGAGTTCAAGAACATGACCGGTCAGGTCCTGCCCGGCAAGACCACCATCATGAAGGAGTACTCCAAGGCCTATACGCCCGACTCGGGCGAGACGCCGTACTACGCCATTCTTGAGCCCGAGAACCGTGAGCTCTATGAGCGCTATCTTGAGCGCGTCCAGAACCTGACGAACTTCCACCCGGTTGGTCGTCTGGCCGAGTATCGTTACTACGATATGGACGCCGTGACCAATTCTGCCCTCGATCTTTCGGATGAGATTATCGCCTGCCATGCATAAAGTCATAACATTCGGTATTCCCTCATATAACGCCGCCAAGGACATGGACCATTGCATCACCTCCATCTTGGAGGGGAGCAATTACGCCACCGATATCGAGATTATCGTGGTGGACGACGGCTCCAAGGACGAGACGGCCGCCAAGGCCGACGAGTGGGAGGCCCGTTACCCTGGAATCATCCGCGCGGTGCACCAGGAGAACGGCGGTCACGGTATTGCCGTCCTTTCGGGTCTGCGCGAGGCGCAGGGCACCTACTACAAGGTTGTTGATTCGGACGACTGGCTTGACGGTGCTGCCCTTTCGACCATGCTGTCGATTCTGCGTGGCTTTGAGGAGCGCGACCAGCGCGTCGACCTGTTTATCTCGAACTACGTGTACGAGAAGGTTTACGAGGGCACGCATACCGCTATTGGCTACAAGTTTGCCCTGCCGCGCAAAAAGATTTTCTCTTGGGACCAGATCGGACACTTCCGTCCCGATCAGAACCTGCTCATGCACAGCCTGTGCTATCGCACCGATGTGCTGCGCGAGTCCAATCTGCCTATGCCGGCACACACGTTCTACGTGGATAATATCTACGCATACGTACCGCTGCCGCGCTGCAAGACCATGTACTACGCCGACATCGACCTCTATCGCTACTTTATCGGTCGCGAGGGCCAGAGCGTCAATGAGGCCACGATGGTCAAGCGCCTGGGTCAACAGTTCCGCGTAACGCGCATCATGATGGAATCGTTCCACCTGTACCAGGACGTTGAGTCCTCGCGCCTGCGTTCGTACATGATGGGCTACTTCACCATGATGATGGCGATTTGCTCGGTGCTCACCAAGCTTTCCGAGGAAGATTGTGCCGATGAGCGCCTGAAGACGCTGTGGAAGGACCTGAAAGAGTACGACGAGCGCATGTATCGTCGTGCCCGCTACGGCGTGGTCGGATTCTTTACCAACCTGCGTGGACGGGCCGGAGACAAAACCACACTCGGCCTATACCATCTTGCCTCAAAGATCTTCAAATTCAACTAGCACAGAAATGCTCGGGTAACGGGGACCCCTGGTCCTTAACTTGCTACTTCGAACAGTCCTGCGCAAGACGGAGGCGCCACTGGCGCCTCCTTTGCGTGCGGAACTCGTATCAAGTTAAGGACCAGGGGTCCTCTGCTATGTCCCGCTTTATGTCAGTAAGCTGAATTTGAAGATCTTCGACGCGTGGTACACAGGGGCCTGGGCTGAAAGGGATCTTGTTGAGTAGGTTGCCCGGTGGGTCTTGGCTATGTTTGTCGCGAGTTCCGCACGAGCCGAAGAGCACTTAATGTGCTCTTCGTGCGAGCCAGGACTGTAGAGCAGCAAACATAACCAAGCCCCACCGGGCAACCGGTCAGGTTAGGTTACTTTGCGGCGCCGGGGATGCCGTGGGAGGTTTTGGCGGTTTTGGCTCCGTTTACGATGGCGGTCTGTAGGGCCCTTACGGCGAGCATGCCCAGTAGGTCTAGGGGTACGGCGGCGCTTGTCTGAGTGTCTAGTTTGCCGCTGGCGAGGGTGTAGATGGTGTCGCCGTCGTTCGTGGTGTGCGTGGGGCGGATGGCGTGCGTATAGGCGTCTGCGGCCATCTGGGAGACCTTGGTGGCCTGGGCCTTGGTGAGCTCAACGTTGGTGACGATGCAGCTGATGGTGGTGTTGGTGCGGTCGAGCGGCATCTGCATAGAGCCGGCGGCGGCAAAGGCTGCGAGCTCCATGTCGACGATCTGGTCGCTATCTGCTGCAGCGCGCATACCAGCGACCCATTCACCGGTGAAGGGGTCGACGACATTGCCGCAGGCGTTGACCGAGACCACGGCACCCACCTTAACAGGGCCGAGTGCCACGGCGGCAGCGCCTAGGCCGGCCTTCATGCAGGTGGCGGGGCCCATGAGCTTGCCCACGGTGGCACCGGTGCCGGCACCTACATTGCCTTGCTCGAGCGTGGTGGGGGTGTTGTCAAGCGCCTCGCGCACGGCGGAGATGCCGGCCTCGATGTCGGGGCGTACGGTGGGGTCGCCAAAGGCGAGGTCGAAGATGCAGCTGGAGCACACGATGGGCACCTGCGTGGGGCCGACGGGAAGGCCGATGCTGCGGCTCTCGAGCTCGCGGGCGACGCCGCTTGCGGCCTCCAGACCAAAGGCCGATCCGCCCGAAAGGCAGACGGCGTGGACCTTGTCCACGGTGTTCTCGGGACGCAGCAGGTCGGTCTCGCGCGATGCCGGGGCACCGCCGCGAACGTCAACACCGCCGGTGGCGCCCTCGGGTGCAACGATTACGGTGCAACCGGTGCCGGCCTCCTTGTCCGTATAGTTGCCAAAGCAAAAGCCATCGACATCGCAAACGTCAATGGCCTCAAGCAGTGTATCCATGTTTTACTCCTATCGGTTTTCCGCCGGGCCTTATGCCTGTCTCTTATACACATCTCCGAGCCCACGAGACCGAGGCTGATATCGTA
>UQSC01000129.1 GCA_900543615.1 uncultured Collinsella sp. | reverse complement strand
CACGCAAAGGAAAGCACTTAATGTGCTTTCCGTCTTGCGCAGGACTGTAGAGCAGGAAAGTTCATATGCGCCGCCCGGCTCCCGCGGCTCTCAGGGGCATCTCTCATGCAAAAACTGTCGTGGGGTAAAGTCCGAGGTCAGTGGCGTTTTATACCGAGAAATCAAAAAAAGTTGAAAATTCATTACAAATTTGCGTTGACTTTAGGTAACTAAAGTTTCATACTCCTTTTCAACCACTGGGGGATGTGAACACGCACGGATCGTTCACATCATGATTGAAGAGGATTTCTTAGACATGTTCACGCATCAGCTAAACATTATCAGCGTAGTAATTATCTGATGCGGGTTAGCACATACAGCTAGCCCGTACGATAACGGGCGGCTGATAAAGATGAGGGCCGTCGAGCGCAACCGACGGCCCTCATTTTTTATGTCTAGGAAGTTCTTTTTAGAGGAGGAAATGTAATGAACGGAGTTTTGCTCATGGTTGTGGCCGCGGCGGTGCTCGCCTGCGGCTATCTGGGCTACGGCCGTTGGCTGGCCAACAAGTGGGGCGTTGACAAAGAGGCCCTCACGCCGGCCAAGCGCATGAAGGACGGCAAGAGCTTCTCGCCCGTCTCCGCCTTCACCGCGTTCTCGCACCAGTTCAGCTCGATCTGCGGTGCTGGCCCTGTTACGGGTACGATCGTCGCCATGGCCTTCGGCTGGCTTCCCGTCGTGCTCTGGGTCCTCGTCGGCGGCATCTTCTTTGGCGCCGTCCATGACTTTGGCGCTCTGTACGCCTCGATGAAGAACAACGGCAAGTCCCTGGCTCAGCTCATCGAGAAGTACATCGGCAAGACCGGCCGTCGCCTGTTCCTGCTGTTCTGCTGGCTGTTCTGCATCATCGTCATCGCCGCTTTCACCGACATGGTCTGCAAGACGTTCATGTTCACCCCGGCCGTTGACGCTTCTGGTGCTGCTACCGGTGCCATCGACTTCACCAAGTCCTATGCCGCCGGCTGCGCTGGTACCATCTCCATCCTGTTCACCTTCGTCGCTATCGCCTTTGGTTGGGCCCAGAAGAAGTTCAACCTCACCGGCGCTGCCGAGTTCGTCACCGGCGTGGTCCTCATGGTTCTCATGTTCGCCGTCGGTATGCAGTTCCCGGTCTACCTGGATAAGTTCCAGTGGTTCGCCGTCGTCATGGTCTACCTGGTCTTTGCTGGCGCTATGCCCATCCAGATGCTCAAGACCCCGCGTGACTACCTCACTTCCATCATGATGATTGTCATGATCGTCTGCGCTGTCCTCGGCATCGTCGTCCTGGGCGTCAACGGTCAGGCCACTATCACCGCTCCGGTCTTCACCGGCTTCTCCACTGCCTCCGGCATGATGTTCCCGGTCCTGTTCGTCTCCGTCGCTTGCGGTGCTCTCTCCGGTTTCCACAGCCTCGTTTCTTCCGGCACCTCTTCTAAGCAGGTCGAGAAGGAGCAGGACGCCGTCAAGGTCGGTTACGGCGCCATGATCGTCGAGTCCTTCGTCGGCATCCTTGCCATCATCGTCGCCGGCATCATGTTCTCCGACATGAACACCGCCGGTACCGGCGCCCTCAACGCCGGTGTCGCTTCCACCCCGTTCCAGATCTTCGCCGCTGGCATCTCCCGCGGTATGCAGGCCTTCGGTGTTGACGGCACGCTTGCTACCGTCTTTATGACCATGAACGTCTCCGCTCTGGCCCTGACCTCGCTCGACGCCGTCGCCCGCATCGCCCGCACTTCGTTCTCCGAGTTCTTTGCCCAGACCAACGACGCCCTGGCCATCGAGTCCAAGGCCGGCTACATGAAGGTCCTCGGCAACCCCTGGTTCGCCACGGTCGTTACCCTGCTTCCCGGTCTCGCTCTCGCTTTTGGTGGCTATGCCAACATCTGGCCGCTCTTTGGTGCTTCCAACCAGCTGCTCGGCGGCATGACCATGATCACCCTCGCCGTGTTCTGCAAGTGCACCGGCCGCAAGGGCTGGATGCTCTACGTGCCCGTCGTCTTCCTGCTCTGCTGCACCTTCACCTCGCTGGTCCAGAGCGCCATGGGCTGCATGACCGCCGTCCAGGCCTACGGTTTCTTCGGTACCATCCCGGCTACCGCCACCACGGCCGCCGTCTCCGTCGCCGCCACCAAGGGCCTGCAGCTCGTCTTTGCCGTCCTGCTGATGGTCCTGGGCCTCATCGTTGCCGTCAACTGCCTCAAGGAGTTCTTCGGCAAGGAGGCTGGCTCCATGCCTGATGAGGAGCCCGAGTGGTCCGATATGGGCAAGGCCGAGTACGGTCGCGCCGCTGCCGCTGAGGCTCCTGCCGACGCCGAGGTCGCCAAGGCCTAGTCGGTCGGACGGGTTGAATCTCCCATCCATTTGACTCGGAAAGACCGGGTCCGCGACTTCGCGGGCTCGGTCTTTTTTCATGCAAAAGCGGGTGACGCTCGAGTGTTCTCGCAGATGTTTTGCGTGGATAAGGGCGCGCGTTGTACCATATAGACGTATATGTGTACATATGAAAGGGGCCCCGTGGCCAAGACGGTATATTCCGATAACCAAAATAATGTCGATGCCCTGGCTGAGCGTCTGAGCAGCCAGACATCGCTTTCTGCTGAGCGTGCCAAGCTGGTTGCCTACGACCTGCTTTGCCGCAAGGCGCTCAAGATCAAGTCGAGCGCGCTGGCGCAGATTTTCCGCTCCGTCGATAAGGAATGTGACACCAAGGCGATGCGCGATGAGCTTATCGCGGCAAAGATCGTGACCAAGATCGAGGGTAGCGGCATTAACGGGCGCCCGGCGTTCTATACCATCAATGCCGAGATCCGCGATGTCCAGGAGCAGCCTGCCGAGTCCGTCGAAGATTTTGTCGTCGAGGATTCCGCTGACGTGCCTGCTGTGGAAGAAGCTGCTCCGCGTGAGCATGTCGATACCGATGAGTTGCTCGATGAGAACGTCGTGCGTGCCTTTACGGCCAAGGCAGGACGCGGCGGTTTTGGCGGGGGCGGCAAGCGCGATGCGCAGCGCCGCGCCCAGCAGGAGCGCTTCCGTCGTGCCGTTGCTCAAAAGGGTGAGACGGATGCTGAGGCCGTCGAGGAAAAGCCCGTCGGGATGCAGGAGCCGACTCGCACTCAAGAACATGCTGAGATCCAAGAGCCCAAGCGTCGCCGCGGTGCCCACTTTAAGGCCGAGCAGCGAGGTATTGCATGCGAGGTCCAGGATTCCGTCGAGACTGCTGACGCGTCCGATGAACCGGTCAAGAAGGCTCCGGGTTCATGCCGTCCCGGACGTGGTTTTGCGGGGTGCGCGTATCCCGTAAGGCGTCAGGAGAAGAGCGAGCCGGCTTCGACCACTCAGGCCGAGAAGGCCGAGAAGGTCGTTGAGCCGGCGGCTCGCGAACAGAAGCCTGCTGAGCCGCAGCTTGAGGTTGATGCCGAGGCCAAGGGCCAGCAACCTACTGATGAGCAGGCGGAGCAGGGCGCGTCGAGCAAGCCTCGCCGCCGTCGCCATCGTGGGGGCCGCAGTTCCCATGCCGAGACTGCAACCGAGAAGACCACGCCGCAGAACGAGGATGCGAAGGCCGAGGTTTCTTCGGGGCAGCCTAAGCGCCAGCCGGCGAAGGAGAGCAAGTTCGATCGTCCGCAGAAGCAGGCGTCTATGCCGAAGCACGAGCGCAATTCCCAGGGCGATTCTAAGCGCAAGTCTCAGAAGAAGCCGGAGTCTGCCGCAGCAGATACTGCTGCCCAGCAGCCCAAGTCGTCCGTCCACGGCGAGGTCTCGGCGTTTGCCCTTGCCCGCGTTTTAGGCAGGCAGCTGCTCAAGGTTGTCCCCACGCCTATGGCGCTCTCCAAGATCAAGGAGCAGCAGACACAGATCGTAAAGGTCGAGGGCAAGGACGGCAAAAAGGCTCCGCAGCGCACTCAGCACAACGAGATGTCCAACCGCAAGATTGCCGAGGAAATCGCAATCATCCAGGCTTGGATCGAGCAGAACCGAGGTGCCGATACGCCGGTTGCCTCGCGCCGCCAGCGTGCCTACCAGATCTTTAACGACGAGAAGGCTTTTGACGGCAAGCACGGTGAGCGCCTGATCAGGCGTATGACCGAAAAGGGCATCAGCATGCAGGCGATCAAGGTCGCCCCCAATCGCCCCGTGCACTTTACGGGCTTTTTTACGCTGGGAGCCGACAAGCCGTTCATTATGGTCGAGAACCTGGACACCTACGACGAGATCGTCAAGCTGCTGCGTGGCCGCAAGCATGCCAAGCTCTTTGGCATCAAAGTGGGCGGCGTGATTTTTGGCGGCGGATGCAAGGCGAGCGTCTCGCATGCCCTGGACGATTATCTGGCCGAGATTGGCTATCGCTTTAACTACGTCTACTACGTGGGCGATATCGACCGCGAGGGCGCGCGTATCGTCGAGCAGACTCGCAATGCCAATGTGGTTGAGATTCGCCTGCATGCCGGCATGTACCGCGCCATGCTCGCCGAGCATAGGCGTCGCGTGAAGGCCGGCGGCGCGTGCGAGCCCGCTGCTGCCAACCAGGGCGTGCCGCAGAACCTGGCGGCGACGATTAAGGATCTGCCCATGGTTACGCGCGTGCAGTTCCGCAACGTGCTGCGCGAGGGCGGGCGTATTCCGCAGGAGATCCTGATGACCGCCGACTATCGGGATGGCGACTCGGGAAGCTTCGATCGCATGCTCAACAACTAGGGCGTTCGGCCCCGGGAGGGCGGGGACACCGGCTTAGGTTTCCTGCTCTACAGTCCTGCTCACGACGGAGGCCACATTAAGTGGCCTCCTGT
>UQSC01000128.1 GCA_900543615.1 uncultured Collinsella sp. | reverse complement strand
GCGACCGAACTGGGCACCAAGGTCGACGTCGACCTTGGTGCCCAGTTCGGTCGCGACCTGGCCGTTGACGGTCACGCGTCCGGCAGTCATCAGGTCCTCCGAGCCGCGGCGGCTCGCCACGCCCGCGCGCGCCAAAAAGCGCTGCAGGCGCATGGTGTGCGGGTAGACGGGCTGGGCGCCGGTTGCGGGTACTGCGTTGCCCATGGCGCGCGTCTCCCCTACTTCGTTAGTCCTCGTCATGCAAATCCTCCGAGGTCTCGTCGACGACTAGGGTCTCCAAGTCCTCGACTGCCTCAACATCTTCAACATCGGTATCGAGCAGTTCGCGCTCTTCGTCCAGGTCATCGGCCTGTTCCTCGAGCGTTGACTGAATACTGCGGCCGCTCAGACGCTCGCGGATAAACTGACGCGACTGCTCGTCGGGGGCAAACTGTTCCAGGTCGGGCAGGTCGCGCGTGGAGCGCAGGCCGAATTTTTCCAAGAAGGCGTTGGTCGTGCCGTAGATGATGGCTTGACCGCGCTGGGGATCGCGGCCGAGCTCGCGCACCAGACCCTTGTCCACGAGCGACGCAATGACGCCGTCGGAATTGACGCCACGGATGCCCTTGACCACCTCGCGCGTGACGGGCTGGTGGTAGGCGATAACGGCCAGAGTCTCGAGCGCTGCCTGCGACAGTTTTTGCGTGTCCCAGCTCAGCACGTAGGCCTCGACCACGTCGTGGTAGGCGGGGTGTGTAAAGAGGCGCCAGCCGCCGGCGACCTCGCGCAGCTGAAAGCCGCGGTTGGCCTCCTCGTACTCAACCTTGAGCTCGGCGAGCAGCGACGCGCACTCGCCGGGGGCGATATCCAGTGCGCCGGCCAGCGCGGGCGCACTCACTGGGTCGCTTGACACCAGCAGCAGCGCCTCGAGGGCGCCTTTGAGGCTGTTTGCCTCCAGCGTGGAAAGGGTTGACATGGTTGCGGCTCCTATTCGGTGAGCTCGGGGCCCTCGCCGGGCACGTAGGCCTCGGCGCCCTCGACGCGGTTGATGCGGATGGTTCCAAAGATCTCGTCCTGGCTCAGCGTGAGCGAGCCGCGCTTGGCAAGCTCCAACATGGCAAGGAAGGTGACGACGAGTTGTTCGGTCGTGGCGTCGCCGTCCAGCAGCTCGCGGAAAGTGCAGGTTTGGTGCGCCATGGTAAAGCGGTCGACGGAGGCCACGGTCAGGTCGAGCGGCACGCGATGCGGCGCCACGTGCTCGGCCTCCAGCAGGAAGGTCTGGCGCTTGCCGTCCAGGTCGGCGCAGATGACGGCGAGGCCGCGCAGGGTAATGCCGGCCAGGTAGTCGGGCATAAGGCCTAAAAACTCGGGGTCGGGGCCGGCCACGCGCGGATGCATGCGGCTTTCGGCCTGCATGCGGGCACCGAGGGCTGCAGCCGCGCCTTTAAACTGCTTGTAGGCAATCAGGCGCTGGATCAGGACCTCACGCAGCGCGTCGCCGTCAAGCGTGCTGAGCTCCTCGAGGTCTTCGTCGAACTCGTCATCGTCGTCATCGACTTTGCGCGGGGCCTCCTGCGGCACCAGAGAGGCAGCCTTGATGTCCAAAAGGGTTGCCGCGACCAGCAAAAAGTCGCTCGCCACGTCCAGGTCCAGCGCTTCGATGCGCTCGGCCTCGGCCAGGTATTGCTCGGCCACCTCGCTGATCGAGATGGCGCCGATATCAACTTTTTGGCGGGTTACCAGCTGCAGCAGCAGGTCGAACGGTCCGCTGTAGACCTGCGTCGACACGCGATACGACATATTCGACCTCCTTTGACGGCGCCTTCGCGGCGCGGTTTGGGTGCATGTTACGACCGCTTTGCACGGTCAACCTGTAAGTTTACCTTAGATGCCGGCGATTGCGAAGTTGAGCAGCTGCTCAGCAAGCGGATACACGGTAACGTCGAAATAGCGGCCGATTACATCGATGCCGGTCCACATAGGCAGCAGGTATAGAACCAGGATGAGTATGGGCATAGCGTATTGCTGCAGGCGGTAATAGTTGTTGAGCGCTTTGCCCTTGAGGAAGGGCACGATGATCGACGAGCCGTCGAGCGGTGGGATCGGGATGAGGTTAAAGAACGCGAGCGACAGGTTGACCACGATAAAAGTGGCGCCGAAGTTCATGATCTGTGACGCCAGGGCAAAGGAGATACTGGTATAGAGGTTGCCGTACGTTACTTGCATGAGGGCGGCCGCGAGGCACGCGAGTGCGATGTTCGACGCGGGGCCGGCCGCGCTCACCAGAACCTCGTCACGCTTGGGGTGCTTGAGGTTGTTGAGGTACACGGGCACTGGTTTAGCGAAGGCGAACACCGGGCCGCCGGCGGCAAGCATGAGCAGCGGCAGGATGATGGTGCCAAACGGGTCGATGTGGTTGAGCGGGTTGAGCGAGACGCGTCCGCGCGAACGGGCCGTCTTATCGCCGAGTGCCCAGGCCGCGGCGGCGTGCGCGCTCTCGTGGATCACGATGCCCACGATGACGGCGACGGCGCTGGCGAGCAGGTTCATGAGGTAGCTGCTGGACATGGCGCTCCCCTAGCGGACGCGGCGCGAGGCGCGCGTGAGCAGGTAGTCGGCCGCAAACAGGATGACGGCGACGATGGCGTAATCCAGGCGGAACACGCCACCAAAGGGCGACGTGATGACGCCGTAGCCAGCGATGGCGCTCGGCAGCGCGCGCGAAAGCTCAACGACAAAGCCAACGATCTGCAGCTTGGCGGTGAGGCCGCTAAAGCACAGCAGTACGGTCATCGCGCTCATAAAAATGCCGCAGATGCGACAGGCGATGGCGATGATGCTCATCGCCACGGCAGCGGCCTTACGAGAGTTCACGCGCAGTCTCCTCTTCGATCTGGGTGGAAAGCTCGAGCCATTCGTCCTCGAGCTTGGGTAGCTCTTGCTTAAGGCCGTTATATTCCCCCAGCGCGGCGTTGAACTTATCCTGATCGGCATAAAGCTCTTCGCTGGCCATCAATTCCATAAGCTCGTCATAGCGGGCGCGCTTTTTGTCGAGCTCCGCCTCGATCTTCTTGAGCTGGTTGCGCACGCCCTTGAGCTTTTTGTTGAGCGCGGCGCGGGCCTGGGCCTCGGCACGCTTTTGCTCCTTGGTCTTTTTGCCCTCGGCAGGCTTGGAAGCGGCGGCGGGCGCATCGGGCTGGGCCGCGGTGACCTTAGCGGACTTGGCCGCGGCCGGTGCGCTCTCCGTGGACGCCTCGGCGGCGGCGCGGGCCGCGAGGTCCTCGCGCTTGTAGAGGTAGTAGTCGTAGTCGCCGTCGTAGACCGTGACCTTGCCATCGCGGATGTCGATCACGCGGTTGGCAACGGCGCGTACCAGGTGCTCGTCGTGGCTGATCAGCACGATGGTGCCGGGGAAGGTTTGCAGGGCGTTCTCGAGCATGTCCACCGAGTCGATGTCTAGGTGGTTGGTGGGCTCGTCCAGGCACAGGAGCGCCTCGGGGGCCACGAGCATCTTTGCCAGGGCCAGACGCGCCTTTTCGCCGCCGGAGAGGACGCGTACCTGCTTCTCGATGGAATCGTTGTCGCTAAACAGGAAGGCACCCAGCAGGCTGCGCTGCTGCGGCACGGTCCATTTGGGCGTGACGGTGTCGATCTCTTGGAGGACGGTATTGGACTCGGTCATGCCCTCGAGCGCGTGCTGGGCGTAGTAGGCGACGCCCACGTTGGTGCCCAGGTCGCGGGTGCCGGTGGTGGGCGGCTCCAGGCCGGCGAGGATCTTCATGAGCGTGGACTTGCCGGCGCCGTTGGGGCCGACGAGCGCAACATGCTCGCCGCGGTAGAGCTTGAGGTCGATGTCACTGTAGATGTGCTTGTCGCCGTAGGACTTGGACACGCCCTCGAGCCCTACGACCATGTCGCCGGAGCGCGGTGCTTCGGGGAACTTAAAGTCGATGTGCTTGTGACCCTCGGGCAGGATGACAAGCTCCTTTTTGATCTGCTCGATCTTGCGGATGCGCTCCTGGGCCTGGGCGGCCTTGGTGGGCTTGTAGCGGAACTTATCGACGAAGACCTGCATGTGGGCGATGTCGCGCTCCTGGGCGGCGCGCTTGGCGCGCATTTGCTCCAGGTTGTCCTCGCGCTGCTTAAGGTAGCTGCTGTAGTTGCCGGTGTAGGTGGTCACGCGACGGTTTTCGAGTGCGGCGACATGGTCGACGCAGGCGTCCATGAAGGCGCGGTCGTGGCTGACGATGAGGACGGCGCCGTCGTAGTTGGCGATAAAGCCGCGCAGCCACTGGACGCTTTCGAGGTCCAAGTGGTTGGTGGGCTCGTCCAGCAGCAGCAGGTCGGGGTGGCGCAGGAAGAGCTTGGCGAGCGCGATGCGCATCTGCCAGCCGCCCGAAAACTCGGAGCACGGGCGCTCAAAGTCGGTGACCTTAAAGCCCAGGCCGGATAGGATTTTGCGGGCGTTGCTCTCGAGCTCGTAGCCGCCCAGATGCTCAAAGCGGTCCTGGACTTGGCCGTACTCGTTGAGGAGTGCGTCGACGTCCTTGCCCTGCTCGGAGAGCTCGGTGATCTGGGCCTGCAGCTCGTTGGCGCGCTCGCCCATGCGGCGGATTTCCTTGGCGGCGGCCATGACCTCGGCGAGGATGGTGGTGTCCTTTTGCTCCAGGTTGGTTTCCTGCTCGAGGTAGCCCACCTGGCAGTCCTTTGCGTACTGGACCTGGCCAGCGTCTGGGCTGTCGATGCCCATGATGATCTTGAGCATGGTGGTTTTGCCAGCGCCGTTGGGTCCCACGAGCGCGAAGCGCTCGCCGGGGTTGATCTGGAAGCTGTCTCTTATACACATCTCCGAGC
>UQSC01000127.1 GCA_900543615.1 uncultured Collinsella sp. | reverse complement strand
GCGGTCGTTGCGAAGATCCTCGATGAGAACCCCGATATTGACGGCATCTTTGCGGGAGACGATACGATGGCGGCCATCTGTCTCAACGTGATGAAGCAGCGCGGCTTGAGCGCTCCAGACGATATTAAGGTCGTGGGCGCGGATGGTGCCCGCCGAACTATGACGTTTATGCCTGACTTAACAACCGTACGTCAAGATATCGATCGCATCGGAGAGCTCGCGGCGCAATCCATCATCGCTCTTATTAACGGCGATAATCCCGAATCGAATATCAAGCTCCCCGTTGAACTCATTGAGGGCAAAACCGCGTAGTTCATCCCGTGCCAAAAGAATTCCTCAAACGCCTCTGATGACCGTTCACCGGCATATGTCAACCGTTTGCCGACGACTGGAACTGCGAAAAGACGTATTGGTGTGAAAACGTTTGACATATGAAAACGATTGACATATCTTGCCATTGTACCGAGTTAGTATGTCGTGGAAAGGAAGTCTCGGATGCACAAGGTGTATTACCAGCCTGAGGGAATTTGGGTAGGCGACATCATGCCGTACGGCGAGGACGGCACGTTCTATCTCTATCATCAGCGTGACACGCGTAACCCCGAACCTTTCGGAGAGCCGTTTGGCTGGGCACTCGCTACGACCAAGGATTTCGTCAACTACAAGGACTTTGGCGAGAGCCTTGAGCGCGGCGGCGACGAGGAAGTCGACCAGTACATTTATGCCGGCACGGTGTTTAAGGTGGGCGACAAGTACCATGCGCTCTACACTGGTTGCAATCGCGATAAGGTCCGCGCACGTTTGATGAAGCAGGTTCTTCTTCACGCAACGAGCGACGACGCCGTCAAGTGGGAGAAGAACATCGCCGAGACGCTGCTTCCGCCCCAGGAGGGTTACGATGACCGCAACTGGCGCGATCCCTTTGTGCTTTGGGATGAGGAGAACGAAGAGTACATGCTCATCCTCGGCACGCGTGTGGGCGAGGACAAGCGTCTGATGACCGGCCGCCTGGTCAAGTTCACCTCCAAGGATCTGACCAACTGGGAGTTCCAGGGCGACTGGTGGAACCCGGGCCTGTACACCATGTTTGAGATGCCTGATCTCTTTAAGATGGGCGACTGGTGGTACCTCGTCTTTTCCGAGTACAGCGACGGCAACAAGACCCGTTACCGCATGTCCAAGTCCATCAACGGTCCTTGGATTACCCCCGCTGACGACTCCTTCGACGGCCGCGCGTACTACGCCGCTCGCACCGCATTCGATGGCGAGCGTCGCGTTCTCTTTGGTTGGGTTCCTACGCGTGACGAGGGCGGCGACCCCAGCTCTTACCTATGGGGTGGCACCTTTATGCCCCTCGAGATCGTTCAGCGTGCCGACGGAACGCTCGGCACCAAGCTCCCCGACAGCATGCTTGGCGCCTTTGGCGAGGCTAAGGCAGTCGAGACCTTTGAGCTTTCCTGCGAGTCGGGCAAGGTCGAGCAGGTGCTCGCCGCAGATGCCGGCTCCACCTACTTGCTCGATGCCGACATTGAGCTCGGCGGTAACGCTGCCGGCTTCTCGGTCAAGTTCGCCGAGGACGCCGAGACCGGTCTTGCCTATGAGTTCCGCGCCAACCTGCGCGAGGGCAAGCTCGAGTTCACGCCGGCTCCCCAGTACCCGTGGTTCCAGGTCAACAACATGGGCCTCGAGCGTCCGTTGTTCTTTAAGGGCGAGGGCACTCACCATGTGCGTCTGGTCGTCGACGACGACATCGCGACCATCTTTGTCGATGACGTTGCGCTCAACGCTCGCTTCTGCAACAAGCAGGGCCAGGGTGTGGCGCTTACCGTCACCGACGGTGCGCTCAAGTGCGCAAACGCAACGATCGCGTCTCTGTAGCGGCAACGAACCGTTTTATGATTTAGAAAAGGAATGGAGAGGAACATGGACTACAAGGCAGTGTCCCAGCAAGTCGTCGACAACGTCGGCGGACTGGAGAACATCGAGGGCGCCACGCATTGCGTGACCCGTCTGCGTCTGGTGCTCAAGGATACGAGCAAATACAACAAGGCCGAGCTCGAGAACATCGATGGCGTCAAGGGCGTGCTGTACAACAGCGGCCAGCTCATGATCATCTTCGGTACCGGTACCGTCAACAAGGTTTACGATGAGTTTATGGCTCTGACGGGCGTTAAGGAGATCAGCGCTTCCGAGGTCAAGGGCGCCGAGGCGGACAAGAAGGGCAAGTTCTTCTCGGTCCTCAAGGTATTCTCGGACATCTTTATCCCCATCATTCCCGCCTTCGTCGGCGCTGCAATCATCATCGGCCTTAAGTCGCTGATCGTTGCCAACGGCCTCTTTGGCATGGAGGGCAGCCTCGCCGACCACAGCGAGTTCCTCAAGAACCTCGCAAGCTTCTTTGCCATTATTGCCACCACGTTTGACTACCTGCCTGTCCTGGTTATGTACAGCGCAGTCAAGCGTTTTGGCGGTAACCCGATCCTGGGCATCCTCGTCGGTATCGTCATGGTTCACCCGAGCCTTATGAACCGCAACACGTTCGTTATGGACCCGACGGGTGCTGAGTACTGGAACTTTGGTCCGCTCTCCATTCCCATGGTTGCTTTCCAGGGCGGCGTGTTCCCTGCAATTCTGACCGCCTGGTTTATGGCCAAGGTCGA
This sequence comes from uncultured Collinsella sp., assembly GCA_900543615.1. Taxonomy (GTDB): domain Bacteria; phylum Actinomycetota; class Coriobacteriia; order Coriobacteriales; family Coriobacteriaceae; genus Collinsella. The sequence continues at coordinate 2,208 of UQSC01000127.1, read as the reverse complement.
AAAGATTGCCCAGAAGTACATCCCCGAGGTCGTTTCGTTCGTCTTTGTCCCGACCGTTACCCTGATTCTTGCTAACGTCGCCCTGTTCACCGTGTTCGGCCCGCTCGGTAACCTGATCGGTGACGTCCTCGCCGGTGTAATCGATATCCTGTACAACAGGATGGGTGTCTTTGGTGCCTTTGTCTTCGCCGCGTTCCTGCAGCCGCTCGTCGTTACCGGTACGCATCAGTTCATCCAGGGTATCGAGGCCAACCTCGTTGCCACGACCGGCTTCAACTACATCCAGGCCATCTGGTCGGTTTCCATCATCGCCCAGGGCGGCGGCGCCATCGGTATGTACCTCATTCACAAGAAGCACTCCAAAGAGCGCAACATCTGCATGTCGTCCTTTATCCCGACGCTGGTCGGAATCTCCGAGCCCGCTATCTTTGCTGCAAACATGCGCTACTCGATCATCCCGTTCATCTGCGCATGCATCGGTGCAGGCTGCGGCGGTGCCTTCGTCAAGCTCTTTGAGGTGCGCGCTATCGGTCAGGGTCTGACCGGTGTGCTTGGCCTGCTCATCGTTACGCCCGAGACTCTCGTGTGGTATGTGGCTGGCAATCTCATCGCCTTTATCGTGCCGATCGTCTTGATCTTTGCCTACAACAAGGCAAAGGGCGTTCCGACCACCGATGAAGAGGGCGCTGGTGCTGGCTTCGATGTCAGCTTCTAGTTGAGCCGTTCAGCGTAATGTGCGGATAAGTCCATTTGAGGAAGGGCGCTCGGCTCGTGCGAGTCGAGCGTCCTTCCCCATAGACGAGAAAGTCAACGGCGATGTTTAATCAAAAAAATAAGGTGACACGCGCGGACTATGAGCAGTGGCGTGCCGGACAGGATGAGACGGCGGGTCGCATCGCGTCCGACCCCGATAGGCTCCTGTTCCATGTGGAGCCTGAGCTTGGCTGGCTCAACGACCCCAACGGTTTGGTTCAGATTGGTGATACGTATCACATCTATCATCAATACGATCCGTTCGATGCTGCGCATGGCGGTCCAGTGCTTTGGAACCATCTGACGACAAAGGATTTTGTGACGTACGAGAATCACGGCCCCGCGCTGTTCCCCGATTCCGATTTGGATTCGAACGGAGCGTATTCTGGTTCTGCCTTTGTACGCGATGGCAAGATTCACTACTTCTATACCGGCAACGTCAAGCATTTTGACCGCGATGATTACGACTACGTGTTGACGGGCCGTGAGCAAAACCAGATTCATATGGTTGCCGAGAATCCCGACGAATTGGGCGAGAAGTGCATAGCTGTTGGACCGGTCGATTACCCCGACGATATCGGTACGCACGTGCGCGACCCCAAGATCCTTGAGCACGATGGTATCTACTACATGGTTCTGGGCGCTCGTACGAAAGACGACCGTGGCTGCGTGCTTGTCTATACCTCGCGCAATCTTGAGGACTGGAGCTATGCGACGCGCATTGAGTTGGGCGAGAAGTTTGGCTTTATGTGGGAGTGCCCCGATCTGTTTGAGCTCGATGGCGAGCTTATTCTCGTTTGCTGTCCGCAGGGTGTGCCTGCCGATGGTTGGCGTTACCGCAATCCGCATCAGTGCGTGTGGTTCCCCATCGAGGCCGATTGGGAGGCGCCGAGCTTTAAAATCGTCGGGCAGGGCATGCCCCCGATGGTCGATGCCGGTTTTGATTTCTATGCTCCGCAGTCCTTTGAGGATGCTGCAGGCCGGCGTTTGATGATCGGATGGTCGGGTTGCCCCGATGCGACGGCAGAAAACCCGACGGTGGCGCGCGGGTGGCAGTGCGCGTTGACGGTGCCGCGAGAGCTGAGCATGCGCGATGGTAAGCTCTGCCAGCAGCCGGCGCACGAGATTGAGAGGATGCGCGGCGGCTGCGTTCGTGCTGTAGGCGAAGAGACCGTCGAGGAGCCGGGCCGCCTGTTTGATCTTGTGGTTTCCTGTGAGGGCGCCAAGATGGTCGAGCTCGAAATCCGCAAGGGTGTCTTTGTGTGCTATGCAGACGGGATGCTTACCCTCGACATGGGTGACGAAGGCTATGGGCGCGACCAGAGGTCGATCGAGCTCAGCGAGCTTCGCGACCTGCGCGTGCTTTCGGACACTACGATGGTCGAGATTTTTGCCAACGGCGGCGAGGCAGCACTTACGAGCCGTACCTATTCGCCGGCGGTTCCGGCGATGGAG
>UQSC01000126.1 GCA_900543615.1 uncultured Collinsella sp. | reverse complement strand
TTCGTCGGCAGCGTCAGATGTGTATAAGAGACAGCGTGTGGGCCGCGCTGCAGCTGGCCAAGCGCCCCGAGAACGAGGGTAAGACCATCGTGGCGCTGCTCGCCGACACCGGCGAGCGCTACCTGTCCACGGCGCTCTTCCAGGACTAAGGGCCTGTCGCCCATAGGTTGAGCCCACGGACGAGCCGGTCTCCTCTCTCTCCCGGCAGTCTGAGTCCATCCAATCAGGGTGTCCCACGAGACGTCCGAACTTGCTACAATGTCTGCGGCGCGGAACCAGCCTCCCGCGCCGCTTTTCTTTTTTGGCCACATGCCACCAAGGAGAACCTCCCCATGCACAACAAGCGCGTGCTCGTCGCCATGAGCGGCGGCGTCGATTCCAGCGTGACCGCGTACCTGCTCAAAAGCCAGGGCTACGAATGCGTCGGCGCCACCATGCGCCTCACCTGCCCCGCGCCCGATCCCGTCACGGGCATGAGTAAGGTCGACCGCGACATCGCCGATGCAAAGGCTGTCGCCGAGCGCCTGGGGATACCCCACCATGTGCTCGACCTGCAGCAGACCTTCGACCGCAACGTTATCGAGCGCTTCGTGACTGCCTACCAGGAAGGGTTGACGCCCAATCCGTGCATCATCTGCAACCGCCATATTAAGTTTGACGCGCTGCTCGATGCGGCACTCGACATGGGCTGCGACTACATCGCCACAGGTCACTACGCCAAAACGAGCCAGGCGTCCGACGGCACCTGGCGGCTGCACCGTGGCGAGGACCCCAAGAAGGACCAAAGCTACTTTTTGTATTCGCTCACGCAGGAGCGTCTGGCACGCACGATCTTTCCGCTGGCTGGGCTGGACAAAGAGCGCGACGTGCGCCGCATTGCCGCCGAGCAGGGCTTCATCAACGCCAAGAAGGCCGAGAGCGAGGACATCTGCTTTATCGCGGACGGCGACTACGCGGGCTATATCGAGCGCCGCTGCGGACATCCCGCCGCACCGGGCGACATTGTGTGGCGCGACGGCAGTGTAGTCGGGCGCCACAACGGCGCGCTGCGCTACACCATTGGCCAGCGCAAGGGCCTGGGCGTCGCGATGGCGCATCCCGTGTACGTAACGGGTGTCGATGCCGCCAACAACATTGTGCATCTGGGCGAGGCCGAGGACCTGACGGCCGCAGCGCTCACGGCCAATGACTGGATCTGGAGCGCCCCTGCCGACCGCATGGAGGCAGAGCTCGATGCCGGTGGCATTCGCCTGGGCGCCAAGTACCGCTACCGTCAAAAGGACCAGGCAGCGACCCTTACACGTGGCGCCGACGGACAAATGCTACTGACTTTTGACGAGCCGCAGCGAGCCATCGCCCCCGGCCAGGCCGTCGTTATCTATCGCGGCGACATCGTCCTCGGCGGCGGCACCGTGACCGGCGCGCTTAAGTAGCCGCGGGCTTATCGCCGCACGTGTCGAAGCACTTCAACAGCAGCATTCACCTCGATAACGCGACGCTCCAGGCCGCGGCGAATGGACTCGAGCCGGCCCTCCGCCGTGGCCCACTTGCTCTGCGAAAGAATCTCGATCGCCTCATCAACAAATCCGTTGAGCCGCGATGAGTCGAACCAATCGAGCGAGTCCGCAAGCGCCAGCTGGACGGAAGGATTGGGTCCAAACGGCTTAGCGGCAAACCCAAACTCCCCAGCTGCGAGCACAGCAGTTGGCACGTTATACCATAGACAGTTGCCGCTATCGAACAGCGGTGCATGCCTTATCTCCAAGGTATCGACATTGCGGATGATGCCGAAGTTTCGCCAATGGCGATCGCTGTTGGCCAAAAGGGCGTCGCAAACAATCATCTGCGACATAGACCTTCTCACGGCAGTCTCGTCTGCTCCATGCTTACCAAGGAAGCGGCAGTACCGGTCGTACGTCGAGTTTCCTCGCTGGCCGCCAAGGGCGTTCTTAACGTAAACAGCCGGAACATATTCCTCGCGGCCGTCAAGAAAGTCGTCGCACAGACACACAGGGGCATCGAACATCCGCTCAACCGCATAAGGAACAAACTCACCCTCTGACAGCAAGCGACGATGTAGAGCCGTTGCAACCGCCTCGTTAAAGGGACGTTGATCGTCCATGCCGCATCCCTTGACCAGAACGCGAACGCCGTTGCGAATCATCCACGATTTAGGGAGCTCACCCTCGGACGTGTTATCCGGATTTTTAAGACCGATGCCTTCCAGCCAACCCGAACGCTCTTCGGGCGCCGATCGCTCAAATTCGTTCTCAAAGTAATTGATGTTTTGCCATTTGAGTTCGCCGCAATCGGCCGGCCGCAGCCAATAGCAATCCGAAAGCGAGAGACCCAGGCACCGAACCGGAGCCTCGATGCCACTGGCAATTCCCAGTTCACGATAGCGCGAGACGAGTCCGGGGCGGACGTCAGGCACCGACCGATGGCCCCACCACACGTTGAGCTCCCGTTTATTCACCGTTGGAGAAGAGCTCGAGCACGTGCCAAACGGCATTCGTTGCGCATCGAGGACCTCGGCGATTTCGAAGGAAAACTCGCGCGTCGGATCAAACGAAACACGTGCAACCTCGTAATCGGCGGACATCAGCGTAAACTTGCGCCCCACATCGGCCGCAGGACGGCGTCCACGTTTGCGGACCTTTTGATAAGCGACCGCAGAATCATACTCAACCATCTTCCGTCCGCCCACAATATCGCACACGAGCGTTCCCGATGCGGCAAGCTGAGATATGCGGGCTTTCGTAACGCCCAACAGGCGGGCAGCATCACCCATAGACAAGTACTCAGATGTATCCATACGCTGCATCACCTCGTTAAGTATTCCAAACGTAAAGTTAATTAGTTACATACAGCATAATACTAAACAGACTGAAGCGAAAAAAGGCCCGAGCAATCGGGCCTTAGAGCAATTGGTCAGCCAAGCTATGAACCGCTTCCCCTAGCGCTGTACGTAGGCGCGGACGAGCTCGAAGGTGTTGCGCACGCCGTCCATGTGGCTGCGCTCGTAGTTGTGGCTCGCGTAAACGCCGGGGCCGATCAGGCCGTGACGGATGTCGTAGCCGGCCGAGAGCGTGGCCTCAACGTCCGAGCCGTAGTGCGGATACACATCGATGGCGTAATCGAGCTCCAGCTCGCGCGCGATGTTGGACAGCGTGGTCACCAGGTCGTAGTTGTACGGACCACCCGAATCCTTGGCGCAAATCGACACCATGCGCTCGGTGCAGCCCAGGTCGTCGCCCACGCAGCCCATGTCAACGCTGATCATCTCGCGCGTGTCGGCCGGCACGAAGGCGCCGCCGTGGCCCACCTCCTCGTACACGGTAAAGAGCAGCGAAACCTTACGCGAAAGCGTCACCTCGCCAGCGGCGACGGCACGCGCCAAGCCCAGCAAAATGGCGGCCGAAAGCTTGTCGTCCAGGAAGCGGCTCTTAATGTAGCCACTCTCCGTCACCGTCGTGCGAGGGTCCATAGCGATGATGTCGCCAGTCTGAATACCCAGCTCGAGCACATCGTCCTTGCTGTCGACGTTCTCGTCGAGCAGGATCTCCATGTTCTTCTCGATAGTCTTGACCGGCTCATCGGCCACATGCGCCGAAGGCTCGGTATTGAGGACCACACCCGTGTACACATTGCCGTCGCGCGTGTAGACGGTGCAGTTCTCGCCATCGGCCGTAGACCACTGATGCCCGCCGATCGTCGTGGGGCGCAGACGACCATTGTCCTTGATAGAGCGCACCATAGCGCCCAGGGTATCGACATGGCTCGCCAACACGAGCGGCTCACCCTCACCACCAAGCTCAACGAGCACGTTACCCTTATTGGAACGCTCAGGCCCAAACCCCATATCGCGCAGGGTCTCCATCAGATAATCAGTCGCCGCGCGGGTATAGCCCGTCGGCGAAGCAATAGAAGTCAGCGCCTTCAGCTGGTCAGTAATATAGGAGAGCGTAGAATCCATCTTGGACACCAAAGTCACCCTTTCATATCGAATTAAACCCACAGCAACAATACCACCGCGAACCATCTTTTTACTTAGCGAGATAACCCATTGAGCTCCTCAGAACTGCGCCCGCCACGATAACGAGCCGGCGGGCCCCTGCCCGTTAGCCCCACAATCTTCCCGCAGGACGGAGGAAGCCCCCGCCGCACGAAGTGCGCAGCGGGGGCTTCCGACATGTCCGAGGACGATTGTGGGGCTAACGGGCAGGGGCCCGCCGAACCAAATTAGGCAGCCGGGCAGATCTTCTTGAAGAGCTCGATGACGTCATCGAGCGTCGCCTCGCGCGGGTTACCCGGGAAGCAGGCGTCGGCCATGGCGTCCTTGGCCAGGACCTCGATCTCGTCGGCCTTCATGGCCTCGCAGACGTGCGGGATGTTCACGTCGGCGGAAAGCTGCTTGACGGCGGCGATAGCGGCGTCGGCGGCCTCGTCGGTGCTCATGCCCGTGGTGTCAACGCCCATGGCAACGGCGACCTTGGCCAGGCGCTCGGCGCAAACCGGCTTGTTGAATTCCATGGCAATCGGCAGCAGCATGGCGCAAGCGACGCCGTGCGGGGTGTCGTAGTGAGCAGACAGGGTGTGAGCCATTGCGTGGTCGATGCCCAGGCCAACGTTGGAGAAGCCCATGCCGGCAACATACTGGCCAAGGGCCATGCCCTCGCGGCCGGAGCCGGGCTGGCCGGACTTGGCCTCGGCGACGGAGTCACGCAGGTTCTCGCTGATCAGCTTAATAGCCTCAAAGTGGAACATGTCAGAGAGCTCCCAAGCACCCTTGGTGGTGTAGCCCTCGATGGCGTGGGTCAGAGCGTCCATGCCGGTGGCGGCGGTCAGGCCCTTGGGCATGGAGGACATCATATCGGGATCGACCACGGCGATCTCGGGGATATCGTTGGTATCCACGCAGACGAACTTGCGCTTCTTCTCCA
>UQSC01000125.1 GCA_900543615.1 uncultured Collinsella sp. | reverse complement strand
CAGCGTCAGATGTGTATAAGAGACAGGGCATTACCTATGACGAGGATGTGCTGCGCCTGGTTGACCTGTTCCGCGGCAACGGCTTTGCTGTCGCGGCTGTGGTCATCACCCAGTACGCCGGCCAGCCCGCTGCCGATGTGTTCCGCAACCGCCTGAACGCGCTCGGTATTCCCGCCAAGCTGCACTATCCCATCGAGGGGTATCCGCACGATGTCGATCTGATCGTGTCCGACGATGGCTACGGCAAGAACGAGTTTGTCGAGACCACGCGTCCGCTCGTTGTCGTGACGGCACCCGGCCCCGGCTCGGGCAAGCTCGCCACTTGCCTCTCGCAGCTGTATCACGAGCATAAGCACGGTACCGCCGCCGGCTATGCCAAGTTTGAGACCTTCCCGGTCTGGAATCTTCCTCTGACGCATCCGGTCAATATTGCCTACGAGGCCGCCACGGCTGACCTCGACGATGCCAATATCATCGATTCGTTCCACCTTGAGGCCTACAACAAGACCACGGTCAACTACAACCGCGACGTCGAGGCCTTCCCGGTAGTCCGTGCCCTGATGGAAAAGATCCTGGGCAAGAGCCCCTACCAGAGCCCTACGGACATGGGCGTCAATATGGTCGGCTTTGCCATCACCGATGACGATGCCTGCCGCGACGCTTCCAAGATGGAGATCGTCCGCCGCTACTTTACCGCGGTCGAAAATGTGCGCCGTACCGGCGTGGGCGATGAGCAAGTCGACCGTCTCAAGATCATTATGAAGAAAGCCAGCATCGATAAGAACTACTCACCGGCGCGCTCGGCGGCCCTCACCAGGGAGCAGCTGACGGGTGGTCCCGTGGGTGCCATGGTTATGCCCGATGGCTCCGTGGTGACCGGCAAGACTTCCACGCGCCTGGGCGCTGCGAGCTCGCTCATCATGAATGCACTTAAGCATGTCTCGGGCGTCGACCTTGAGCTCGAGGTCATTAGCGATGAAGCGATCGAGCCCATCAGCAAGCTCAAGACGCATTTCCTGGGTAGCAAGAACCCGCGCCTGCACACCGACGAGACGCTTATGGCGCTCTCGATCACCTCGGCAACGAGCGAGACGGCGGCCCGCGTCCTTTCGGGCCTGGAGCAGCTGCGCGGTTGCGATGCCTTCTTTAGCGTGATCATCTCGCCGACGGACGAGACGGTACTGCGCAAACTGGGTATCAACGTGTGCTGCGAGCCCAAGTTTGAGCGCCGCGGTTTCTTCCATCGCTAAGTTTGAAGCACCGCGGTAATTGCATTGCATTTTGGCCGTATCGGGTTAGCGCCCGGTACGGCTTTTTGATCAATAAAGCGCCTATTTCGGCGAAAAATAGCTGTTTACCTGCCTAGAAACAATTTGAGCGGTATACAATAACCGTAACTGTTTCATCCTTAGCGGGATGCCGCATGATGGATATTACCTGCCATCGTGAGGTGTGTCGGTCGCGCACGGCGCGTTAGATGCTCGTGCTCGGTTTGAGGAGGCTGCTATGGCGGGCAAGGGTCGTGCGAGTGTCAACGATATGAAGCGTGTCGAGGTGCTGGTGTTGATGGAGATCGACCAGCAAACCGAAGACAATGGCGGGCCGTATGGTTTCTCGCGCAAAACGCTTGCCGAGCGCGTGGGGGTTTCGCCGTATCGTGCCCGCGCCGCAATCGATCGCTTGGATTCCGAAGGCATGATTGATGTCGTCTCGCGTTATAGCGACGACGGCGGTCAGCTTGCAAATGGCATTTGCCTCACCGAACGTGGCGAATGGTATCTTGAGGGCGTCCGTACCGGCATGCTCGTTCAAGAAATGCTTGAGGACGCGGTTGCTGATCGATAGCAGCATGTAACCCTTGCCATAGCGACGCCGCCTGGGAAACCGGGCGGCGTTTTGTTTCAAGATTGAGAAATGCAATCGCACGCGAGAAAAAATGCGAACGGTCCGCGGCGCGAGTATTACAATGAAGACCCGTAAGATGTGGATAAACAACTTCTACGGGAAGCGCAGGTAACTCAATATGACCAAGCATGTGTTCGTAACCGGTGGCGTGGTTTCGTCCCTGGGCAAGGGTATCACCGCGGCCTCGCTGGGCCGTCTGCTCAAGTCGCGTGGCTACAAAGTAACGATGCAGAAGGCCGACCCGTATCTGAACGTCGACCCCGGTACCATGAGCCCGTTCCAGCATGGTGAGGTCTTCGTTACCGAGGATGGTTACGAGTCCGACCTGGACCTGGGTCATTACGAGCGCTTTATTGATGAGAACCTGACCCGCGATTCCAACTTTACGACCGGTGCCATCTACAAAAGCCTAATCGCCCGCGAGCGTCGCGGCGACTTTTTGGGCGGTACCGTGCAGGTGATTCCCCACGTCACCAATGCCATTAAGGACAAGTTCCGCCGCATCGAGGAGCAGACCGGCTCCGATGTAGTCATCACCGAGCTGGGCGGCACGATCGGCGACATCGAGTCCCAACCGTTTGTCGAGGCCATCCGTCAGTACCGCAAGGAGGCCGGCCCCGAGAACGTCTGCTACATCCACGTGTCGCTCGTTCCCTATATCGCCGCCGCCCACGAGGTCAAGACCAAGCCCACGCAGCATTCCGTCAAGGAGCTCCGCAGCTTTGGCATCCAGCCCGATATCATCGTGCTGCGCTCCGACCACCATATCGATGACGCTATCCGCGGAAAGATCGCAAGCTTCTGCGACGTCGACACCGATTGCGTCTTTACCAACGAGGACTGCGCGAGCATTTACGATGTTCCGCAGCTGCTTGCCGAGCAGGACTTTGACCTGCGCATTTGCGAGCGCCTGGGTCTGGACCCGCGTGAGCGCGACATGAGCGAGTGGAACGAGTTCCTGCGCAAACAGAATCACGCCAACCATCACGCCGACAAGGTGAAGATTGCCGTCGTGGGTAAGTACACGCAGCTGCCCGATGCGTACCTGTCGGTTATCGAGGCCCTGCACCATGCGGGCGTCTTCTACGATCGCCATGTGGACGTCCAGCTGGTCGACGGCGAGAGCCTCGACGAGCAGAATGTCTCCGAGGTTTTGGGCGACGCCTCGGGCATCCTGGTCCCCGGCGGCTTTGGCAAGCGCGCCCTGGAGGGCAAGATCCTCGCGGCCGAGTTCGCCCGCGAGCACAAGATTCCGTATCTGGGCATTTGCTTGGGTATGCAGGTTGCCGTGTGCGAGTTCGCCCGCAACGTGGTCGGCCTTGCCGGTGCCAGCTCTTCCGAGTTCGATCCGGATGGCCCGTATAGTGTCATCGATCTGATGAGCTCGCAGGAGGACGTGACCGAGAAGGGCGGCACCATGCGCCTGGGCGCCTATCCGTGCAAGCTCGCCGCCGATACCCTCGCTCGCGAGGCATATGGCGAGGAGCTCGTCTACGAGCGTCACCGTCACCGCTTTGAGTTCAACAACGCCTTCCGTGACCAGCTCGAGGACGCCGGTTTGGTTATCTCGGGTCTGTCGCCCGACGAGCGCCTGGTCGAGATGGTCGAGTTGCCGCGCGACGTGCATCCGTGGTATGTGGCAACCCAGGCTCATCCCGAGTTCAAGAGCCGCCCGACCAACCCGCAGCCGCTGTTCCGCGAGTTCGTGCGCGCTTCGATCGGCCAGCACGAGGGTGTCGACCGTCTGCAGGTGACGCCCATGAACCTCGCTACGGACTAAGGGTGCCGGCGAATAAGGAACATACCGAAGCTACTCCCTCGTCGCTCGCCGTGGCGGCGGGGGAGTATCTCGATTACCTCGCGGTCGAGCGGGGTTTGGCGCGCAACACGATTGCGGCCTATCGTCGTGACCTGACGACGTACTGCGCCTATCTGGAGCGGGCGGGTATTGTGTCTTTTGAAGAGGTGACCCGTCAGGTCGTGGAGGGCTTTGTCGCCGACCGTCGCGATGGGGGCTATTCCGATGCCTCGGTGGAGCGTGCGCTTGCGGCCGTGAAGGGCCTGCATGCCTTTTTGGTGCGCGATGGGGCTGTGGCCCAAAATCCAACGGCGGCGTTGCGCCTGCCCAAAAAGGCAGATCGCCTGCCGGAATACCTTTCAGTGGAGGATGTCTCGGCGCTGCTCGATCAAGACTTTCCCGAAGGCGAGATGGGACTGCGCGATCATGCCATCTTGGAAGTGCTTTACGGTTGCGGCTTGCGCGTGAGTGAGCTGGTTGGGCTCGATGTGGGCGATATCCATATCGATGACGGGTTTGTCCTGGTGCGCGGTAAGGGCTCCAAGGAGCGTCTGGCCCCGTTGGTGGGAAGCGCGGCGCGTGCCCTGACACACTATATAGGTGATGGGCGCACTCTCCTGGCCGCCCATGCTCACGGGACGGAGACCTCGGCGGTCTTTTTAAATAAGAACGGACGTCGCCTGTCGCGCCAGGCCGTGCATGCGATATGCGAGCGGTATGGGCGCCAGGTGGGGCTGGTGGGGCTCCATCCCCATACCTTGCGCCACTCCTTTGCCACCCACATGCTCGCGGGCGGTGCCGACTTGCGTGTGCTGCAGGAGATTTTGGGCCATGCCGATATCTCGACCACGCAGGTCTACACGCATGTCGACCGCACGCAACTGACCGAGGTCTATCTGGCGGCGCATCCGCTGGCACATCGCTAGCACCTCGCTGACCTGCATATTTATAAATATTAAAGGGGACGGGCCCCAGATTGCTGAGACGCACTTTTGCGCGCATGGGCAATCTGGGGCCCGTTCCATTTTTCGCCAGACACCGACGCGGTGGTGGGCCGTGTGTGTCGTGGGTGGGGGAGTTTGGGGGCGATGTGAACGGCGTGTAAAGGGACGTAAAAATCGCCTCAAGGTCAACTTGAAGGTTGAGGTTCGCGGGCGTGGTTCTACAGGTGGCATCACGCCTTTGCTGCAAACACAACATATTGTGTTTTCGAACATATGCTCGGGGGTGTTTTGCAATATATGGTGGGTGGAGTGGTGGGGCGG
>UQSC01000124.1 GCA_900543615.1 uncultured Collinsella sp. | reverse complement strand
GTGCCCCCGCGACATCGTGACCAAGGAGTCCTTCGAGAATCTCATCATGGTCCACGGCGCCATCTCCGGTTCCACCAACTCGCTGCTGCACATTCCCGCGATCGCCCGCGAGTTTGGCATCGAGATGTCCGCCGACGATTTCGATCGCCTGCACCGTGGCGCCCACTACCTGCTCAACGTTCGCCCCGCGGGCGAGTGGCCGGCGCAGTTCTTCTACTATGCGGGCGGCGTGCCGCGCATCATGGAGGAGATCAAGTCGATGCTCCACCTCGACGTCATGACCGTCACCGGCAAGACTCTCGGCGAAAACCTCGAGGACCTTAAGAACAACGGCTACTACGAGAAGTGCGGCCGCTACTTGGAGAAATGGAACCTCAAGCGCGAGGACATCATTCGCTCGTTTGACCAGGCTTTTGGTACCGACGGTTCCATCGCCATCCTCCACGGCAATCTTGCTCCCGAGGGCGCGGTCGTCAAGCACACCGTCGTTCCGCGCGAGATGTTCCAGGCTACGCTCAAGGCCCGTCCGTTCGACTGCGAGGAGGACGCCATTCACGCCGTCCTGACGCACGAGGTCAAGCCCGGCGATGCCGTTATCATTCGTTATGAGGGCCCCAAGGGTTCCGGCATGCCCGAGATGTTCTACACCACCGAAGCTATCGCCAGCGACCCCGAGCTGGGCGCGAGCATTGCCCTGATCACTGACGGCCGCTTCTCCGGCGCCTCCAAGGGCCCGGCTATCGGTCACGTTTCGCCCGAGGCTGCCGTGGGCGGCCCGATTGCCCTGATCGAGGAGGGCGACCTTATCCGGATCAACATCCCCGAGCGCTCGCTGTCTATTGTGGGCATTGCCGGTAAGGAGATGGAGCCGGCCGAGGTCGACGCCGTCCTGGCCGAGCGCCGAGCCGCTTGGAAGCCCAAGGCTAATCGCTATACCTCCGGCACGCTCAAGTTCTTTACCGAGCATGCAGTTTCCGCCATTCAGGGTGGCTATATGGAGTAGCGCCCATGCGCATCAAATATCTCCTCTCATAGATGTGCGGCACAAAGAGCCCCGAGCCACGTCACCGGGGCGCGTTGTTCAGCGCCGCCGGGGCGCTCCACTCAAACGACAAGAGACGTCTTACGCAAGCGCCCGCGTCCGTGGATAAAACCACGGGCGTGGGCGCTTCACTTTATTCCCAGCCCTTCCACACGTCAGGCTCGTAGCCAACGGTTGCCTGGCGGCCGTTGCGAACGATGGGCTCACGAAGAATCTGCTGGTTATCGAGCACCTTTTCGAACTTCTGGTCGGCAGCAAGATACTGTACGAGCGCAACCGTGTCGGCATCTTTCGCCTTTGGATCGATCACAGCGTCGATCCCGCCGACGGCGCGCGCCACGCTTTCGAGCTCGCCTTTGCTCATCCCCTTTTCCTTCAAGTCGATGAACTGGAACTTCACACGACGTTCCTTGAAATAGCGCTGCGCCTTCTTAGTATCGAAGCTTTTCTTCGTGCCGAATATCTGGATGTTCATACGTACCGCCTTCGCTCAATTCTCGTCCGTCCATGATACGACAAGGGAGCCGAGCAAAAACAGAGCAGGCGGAGATGGAGGAGGACGGCGACCGACCGTCGGCAAGAGTCGGCCGGATCGGACTGGCGCCCAGCGCGCGCCGGCGACACGCTCGCAGCTGCACACATAGCCGATGTACAAGCTCGCCGCGGCGTTCCCTCGCCCCGCGGTGTGGCGATAGAGAAGCACGCCACCCGTCAACGATGGCGCCTCGGTGAAGAAAATCAACGTCTGGGTTACATCCCTTGAAAGGGGCGAAGACGGCTGCTAGAATACCTCCCCGCTATGAAGGATTTGACCAAAGCATACATCGCAATTCGGCGGCCCCTGGTATACGGGGCCTCTCCTGTTGTTCCCCAAGTGCGCTCTGAGCAGCCGCTTTCTTCCTGTCGTATCTGATGCACGCATAGCACGTGCATGTTATTTCGCCCGTGGGCCGGCGCGCCTTCGGCGAAGAATCGAATAGATACGAAGGAAGCTTATGTCTGATAATTGTACGGTCGCGCCCGCCAATGGGCGCATTACCGGTACCCAGATCCGCATCGTCGCGGTCGTCGTCCTGGGTGCCTTCTTGGCGCTACTGAACCAAACGGTGATGTCGCCTGCGCTGCCGGTCATCATGTCCGATTTCGCCATCGATGCCTCGACTGCCCAGTGGATCATGTCCATATACCCGCTGGTGAGCGGCATCATGGTCCCCGTTTCGGCGTTCCTTATCGACAAGTTCAGCACCCGCGCGCTATTCTTCGGGGCGACGCTGGTGTTCGCGCTGGGCACGCTGCTGTGCGCCGCAGCCCCTGATTTCCTGTTCCTCATCATCGGTCGCGTGTTGCAAGCGGCGGGCTCAGGCGTGCTCATGCCGCTTGTCTCGGTGGTTCCCATGCTGGTGTTCCCCGTCGAGAAACGAGGAACGGCTATGGGCATGGCGGGCATCGTCATGTCGGCGGGTCCCGCGGTCGGCCCCGTCGTAGGCGGCGCGGTGATCGACACGTACGGCTGGCGCACCATGATCGGCGCCATCGTCCCCCTCGCAATTCTCGTGCTGGTGCTGGGCGTGTTCATGCTGAAAAACGTGGGCGAGCTGAAGAACCCCAAGCTCGACCTGCCCTCGGTCGTCCTCTCCACCATCGCCTTCGGCGGACTTCTCTACGGGTTCTCGAGCGCCTCGTCGATGGGTTGGGGCAACCCCGTGGTGCTCGGCTCGATCGTCGCGGGTGTCGTGTGCTTGGTGCTGTTCGTCGTACGCCAGGGCAAAATCGAGGACCCGCTGCTTCAACTGGGCACGCTCAAGACGCGCGAGTTCCGCGTGGCCGCCATCATCGTCACGCTCATCAACGCCGCATGCCTGGTCACCAACACGCTGTTGCCGTTGCTGCTGCAAACCTCGCTTGGCGCTTCGGCCTTCGAAACCGGCATGGCCATGCTTCCCGCCGCGGCGGTGGGCATCATCATCAGCCCTATCTCCGGCGTGGTGTTCGACAAGTTCGGTCCGCGTGCCATCTCGATCGTCGGCCTGGCCCTCATGACCGGCGCCCTGTTCCTGCTCTCGCTTTCGACGGTAAACACGCCCATCTTGGTGGTTGCGCTGTTCTGCATGCTGCAGTCCGCCGGCCAGTCGCTCGCGAACATGCCGGTGAACACATGGGGTGTCAATGCCTTGAAAAATGACATGATCGCCCACGGCAACGCCATCGCGAACACCGGCCGCCAGGTCGCCGGCGGTTTGTGCACGGCGCTCATCATCACGGTCATGACAAGCGTCACCGCGTCGGCCGGCGTCGATGCGAGCATCCAAGTAGCCACCGCCGTGGGCGCGGGCGTCGCTTACAAGGTGTGCGCGGCAATCGGCCTCGTTTCCCTTATCTGCGCCATATTCAGCGTGCGCACCAAGAAAACCGCACCGAAAACGAAGGAGGCATAAGCGATGTCCGAGATTCTGTCCGAGCGCATCCCGCTCGAGCTCGAGGGGACGCCCGTTTCGAGCATCATGATTGAAGAGCCGTTCACCTGCACGCAGGATTGCACGATTTCCGACGTGGTGCGCATGCTCGCCGAAAACGAGGTGAGCAGCATGCCCGTAATCGATGAGCGCAACCAGGTGGTCGGGTTCATCTCCGACGGCGATGTCATGGGAGCCATCGCGCAGCATCGCGCTCACACCATCTTCACGGGCGGCGACGCGTCCATGCTGTACTTCGACGATCAGAGCCTTGAGCAGCGCATCGAAGACCTGAAGGATCGCTGCGTCATGGATTTCGCGACGCGCCAGGTAGTGTGTGCCCGTCCCGAGCAGAGCATCGCCCGCGTCGCCGCGCTGCTGGCGAAGAAGAAGTTCAAGAAGCTTCCTGTGGTTGATGACGAGGGCAAACTCGTGGGGGTCATCCGCCGCTCCGCCATCACCAAATACATCTTCGGCATCCTTTTCCAATAGGGGCAGGTCGCACTTGAGGCGAACATCTCGAGGCATCGAGCCAGCAACTGGACCAGACAACCTTGACACGCACGCGCTTTCCCTCGATGCTTCGGTAAGGGGAGCTGCGAAAATCGCAGCACGGGTGATCGGCGCCGCGCCCCCGAAGGCAAAAGCGAACACGGGAGCGATACGATGGGAAAAGTCCTGGACGAAGATTTGGTTTATGAGATTCTCTCCGTCGTGGCAGAGATTCCGGCGGGATGCGTCGCCTCGTACGGTCAGATAGCGCGCCTCATCGGCAGGGAGAAAAACTCTCGCCAGGTCGGAGCGGTGCTGAGCGAGGCGGATCGCTACGGCGATTATCCCTGCCACCGCGTCGTCAACCACGCGGGACGCCTCGCGCCAAACTTCCCCGACCAGCGAGCACTACTGACGGAGGAAGGAGTCGCCTTCCGAGACAACGGCTGCGTCGACATGAAAAAGCACCAGTGGAACGAGTAGCCAGGCAGCGTAGCGTCGAAAGGAGCGACGCCACGGGGAACGACCTGCGCCCCGCCGCCGGACAACCTATGGCAAAGTGACACGTCCCACAAAGAGCGGCGCACCAGTACGAGACACGACCGCGACGTAAAAAGACCCTATGATACTCGTAAGCATCTATCTGATTGCCCGCCTCGAGGTACCCAAAGAACGAGAGATGCCGAAACCCCTAGACAAAGAAAAAGGTCGGGAGCTTTTATGCTTCCGACCTGAAGTTTCATGGTCGCGGGGGGGGCGGATTTGAACCACCGACCTTCGGGTTATGAGGTCGCTACGACGTTGTTTCATTCAGACATTTCGACCCAAATTGAAGTCAATATAACTCCAGGTCATTTGATGTTTTCATAGATTTACGAAAGAAAAGTACGCGGAATAATTCGACCCAAATTCGACCCACAACGAGCTTGAAAGCGGTCAGGCGGAGCATTACCCTTGGGGTGTGACCCCACGCAGGGCCCACCACCAA
>UQSC01000123.1 GCA_900543615.1 uncultured Collinsella sp. | reverse complement strand
ACCATCTGCTGGGCAAAGCGGCCCCATGCCAAAAAGACAACCGGTTGGGGCAGCTGGCAGCAGCGTTCAATAACGTAGTCGGTGAGCGTGCTCCAGCCCAGTTTGGCGTGCGAGTTGGCGGCATGCTCGCGCACGGTGAGCGTGGTGTTGAGGAGCAGGACGCCCTGCTGTGCCCATGGGGTTAGGTCTCCCGTGGCGGGAATGGGGTAGTCCAGATCGGCATTGAGTTCCTTGTAGATGTTGCGCAAACTCGGCGGCAACTTGGTTTGCGTCGCGGGGACCGAGAACGACAGCCCCATGGCCTGGTTGGGCCCGTGATAGGGGTCCTGACCCAAGATGACAACCTTGACCTGGTCGGCCGGCGTGTAGGCGAGGGCATTGAGGATGTCGTCTTGTGCCGGGTAGATAGTCTGCTCGGCACGCAAAAGGGCGATGCGCTCGAGCAGTTGGTTCGTAGTGTCACGTACCGGCTGTGGCGCATCGCCCAACCAAGTTGCTATGTTGCGGTCGCGGGTTGCGGTGTCCATGGGGCTCCTTTATGGCAGATGCTCTGTCGGTATCTATTGTAAAGACGTCCGGAGACCTTTATGCCACGGCTGTATGAAGAGTGGGGTCTACGAGACGTGCTCGGGCGCTCCTGCCATGCGAGCCTGTTCATGTGCGCGGAGGCGCGGAAGCTCGACGGTTGCCACCATGACGCCGGTGAGGATGAGGGCGGCGCCAAAGAAGGCGATGGGGCTCAGAACCTCGCCGACCAGGAAGAACGAGAAGACAGCGGAGCAGACCGGCTCAAGCGAGAAGGCGAAGCCGGTGGTCTCGGCGGGTACGTGGGGCTGCACGAGCGTCTGGGTGATAAAGCCGTAGGCAGAGCAGATGAGTGCGAGCGCGACGACGACCACGATCTCGCTGGGCGTACTGGGAAGTGTGAAACCGCCAAAGGTGAATGCGGCGATGCCCGAGAACAAGCCACCAAAGCCCAGCTGCCAAACGCCCAGGGACAGCGGATCGACTTCTTCGACAAAGCGCTTGGCCACGATAATGTGGCTGGCATAGATAAAGGCCGAGAGCAGCATGATGATCGCGCCGGGATTCAGGCTGGTAAAGTCGGCGCCCGAGAGCAGCAACATACCGCAGGTGACGATGGCGGTGCCGACGAGCACTTTGCGCTCGGGGGCGCGACGCAGCAGGGCGGCGTTGGCAAACGGCACGATCACGACCGTCAGGCTCTGCAAAAAGCCGGCGGTGGAGGCGGAGGTGAGGCTGGAGCCCAGGCACATGCAGGTGAGCTCGGTTGCCATGATGGCGCCGATGATGGCGGCGCGAACCATAAGGTCGCGGTTGATGCGGAACGCGCGCTTGTGGAAGAGCAGCAGGCAGACCACAAAGGCGATGATACAGCGTAGCGCGACGATGCTCGTGGCGTTCATGCTGTCCATGCCGATCTTCATGAGAGGGTACGAAAAGCCCCATGCGACGGGAACGGAAAATGAGAGCGCGATTGCTTTTTTGCGATCCATGGGACTCCTTTTGTTACAGAACGGTTTCGTACAAAGGATTCTGCTCCCAGATGTGGATGTAGTAAAGCGAATGTATCTTCAGTATGATTAAGAAATGCTAAAGTAGGCGCGAAAAGCGCTGACAAAACGTTTTACGGCTGCATTGATGTGGAGGCACGATGACATCGCGGTATCAGATTGTTTGTATGGTGGTCGATCGCGGCAGTCTTAAGGGCGCGGCGGACGAGCTGGGCTATACGCAAAGTGCGGTGAGCCAGGCCGTCAAAGCGCTCGAGCGCGAGCTGGGTACCACGCTTATCGAGCGCGGAAAGCAGGGCGTTACGCTTACGCGCGACGGTAAACAATATCTGCCGTACCTGCGCCAGATCGTGACTGCCGAGGCCGAGCTCGAGGGCAAGCGCCAGGAGCTGCTGGGGCTTTCGTCGACCGATATTCGCATTGCGACGTTTACCAACGTGAGTCGAACCGTGTTGCCGCGCGTGATCCGCGACTTTGGGGCCCTGCATCCGGGCGTGCACTTTACCCTCAAGCAGGGCGATTACACGCGCAACGCCCAGTGGGTGCACGATGGCGTGGTTGACTTTTGCTTTACGGCACGCGGGTTTACCGCTGGTCTCGAGAAGCGCGTGGTCTATCACGACGAGTTGGTAGCATTATTGCCGGCCGCGCATCCACTGACGGCAAAGGAAAAGGTGACACTCGCCGACCTGGCGTCCGAGCCGTTTGTGCTGCTGGATGAGGGCGAACAGAGCCTGGTGCTCGATGCATTTGCTGCGCATGGCCTGTCGCCGTATGTGACGAGTGAGGTGACCGACGACTACACCATCATGGCGATGGTGGAGGAGGGCCTAGGCGTGAGCATGCTATATCGCCGTACCGTTGAGGGCATGCGAGCCGATATTCGCGTGCGGCCCATCGTGCACGCCCCCTCGCGCGACGTAGTGGCAGCCTGGCGCAGTTGGGACACCATGCCTATCGCCACGAGGCGCTTTATCGACTACATGAGCTCACATATTGTCAATTAATGACTGGCGTGGCGTTGAGTGCGGTGTTTAGCGGGCTGTCGCTTTGGCTTGGGTGGCGCGATAGGTGCGTGCCGGGTGGCAGAGCAATACCGCTACGACCATAAAGAACGCCGTGGTGCCCAGGCTGATGGGGTAGACCATCATGATGTTCGCAAAGGTGCGGAAGTGCGGGAACACGCAGAACACCCAGTAGAAGCGGATGCCGCAGACGCAGATCATGGTGATGAGGGCGGGCGTGAGCGAGATACCAAAGCCGCGCAGGTAGCCCGACATGTTTTCGTAGAACATGCTAAAGGCGTACGCCGGGAAGATCGAACATACGCGGATATAGCCGATCGAGACGATGTTGGGATCGCTGTTGAACAGCAACAAGATCTCGCGCCCCAGGCCAACAATAACGATAATTGTGGTGAGCGCGACGATACCGCCTTCGACCAGGCAGACCTTGAGCGTTTTGGTACAGCGGTCGATTTGGCGGGCACCGTGGTTTTGTCCCACAAAGGTGGTGCAAGCCTGGCTAAAGCTGTTGAGCAGGTTGTAACACACATACTCTAGGCTCATGGCGGCGCTTGATGCCGCCATGACCTCGGTGCCCAGGCTGTTGATGGCAGACTGGATGATGATGTTGGCGACGGCAAAGACGGCGCTTTGGATGCCGGCGGGCAGGCCGATCTTGACGATGCGCTTGAGGGCGACGGGGTCGATAGCCAAGTCGCGTGGGGTGACGCGGACGACGGAGTCGGTCTTGAGCAGGCGGATAAAGAGCGTAGCGGCGCTGACGGTGTAGGCGATGGCGGTGGCGATGGCGACGCCCGCGACGCCCCAGTGAAGTACGGGGACAAAGATGAGGTCCAGGCCAATGTTGAGGACGGTGGACACGGCAAGCGCCTGCAGCGGCATGCGGGTGATGCCGACGGAGCGGAAGATCGCGGCCTCAAAGTTGTAGAGCAAGATCGAGGGCATGCTAAGCAAAAAGACGCGAAGGTAGAGCGAAGCGAGCGGCATGGTTTCGGCGGGAACGTTGAGCGCGGCGAGCATGGGCTCGGCAAAGATCTCGCCCAGCGCGATGACGACGAAGCCCACGAGCGCCATTAAAATCGAGGTATGGACGGCGCGTTTGACCATGTTCTGATCGTTGCGGCCGATGGCGTTGGCGATGACCACGTTGGAGCCAAGCGACATGCCAATAAACAGGTTGAGCATAAGACTGGTAAGCGGAACATTGGAGCCGACCGCCGCCATGGCGAGGGTTCCCTGGTCGCCCGAGAAGTTACCGATAATGACCGTGGCGATGAGGTTCGACAGCTGCTCCAAGATGCTCGTGGCGGCCACGGGGAAGGCGAACAGGGGAATATTGCGCCACAGCGAGCCGGTGGTCATGTCAATGTGCTTAGATACGGTGTCAGCCATGTGCTCTCAATCTCTAACATGCTATTTCGTGCTTATTTGCGCAGACGATGATACTCCTAATCGACTAGTCATTGGGGACGTTCTTATAGTCGTTGGGGACGTTCTTAAACGACTAGTCGTTGGGGACACTCTTTGGCACCGACCAAAAGGAGTGTCCCTATGTGACGTAAGAGTGTCCCTTTTGACTAGTCGTTTAAGAACGTCCCCAATGACTAGGTGGGGAAGGCGTGCGACAATGGTGGGTGTTGTGTTGTTCGCGCTAAGGAGTTGCCATGTTGTTGTGTCCCGTTTGCCATGAACCGTTGGTGGATGACGAACGCGGTGCTGCATGCGCGGGCGGACACCGGTTTGACCGTGCTCGCGAGGGCTATCTATATCTGCTGCGCTCGTCCAAGAGCGGCGACTCCATGGGCGATCCCAAGTCGCAGGCACGTAGCCGTCGCGACTTTCTGAACCGCGGTTACTATGCGCCGTTGCGCGATGCGATGGTCGAGCTGGTGCGCGAACGAGCTCAGCGGTGCGCGGCTACGTCGGACAAGCCGCTGGCCTTGCTCGACATTTGCTGCGGCGAGGGCTACTACACCAGTGCCATGGGCGCGGTGCCGGACGTAGATGCTTACGGTTTTGACCTGGGCAAGGAGATGGTGCGCCTGGCCGCCAAGCGCGGCGATGCGACCTACTTCGTGGCCAACATGAAGGACATCCCCGTGGCCGATGACGCCTTCGATATGGTGACCGAGCTCTTTGCCCCCTTTAACGAGCGCGAGTTTGCCCGCGTGCTGGCGCCGGAGGGTTCGCTCTACACCGTGGTGCCGGGTGCTCGTCACCTCTTTGGGCTCAAGGAGGTACTCTACGACACGCCGTACCTTAACGATGAGAAGCTGCCGAAGACCACCGAGCTCGAGTTGGTCGGAACGCAGCGGGTGTCTGCGAATATTACGCTTCAGACCCAGGCGGACATCGAGGCGGTGTTCCAGATGACGCCGTACTACTACCGCACGCGCCCCGCCGACAAAGAGCGCCTGGCAAACCTCGATACCCTTCAGACTGACATCGACTTCATCATCGCCGAGTACCGCCACAGCTAACAACCTGCCAAAAAGGGACAGGTTTATTTTGGTACTGTCTCTTATACACATCTCCGAGCCCACGAGACCGAGGCTGATCTCGT
>UQSC01000122.1 GCA_900543615.1 uncultured Collinsella sp. | reverse complement strand
ATCTACACAAGGCTATTCGTCGGCAGCGTCAGATGTGTATAAGAGACAGATTTCAGATCGCTCACGCCGGCAAAGCTCGGATACACCGCGGACAACGGCTGGCCGGCATCGGCGTTGGACGTAATGGCAGCAAGTTCAAACTCGGGATGACCGAGGACGAGGCGAATGAGCTCGGCGCCGGCATATCCAGCCGCACCGACGATTCCAACCTTTAAAGACATATCGGACTCCTTGTCTGCAGTTATGCACCAATGCGCATCCCGTAGCCGTCGTTATGAAGTGGGTTGAAACTTTAGCACCAAAAGATGCATATATACGCAAATCTTTTACATATTCATGCATTGAAACAGTCCCGACACATTCACTCGAAGGAATTGACAAATAAATGCGGGCCCCATATTGCCCAGTGCGCCTTACGGTGACGTTGCAATGTGGGGCCCGCTACATGCGAGAATTTGAATTGTCGAAGCTTGCTGAGAGACTCGTTTAGAGCTCGATCGGCACCCATTCGTCATGGTTGCAGATAAAGGCCTCGGGTTCCTCCACGCTAAAGAAGACGAGCGTGGGATCGTCTGTGCCCTCGTAGTGTTCGCCTAGGCGCTCCAGGTGCCTCCAGCCTGCCTCGCGCATATCGGGAGCGGCCAGGTCATCCAGACCCGCACGCCCGCGCAAGATGAGCCAGCCATGGCCCGGCCACCAACTCGTGGCCTCAAAGCGTTGATTTTGCAGCAGCTCTTGCCACACGTCTTTGGTGCGCGCCGTTACAAACCACAGCTTGCCGTCCTGAATCTGCGCAAACGAAAACGGACGCACATGCGGCTGCCCGTCAACGCTCGTCGCCAAATACCATGCCGGCACCGACGTCAGATACTCCAACACCGTATTCAATCCGTCCATGTGTCCTCCTGGCACTCGTCTTTTTGGGTCGGGGCTGTTTTAGCTGCCCTAGGGTTAAAGCTCCAGACGTTCCTCGCTGCCGTCGATATCACAGAAGCGGGCGGCGATATTGCGCACCGAGAAAAACGCAAGGCGGCCGTCGTTGGCACTATCGTGTTGCTCGCCAATGCCCACCATGTGCTTAAAGCCTGCCTGGCGCACTTTGTCGCTCACGACCGCATCGTCCTCGAGCGCGGCCTCGCCAGTTAACACGATCCAGCACTCCCCCGGCTTCCAGCCCGATACCTCAAACTTGGGATTCGCGCTCAACTCCGCCCACACGTCCTTGTCGCGCGACGTGCAAAACCACAGCTTGTCGTCATCGACCATGGCAAACGAAAACGGCCTCACGCGGGGCTGATGCCCGTCGCTCGCATCGGTCGTGGCAAGATACCACGCCGGAATACGCCTAAGATACGAACAGGCGCGCTCGAGCTGCGCCGTGCGATCGTTGTCGGTCATAGGGACCCCTTTCCTGCGCTCGAATCGCGCCTAAACAAGTTGAAGATTGATGACGATGGCGCAGATGAGCAGCAACGCCGTCACCACCGCCGCCAACGCATCGCCGCGGCCAAATGCAAGCGCATGCAGACGCGTGCGGCCCTGCTCGCCATGATAGCAACGGGCATCCATGGCGGCAGACAGCGTTTCGGCATGACGGAACACGCCCGTGAACAGCGGAATCGCCACACTGCCGAGCATACGCACGCCGCCGAGCGGGCCTCCCGTCACGCGCGCACCGCGGCTCGCCTGCGCATCGGCCGTCTGCTTCATCTCGGTGGCAAACTGCGGCATAAAGCGCAGCGCGATACCCATGATCATGCCGAGCTCGTGCGCAGGAAGTCCCACACGCGCAAACGGCGCGAGCAGGCGCTCAAAGCCCGCGGTGAGGTCGAGCGTCGGTGTGGTGAGCGTGATAGCGCTCATACCGGCCATCATCAAGGTCAGGCGGCACGCCATAAAGGCGGCGGAATGTAGCGAGCCCTCGCTTATCTGCAAAAAGCCGAGCTGCCACAGAATGCGCCCGCTCTGGTCGGAAAACAGGTTGAGCACCGCGACCACCGCGACAATCGCCAGCAGCGGTGCCATCGATGACAGGACGCGACGAGCCGGCACCCGGGACACGGTATAGATCAGGACAACGAAGATTGCGACCGGAACCAGTCCGCGGAAGCTGCTGACCGTGAGCGTCGTGATCAGAAACACAAAGCCCAAGAGCAACTTGGTTCGCGGGTCCAGGCGGTGGATTGCACTATCGCCGGGATAGTAGCTACCAAACGAAAACGCCTCCATTAGCAGCCCTCCTCTCGCGCGATCGTTTCGGGTTTGACCTTGTCCGAGACGTTAGAAGAACCGCCTGAGCGACCGTTTAGCAGGTCCACCAACTCGTCTGCCAGCGACTCAACCGTATAGAGGCCGTCAAAGCGCAGCGGCACGCCCGCCTTCGCAAGCGCCAGCGCCATGCGCTGGGCAGCGGGAACACCCAAGCCGATTGATTTAAGCTCATCCGCATGCGCAAACACCTGAGCGGGTGTGCCCTCGGCAAACACCGCACCTTCGTTCATTACGACGATACGGTCGCAGCAATTGGCCAGGTCATCCATGCTGTGCGAAACCATGACAACGGTCAGGCCATCGCGGTGAAGTCGATCGATGAGCTCCAAGAAATCGCTGCGCGCCGCCGGATCGAGCCCCGCCATGGGCTCATCGAGTACCAGGACCTCGGGCTCCATGGCAAGCACGCCAGCAAACGCCACGCGCCGCTGCTGTCCGCCCGAGAGCTCAAAGGGGCTCTTGTCGCCCACCGTGGCCAGGTCGAGGCCCACGCGCGCGAGCGATGACTCAACGCGGCGGGCAACCTCGGCCTGCGACAAGCCAAGGTTACGCGGACCAAATGCC
The DNA here is from genome assembly GCA_900543615.1 of uncultured Collinsella sp. Classification (GTDB taxonomy): domain Bacteria; phylum Actinomycetota; class Coriobacteriia; order Coriobacteriales; family Coriobacteriaceae; genus Collinsella. The sequence goes on along the minus strand of UQSC01000122.1, from coordinate 2,372 downwards.
ACGTCCTGTGCCACGGTCTCGGCAAACAGCTGACGCTCTGGATACTGAAACACCACGCCGACCTTTGCCTTAACCGCGGCGGCATCTTTCTTGTTTGCCAGGTCGAGCCCCAATGCGTAAACAGAACCCTCCTGGGGACGAATCAGGCCGTTGAGATGCTGAACCAGCGTCGATTTACCCGAACCGGTATGGCCCGCAAGGCCCAGGAACTCGCCACGACGCACCGTTAGCGACACATCACGCAACGCCCAGGGGCTGCTCGGGTCGTTGCCCCAGAGGGCCTGTTTGTTCGATGCACCCTCGGCGGCCGAGCGCTTGTGCCAACGGCGACGCTCGCGGGCGCTCAGCGAATAGCTATACGAAAGGTGCGAAATCTCGATGACGGGCTGCAGCGCGTTGTCCTCATTGTCTGCCGGAACAGCGCCGTCAGCGATTTCCGACTGGGATGCGGAAGACTGCCCCGCGGTGCCCGCCTCACTTCGCTCGGTATAGGCCTGCGCAACCTCGGCAACCATATCCGCCTCGCGCACCTGCGCGTGAACGGGCACGCCCTTCGCACGAAGCGCCCTGCCAAGACAGCACGATGCCGGCATATCCAGGTTCAGCCGCGCGAGTTCGTCCGCCTGCGTCAAGATTTCATCGGGAGTACCGAGCATGGCAACGCGGCCCGCTTGGAAGACAGCAACGCGATCGGCCTCAGCGGCCTCTTCCATAAAGTGCGTAATCATCACGATGGTCATGCCGCGTTCGTGCAGCGCGTGACAGGCCTTCATAAGGCCCTTGCGCCCGCGCGGATCGAGCATCGAGGACGCCTCGTCCAAAATGAGCACACGCGGCTCCATGGCGAGCACGCCGGCAAGCGCCACGCGCTGCTTTTGTCCGCCCGAGAGAGCGTGGGTCTCGTGTCGCTCAAAGCCCACCAGGCCCACGGCCTTCAGCACATCCCGCACACGCTGCGCGATCTGGGCCGATGGCACGCCCAAGTTTTCGGGACCAAAGGCAACATCGTCTTCGACAAGCGTCGCCACAAGCTGGTCGTCGGGATTCTGGAATACCATGCCCGCGGTCGAACGAATGTCGTAGACCAGCTCGGGATCGGACGCGTCCAAGCCGTTGACGCACACCGTTCCCGCATCGGGCTGCAGCAGCGCGTTCAAATGCTTGGCAAACGTAGACTTGCCCGACCCGTTTCCGCCGAGGATGCAGAAAAACTCGCCATCCTCGATGTTCAGATTGATGCCATCGAGCGCCGGTACAGCACCGTCATAGCTAAAGGAAACGCCCCGACACTCAATCATGCGCGGCCTTTGACCTGGTCCTTCTTGGGCGTGATGAGATTAGAGACCGCCTTGTACACCGCCAGCGTCAACACCGAGTTGAGCACGGTCTTGATGAGGTTGAACGGCAGCACGGCGGGAATCATGAGCGGGGCGATCACATCGACCGAGCCATACCAGAACCAAACGCCGATGGTCAGGTTCGCGACCATGGACAGCGCCGTAGCGGCAATGACACCGAGCGCCAGGCCAATCACGGCACCCTTGTAGGTGTGCATCTTCTGATAGACGATAGCCGCAGGCAAAATATAGCCCAGCGTGGCAACCAAGTTCATAAGCGCGCCGACCCAGTCACCCGTGGTAAGCGCATGGATGACGATCGCCATGGCGGCAACGGCAGTGCCGGCACCAGGACCATACGCAAATCCACACACCATCGCCGGCACCAGCGACGGGTCATACGTCAAAAACGGTGCCGAGGGAAGAATGGGCAGCTGTACATACATAAACAGTGCTCCCAAGGCGCACATCAACGCCATGGTAACGAGCTGTTTGGTGCTCCACCTATTCGTGTTCTCAAAATGGATATGCTGCGACTGTTCAGACATAAGATCACCTGCCTCTTTCATCCGGACTCTAACCGTTGGTACTGGGATCTCACCAGTTCAGCCGGCATGCGAACCAACGCACGCACGGGTCGCGGACTCATCGGCTCGGTCGCAGGCATCTCGCCTGCGCCACGGCGTCCCTTTGACACCGCCCGATTTACCGCCAGTGGGGAATTCCACCCCGCCCTGAAACAGCAATTGCAAGTGTAGCACGGGCAGGTTTTCGCGCAAGTATGCCAAGGGTAATTTATGGCGGGGACCAGTTGTCGCAACAGCCACGTCTCCCACTCACCCCAAAGTGGTGCTCTTTTCGCGGCTTTGCCGCGAAACAGCAACCGGGACACGTATCCCCCACAACCACGTCTTTCTCCGCCCGCCGACCTCAAGGCCGTAAACGCAGGGAATCCGGGGGCGTGACGGGGTTTCTCTCCGGAACATTCCGCACTGATATCTTCTGAATTGAAGACGTCGATGATGCACCCGTATA
>UQSC01000121.1 GCA_900543615.1 uncultured Collinsella sp. | reverse complement strand
CTCGTGGGCTCGGAGATGTGTATAAGAGACAGTCTCCTGCTCGCTTGCAGGCTCGGACGTGGGCTCCGGCTCGCCAAACGGCAGTGAGGGCTGTACCACACCGCCCGGAAGCTTGGCCTCAACCTTGGGCTCGCCCAGCAACTTGCCGCGACGGCGACGGGCCGGCTTCTCGGCCTCGCGCGCGGCCTCGGCAGCCGCTTCGCGTGCCTTCTCGGCAACAAACGCCGCAGCCGAGGTATCGAGCTGCACCGTTGCGTGCGTGCGGGCGGGCGCGGCGACCTCGCCGGCATGCATCACGATGACGCCGCAGGTGCTCGTCTTAACAAACTCGACCATCTTGGGATCGGTGAAGCCGGTCACGTCGTTGACGATCGAGGCGCCGCAGCGCACGGCCGCCTTGGCAACCGCCACGTGACGCGTGTCGATCGAGACGATGGCGCCCTCCTTGGCCAGCGCGCGCACCACGGGCAGCACGCGGCGAGCCTCCTCGTCGGGGTTGACCGGGGTAAAACCAGGGCGCGTGGACTCGCCGCCCACGTCGATGATGTCGGCGCCGGCGTCGAGCATCGCCAGGCCGTACTCGATGGCGGCATCCGGGTCGAAGTGCTCCCCGCCATCGCTAAACGAATCGGGCGTCACGTTGAGGACGCCCATGATGCGCGGACGGTCAAAGCTGAGCTCGTACTTTCCGCACCGCCATGTCTTGCTGTCGTTCGCCATGAACATCCTCCTAAAATGCCCACGCCGCCGAGCTTGGGGAGCTGGCGGCGGGGTCGCTTTGCAATCAGTCTTTCTATTGTATCCGCGCGCGCGGGCTAGAACGCAAACGCGGCCGCGATGTCGCAAGAAATCAGCAGGTCGGCATTTGCGTCCTGGTCGGTGGGAGCAAGGTTGCATATGGCCAGCGTATCGCCGGTAAAGTATCGCGTAAGGCCTGCCGCCGGATACACCACGAGCGAGGTCCCGCCCACAATAAGGGCATCGGCCGCGGCGATGGCGGCAACGGCACCGGTCAGCACGTGCTCGTCGAGCGGCTCCTCGTAGAGCACTACATCGGGCTTGATGCGGCCGCCGCACGCGGGACACGCAGGCACGCCCGCGGCGTCCTCGTGCTCGCGCGAGCAAATCCACTCGGCGCTATAGACCGCGCCACACGACTGGCAAATGTTGCGATGGACCGATCCGTGCAGCTCAAACACGCGCCGTGAGCCGGCCATCTGATGCAGGCCGTCGATATTTTGCGTCACCACGGCATTTAGCTTGCCAGCGCGCTCCAGCTCGGCCAGCTTGGTGTGGCAGCGATTGGGCTTGGCGCCAAGCGCGATCATCTTGGTGCGGTAGAAGTCGAAGAACTCGGCCGGGTGCACCTCGTAAAAGCTATGCGAGAGCATGGTCTCGGGCGGGTAGACAAACTGTTGGTGATATAGGCCGTCCACGCTGCGGAAATCGGGGATGCCACTCGCCGTGGAAACGCCCGCGCCGCCAAAGAAGACCACGCGCTTGTGGGTACCGAACAGCTCCGCCAGCGCGGCGGAGGCCTGTTTGGAGTCCGTTATCGTCTGCGTCATATGAGTCCTCCGTCCTTGTTGGTCGGGCAGCGTCGGGCGATGTCCCAGCATGCGGCCTTTGGGTCAGCACGCGCGGTGCCCACCACCGCCCCTGTTGCGCTAATCTTAAGCCTGCCAACCCCGTCGAAAGGACACCATGCCTCAGACTTACACTTTCGCCTCGTGGAACGTCAACGGCCTGCGCGCCGTGCTCAAAAAGGACCCGAGCTTTATCCAGATCGCGCAAGAACTCGACGTCGATATCCTGGCGCTGCAAGAGACCAAGCTGCAGGAGGGCCAGGTCGATATCGACCTGCCCGGCTATCACCAAACCTGGAGCTACGCCGAGCGCAAGGGCTACTCGGGCACCGCGGTCTTTAGCCGCCAGGAACCGCTGCGCGTACTGCGCGCCGATGCGCTGCTGCCCTACGCCGGCGAGGGCGAGGCGGCCGAGCTCGTCGCCCAAGCCGCGACCGAGGGCCGCGTCTGCGCGCTGGAGTTCGACAAGTTCTGGTTTGTGGATGTCTACACTCCCAACGCGCAAAACGAACTCGCCCGCATCGACGTGCGCATGGCCTGGGACGATGCCTACCGCGGCTTTTTGAACGCGCTCGAGTGCGAGACCGGCAAACCCGTCGTAACTTGCGGCGACTTTAACGTGGCGCACGAGGAGATCGACCTTAAGAACCCCAAGTCCAACCGCGGCAATGCAGGCTTTTCGGACGAGGAGCGCGGCAAGTTTACCGAGCTGCTCAACGGCGGGTTTACCGATACCTGGCGCGCGGCAAACCCCGACGTCGAGGGCGTCTACAGCTGGTGGAGCTACCGCTTTAATGCCCGTAAGAACAACGCAGGCTGGCGCATCGATTACTTTCTGGTAAGCGATTCGATCGCCGCCAACGTTCGCGACACCGGTATCCGTGGCGATATCTTCGGCAGCGACCACTGCCCCGTCACCCTCACGCTAGAGCTCTAGCGCCAAGCAATTCCTGGGGGACAGAGGAAAACAGATCATGTGACCCCTCTCCCCCTATAAGTTGCGGTGGAATACTTCCTGTTTGGGCAGCAAATTGCCAAAAACGAGAACTATTCCACCGCAAGTTCGTGAGGGAACGCGAAATGCCTTACAGCCCGTATTTCACGACGACACGGTTAATGCGACGGCACCAAGGCTTGTACAAGGCGGCCAAGAACACGCAGGTCGCGAGACCGTGTGTGATATCGAACGGCACTGCCGTGGCAAGACGCGCCATGGCACCCGCCCACGTGAGCGGTTGAACAAAACCGATAATGTCGTAGGCGTTGATCACAACGCCGTACAGCAAACCCGAAGCAAAGCCGTAGGTCAGCAGCGCCGGCATACGCACGGCGCCATCGGCGCGATCAAAAGCGCCGGCATGCGCCAGCGCACCGCCAACGTATCCCACGAGCCCCCAGGCATACATCTGCCACGGCGTCCACATGCCCTGCCCAAAAAAGAAATTGCTGGTCAGCGCCGCCAGCGCGCCAACCATAAAACCATTGCGGCGACCAAGCGTCGCCCCCGCGATAATGGCGATGGCGCTCACCGGCTTAAAATCGGGAATGGGCCCAAACAGGATGCGCCCCGCCGCCGCCAGCGCCGCCAGCACCAGCGTGGGCATAATCTGACGCAGGCCTGGACGCGATGCCTCGTAGCCCGCAAAGAACAGCGCAAGCACCAACGCCACCACAACCAGCATGGCCAACGCTGCCTGCTCAACACCCGCCAGCAACGCGGCAGCCATCACCGCCGGCACCGCCAACAACAGCGGGATCTCAAGTTTTGTGAGTAGGCGCGAGGCGCGAAAATCCGCCATCCCATCACGCCCTATAGAACACGTTGTCGGCAAAGAAGTCGGCCGGGGACTCCATGCAGGCAATCTCACCGTCAAACATCATGGCAACGTCATCGGCAACCTGCTCGGCAAAATCCAGATCGTGCGTGGCCATGATGACGGTGCCGCCAACCTTCGCATGGTCACGCAGGGCGCGGGCGATGATGCGGCGGCTCTCCAGGTCCAAGCCCTTCGTGGGCTCGTCAAGCAGCAGCAGCTCGGGGCCGATCAGCAGCAGCTTTGCCAGTGCGAGCAGCTGGCGCTGTCCGCCCGAGAGGTCGTAGGGGTGGCGCGTCTCCAGGCCGTCCAGCCCCAAGCTCGCCGCGCGCTCCCGCGCCACGGTCTCGTCATATCCGCAGGCTGAAGCCCATTCCATCAGCTCGTCGCACACCGTCTCGGCAACCAGCAATGCTTTGGGATTCTGAGGCAGCAGCGCCGCCGAGGCCGCTCCGCGCACCATGCGGCCGCGCTGCAGCTTGGCGGTCTTCGCCAGCACTGAAAGCATCGTCGACTTACCGCATCCGTTTCCGCCCACGATCGCATGCACCGCACCGGCCGAAAACGACGCATCGAGCCCACGCAACACCCAGCCGGACGCTCGATCGTAGCGAAACCAGCCTTCCGACAGGGTGGTAGCCGACCCGCCGTGCATTTTTTGGAGTATTCTGCTTCCATCCGTGCGCGGGAAGGCTTCCGAGCCGTTCTCGAGCGACGTTTGCGCCACAAATTCGGACGATTTGTCCAATTCCGAACTTTTTTTCGCGCTCGATACGTCCCCGGGCGGCTCCAGAGAGTCCAAATTGTCCTCACGCCTGCTGAATACTCCGTTTTTTGCACATCGGATGGCACCCCACCCCAACGTGTCATCGGAAAACAGCGATTCTCGGCGTCCCAAAGAAGCCATATCCGCCACCTCGCGCACGCGCCCGCCCTCAATCCGGTACGCACACGTCGCGTATTCGAGCATTGGGCGCGGCTGATGCGTCGCCACAACAACCGTGCAGCCCAGCTCGCGATTCACACGAAACAGCGCGTGCAGGAAATTCTTCTCCGCAACCGGATCAAGCTGAGACGTGGGCTCGTCGAGTAGCAGCACACGCGGACGCAGCGCCAGGACGGCGGCAAGCGACAGCAGCTGCTTGCGGCCACCCGAAAGCGTATCGGTATCACGATGAAGCCAATCCTCCAGCCCAAAGAAATAGCTGGTCTCGGCCACGCGACGGCGCATCTCGTCGCGCGACATGCCTAGGTTTTCCAGGCCAAACGCCATCTCGTGCCACACGGTTTCGCACACGATCTGGTTCTCGGGATCCTGAAACACATAACCCACGCGCTCCGCCGATGCCCGCACGTCCATGTCGGCAACGTTCTCGCCCAGCACGCTCAGTTCGCCAGTGCGCTCGCCCGCCGGAGCGATCTCGGGCTTGAGCAGCGACAGCAGCGTCGACTTACCCGATCCGGTACCGCCAACAAGCAGCGCAAATGCACCTTGGGGAACAGACCAGTCGAACCCCTCGAGCACCGCAGCATCAGCATCGGGGTAGGCAAAGCTCAGGCTCCGCACCTCAATCGCCGGCATATCCGGGCCGCACGCCGCGCCCGACACCGGGCCCCTATCCAACCGAGCCATCAGCCAAACCTCTTCTCATCAATCGCGTGCAACGCACAAGGCAGCACCATCCAGGCAGCGTACACAACATAGCCCGGCCACGGCGCCGGCACCGAGAGCTGCGGATAAAACGAATACTGCGTCGTCGCGGTCCACGCCACCGCCACCGCGGCAGCACCAAACAGTGCGAGCCCGGCCAGCGCGGCAACGTCGCTGCGCCCCAGCCGATACCTGTCTCTTATACACATCTGACGCT
>UQSC01000120.1 GCA_900543615.1 uncultured Collinsella sp. | reverse complement strand
CGAGATCAGCCTCGGTCTCGTGGGCTCGGAGATGTGTATAAGAGACAGGCGCCCAAGGGGACCAAGCGCATCCTGTACACCGGCACGCCCATGGCCGTGCCCAACTGGAAGTTGTTCAACCTCATCGAGAAGGCCGGCGGCGTCGTGGTGGGTGAGGAATCCTGCACGGGTTCGCGCTACTACAAGGACCTGGTCGACGAGTCCGGCGAGACGGTCGACGAGATGCTCGACGCCATCGCCGAGCGCTACTTTAAGATCAACTGCGCCGTCTTTACGCCCAACGACCAGCGTATGAAGGACATTGTCCAGATGGCCAAGGACCTGCATGCCGACGGCATCGTCGACGTGGCCCTGCAGTTCTGCACGCTCTATGAGATGGAGTCGTTTGCCGTGGAGAAGGCCGCCGAGGAGGCGGGCATCCCGTTTATGCACATCACGACCGACTACGCCGGCGAGGATGCCGGTCAGCTCCAGACCCGCATCGAGGCCTTCCTCGAGACGATTTAGCCGCACCTGCGCCAAGCTGCGCCGCCGGGTGTTCCTATCCACGCGATAGGGATTTCTCTGTTGTCATGCCGGTTGGTGTCCGGATGCACCGCAGGGCGCCGATCGGCTTCGCATAGCTGCCGGGGCGGGGATTTCCGCCGTCCCGGCAGATTCTATCCGTTTGTTCAGACGCGAAAGGAACTCAATGAACAACGATCTTTTCAAGGCGGGCGTCTCCCGTCGCGGTTTTCTGACCGGCTCCGCTGCCCTGTGCGCCATGGCGGGCCTCGGCCTCACCGGCTGCGGCGGTTCGGGCGCCGAGAGCGGTAGCGTCGCTGCCTCCGGCCAGGATGTGGAGTATCGCGACGAGCTGCAGATCGCGTTACCGGCGAGCCCGGACGGTCTCGATCCGCACACCACGTCGTCTCTTGTGACCATGGACATCATCTGCAACGTCGTCGAGCCGCTCTTTGGCCTCGATAGCGACTACGAGCCCCAGCCCGTGCTGGCCAAGGACTATAAGGTCTCCGACGATGGCCTGACCTACACCATCAAGCTGCGCGAGGGCGTCACCTTCCACAACGGCAAGGAGTTTGGCTCCGAGGACGTCGTGGCCTCAATGAACCGCTGGCTCACCGTCAACGACCGCGCCGCGAGCCTGCTGCCCGGCGCCACCTTCGCCGCCTCGGGCGACCACGAGGTCACCTGCACGCTGACCGAGCCCGCCATCGACTTTCTGATCATCCTGGGCAACCACTCCCAGTATCCGGGTATCTTCCCCTCCGAGGTCATCGAGGCCGCGGGCGATACCGGCGTGACCGAGTACGTGGGTACCGGTGCTTACAAGTTTGTGGAGTGGAAGCAGGACCAGTACGTCCATCTCACCCGCTACGAAGACTATGTCGCCGCTCACGGCAAGGCTTCGGGCTACACCGGCAAGGTCTCCGCGCCCACCAAGGACATTTACTATCAGTTCGTGACCGAGGCCTCCACGCGCGTGAGCGGGTTTGAGACCGGCGAGTACGATATCGCTGGCGAGATCCCCACCGAGAACTACCACGACTTCGACGGCAACGACGACGTTAATCTCTACACCCATAATGCCGGCGTTCTGACCGCCTTCCTCAACATGAACGAGGGCGTCTTCGCCGACGAGGAGATCCGCAAGTGCGCCCTCATGGCTATCGACTGCGAGGCGGCCGCTCTTGCCGCCTATGGCGAGAAGGAGCTCTTCAACATCGATCCCAACCTTGGCAACCCCGAGAACGCTCAGTGGGCGACCGACGCGGGCAAGAAGTACTTCAACCAGGCCGACGCCAAGGCCGCCAAGAAGGCTCTGGCCAAGACCTCCTATGCCGGTGAGACGGTCAAGCTGCTGACCACCCCCGACTACAAGGATATGTACAACGCCACCGTCGCGCTGCAGGAGCAGCTCGAGAAGGCCGGCTTCACCGCCGAAGTCGACAGCTACGAGTTCGCGACCTTTATGGACATCCGCTCCGGCAAGCCCGAGCAGTGGGACCTCTTTGTGGCCTCCACCAACTACAAGCCCATCCCGGCCCAGTCCCTCTCGGTCTCCAAGGCCTTCTATGGCCTGTCCGACGAGAAGGCGCTCAAGCTTGTGGCCGAGACCCGCACCGCCAAGGACACCGACGCCGCGGCCAAGAAGTGGGCCGAGGCTCAGGAGCGCCTCTATGAGATCGCCGTCATCGAGCCGCTTTGCCACTACGCTTCCATTACGGGCACCCAGGCAGACGTCGAGGACGTCGAGGTGCTCGACGGCGCCATCGTTTGGAATGCCAAGCGTCCGGAGTAATGCAATAGCTGGCGTGGCGGCTGGAGGGGTCTGGTTCCCTGTGGCCGCCACGCCCTGTCCACGTTCAGAGGGGAAATAGACGCCTCGCATGTTGAAGTACACGCTCAAACGTATAGGCGCGATGGTTCCGGTGATGCTCATCATCTCGGTCGTCGTGTTTTTGATTATCTATCTCACACCGGGTGACCCGGCCTCTTCGATGCTCGGCATGGAGGCTTCGGCCGACCAGATCGAGCGCGTCAACGATAGCCTGGGACTCAACGAGCCGCTGCCGCAGCGCTACGTTGAGTGGATGGGCGGCGTGCTTACCGGCGACCTGGGCGATTCGTATTTTATGCGCCAGCCCGTCACGCAGGCGATCGCCGAGCACTTTGGCCCGACGCTATCGCTCGCGCTTCTGGCACAGTTCATCGCGCTGTTGATTGCACTGCCCTGCGGCGTCGTCGCTGCCCTCAAGCATGGGTCGCGCACCGACGCGGTCTTGCGTGTCGTTGCTCTTTTGGGCGTGGCGATACCCGGCTTTTTGATGGCGCTCATGCTGATGTGGCTGTTTGCCGTCACGTTGCGTGTGTTCCCGGTGGCCGGCTATGCGCCGCTATCGAAGGGCTGGTTCAGCCATTTACGCTATCTTGCGTTGCCGGCCATATCGCTTGGATGCGTGCAGGCGGCCCTGCTCATGCGCATGACCCGTTCGAGCGTTATCGAGGCCATGCAGCTTGACTGCGTCAAGACGGCGCGTGCCAAGGGCGTCTCCGAGTTTCGCGTGGTGCTGGCCCATGCCCTGCGCAACGCAGCGCTGCCGATTCTCACCTCGGTCGGCTATTCTTTTGGCGCCCTGATTACGGGCGCCGTGGTGACTGAGGCCATTTTTAACATCCCCGGTTTGGCCCAGCTGGTCACGAGCTCTATCGAGCGTCGCGATTATCCGGTGATTCAGGGCGTGCTGCTGGTCATCGCCTTGTTGAATTCGGTGATCAATCTGGCCGTCGACCTTGCCTACGGCGCTTTTGACCCGCGCGCTCGCAAATGGGGCGATGCATGATGGCAAACTTTAAGAAGGCTCTTGCCAACAAGGGGTTTGTGGTCGGCGGCTGCATTTTCCTGGCGATTGCGCTGATCGCGCTCGTCGGTCCGCTGGTGTGGACGGTTGATCCCAATGCGCAGGAGATGACGTTGCGACTTTCGGCACCTTCGCCTGCGCATCCCTTTGGCTGCGATGACTTTGGCCGCGACCTGCTTGCCCGCGTCATCGCGGGCGCGCGCGTGTCGCTTGGCGTCGGCATTGCCGTCACGCTCGCGACGAGTGCGCTCGGCTTGGTGATCGGCGCCCATGCGTGCTACAACGAGAGACTCGATCATATTCTCATGCGCATCTGCGACGGCCTTATGTCTATTCCGGGCGTGCTTTTGGCTATCGCACTCATGGCCATGATGGGCGCCTCGGTCTGGAACGTCATCATCGCGCTCTCCATCGTCTATACGCCCAGCATGGCGCGCATCGTGCGCTCGCGTGCGATGGTGGTCAAGGAGGAGCCCTTTGTGGAGGCCCTGCGCGTGCAGGGCGCCTCGACCGCGCGCATCGTGTGGCTGCATATCGTGCCCAACGTTATGGCGCCCTTCCTGGTGCAGGCGACCTTCGTCTTTGCCGAGGCCGTGCTCTCGGAGGCCGCCCTCTCGTTTCTGGGCCTGGGTATCAAGGCGCCCGACGCCAGCTGGGGAAACATCCTGCAGGCGGGCAAGAACGTGATGCGCAAAGCCTGGTGGATGATTTTCTTCCCGGCAGCAGCCATCATCGCGAGCGTGCTTTCGCTCAATCTGGCCGGCGACGGCCTGCGCGACGCCCTCGACCCCAAGACCAAGGAGGACTAGCCCATGGCTCAGCACCTTTTGGACGTGCGCGACCTCTGCATCTCGTTTGTGGGCCGCGATGGCAACGCGCTGGAAGCCGTCAACAAACTCAACCTACATATCGATGCCGGTGAGATCGTTGGTGTTGTCGGCGAGTCCGGCTGCGGTAAGTCGGTGTTTGCCCAGAGTGTCATGCGCCTATTGGAGCATGAACAGAAGATGGCCTATGAGGGCCAGATTGTGTTTGATGGCGAAGATCTGCTGGCGCGTCCGCTCAAGACGATGCGCAAAGTGCGCGGCTGCGACATCGCCATGATCTTCCAGGACCCGTTGTCCTCGCTCAACCCCGTTATGACGGTGGGTGCGCAGGTTATCGAGGCGGTGCGGGCCCACCGTAAGGTGAGCCGACGCGAAGCCCGCAACGAGGCTCTATCGCTGTTGGAGCGTGTGGGAATTCGGGATGCCGCGGCTCGCTTCGACATGTATCCGGGCGATTTTAGCGGCGGTATGCGCCAGCGCGTGATGATCGCCATGGCGCTTGCCGGTCATCCGCGACTGCTTATCGCCGACGAGCCCACCACGGCACTCGACACGACGACTCAAAAACAGATTTTGGATCTCCTACGTGACCTCAACAGTTCCGAGGGCATGGCGGTGCTTTTTATCAGCCATGATTTGGGTGTCGTCACGAGCATCTGCTCGCGCGTGCACGTCATGTATCTGGGCCAAATCGTAGAAGAGATCGACGCCTGCGGCCTTTTGGAGCGCCCGAGCCACCCGTATGCCCAGGGGCTCATCGCGAGCATTCCGCCGCTCGAAGGCGAGCGAGTTGACACGCTGGCGGATATTCCGGGCACAGTGCCGCCGCTTACGGCAATACCCTGCGGATGCCGCTTTGCGCCTCGTTGCGCCCGGGCGGACGAGCGTTGCCGCGTGCAGGAGCCTCCGCTGTTTGCCGTGAATGCGTGCGATCGGTCTAAATGCTGGCTTGTCGAGAAAGGGGAGTGCCATGGCTGTTGATAGCGAAGCCCTGCTTAGGGTCTCGCATCTGACTAAAGCGTATCCCATGCCGGGCTCAGGTTTTAAGCCTGTCTCTTATACACATCTGACGCTGCCGACGAATAGCCTTGTGTAG
>UQSC01000119.1 GCA_900543615.1 uncultured Collinsella sp. | reverse complement strand
GAACCGCTACCTCACGCTGCGCGACTTTGCCAACCTGTGCGTCAAGAACATCGCGGGCGGCGACGCGCTCACGTCGCATGCCTCTGCCTGCCTGCCCGTTTCGCCTCCGCCGTTTATGGCTGGCATTGCCGAGGTCGAGGTCGACAAGGCCACCGGTAAGGTGACTGTGGTGGACTACGTGGCGGCTGTGGACTGCGGCACCGTGATCAACGAGGCGCTCGCACGCGTCCAGGCCGAAGGCGGCATTGCCCAGGGCATCGGCCACGCGCTCTATGAGATCGTCGAGCACGATGAGCGCGGCCGTCTGCGCACCGGCAACTTTATGAGCTACAAGCTGCCCACGCGCCTGGATATCGGCAGCATCCGCGTGGCCTTTGAGCCGAGCTACGAGCCGACGGGCCCGTTTGGCGCCAAGTCGATCGGCGAGGTCGTCATCAACACGCCGCTCGCCGCCGTGGCCTCGGCCGTGGCGCACGCCACCGGCCATCAGGTTCGCTCGCTTCCCATCACGCCCGAGAAGGCCCTGCTGGGGGAGTAGCGGGTCAGCGAACAAGTCGTACAAGTCGTAATTGGCGGGGCGGGGCAACTCGCCCCGCCTTTCGCACTCGTGGTGAGGTCGTGAGCCTGTAAAACGTGTGCGTGCGCTTGTCGTTCGTATCTGCTATCATTCCTAATCTGTGCGCTCATGCGGGCGTGGCGGAATTGGTAGACGCGCCAGATTTAGGTTCTGGTGGGATTCCCGTGAAGGTTCGAGTCCTTTCGCCCGCACCAACGCATCTGCGTCGGCTTCGGCCGTCGCGACGCTTTGTTGCATAAAGGTACCAGCACCTCAGATAAGCTGGGCAGTATGAGGAGGAACGTGTTGAACATCACCGCTTCTGACGTCAAGGACGCCAAGCTCACCGCTACGGTCACCATCCCGGCCGCCGACGTCGACGCCGCGATCAAGAAGGCCTACAAGGACACCGCCAAGAAGTACCGCTTCCCGGGCTTCCGTGCCGGCAAGGCCCCCCGTCCGGTCATCGACTCCGCACTTGGCACCGAGGCTACCCTCGCTCAGGCCACCAACGACCTGATCGCCGCCAACGAGCCCGCCGTCCTCAACGAGCTGGACATCGTCCCCACCAAGAACGGTGACTACAAGGAGCTCGACCTCGCCAAGGATCACGAGGACTACACCTACACCGTCGAGTTCTCCCTGCGTCCTGCTGCTGAGCTCTCCTCCTTCGACGCTGTCGAGATCGAGATGCCCCCTGCGGAGGTCACCGAGTCCGAGATCAACAACCAGGTCGAGATGCTCCTCAACTACCGTGCCACCTTCGAGGACGTCGAGGGTCGCGCCGTCGAGGCTGACGACTATGTGACCGTCGACCTCAAGGCCGTCGAGAATGCCGACAACTTCGCCGCCGAGGGCCGCATGCTCATCGCCGGCAGCGACAGCAATCCCAAGGAGTTCAACGAGGCCCTGATCGGCGCCAACGTTGACGATGTCAAGTCCGTCACCTGGACCGACGAGGCCGAGGAGGGCGAGGAGGCCGAGACCCACACCGTCGAGGTCACCGTCAAGGGCATCAAGGTCCGCAACACCCCCGAGCTCACTGACGAGCTCGTCAAGTCCGACTTTGGCTTTGACAGCATCGACGCCATGCGCGACGCCATCAAGATCGAGATCGAGCAGGACAAGGCTTCCCGCCTCCCGGCCGAGAAGGAGAACCGTTGCGTCTCCGCTCTCGCCGAGCGCCTGCAGCTCGACGAGATGGACGCCGACTACGAGCAGTCCGTCTTTGAGGAGCTTGGCCAGAACTTCCTGTCCAACCTCGCTGCCCGCGGCATGACGCTGGACACCTGGCTGCCCGCTTCCGGCCTGACCATGGAGCAGTTCATCGGCGACCTGCACAAGCAGGCCAACGACGTTGCCCGTGAGTCCCTGGCTCTCGACGCCCTCGCCCGCGAGCTCAAGATCGAGGTCACCGAGGACGAAGTCAACGCTGAGTTCGAGAAGGCCGGCGTCAAGGACGTCGAGGCTTCCAAGGCCGAGTTCATCGCCGATGGCCGCATGCCTGCCGTTCGCGAGTCCATCCGTCGCTCCAAGGCCGTCGACCACCTGGTCGAGAACGCCAAGGTGACCGAGGTCGACGAGACCGCCAAGGACGCCGAGTAATTCTCGCCACCTTGCCCACGAGCGCATGCATGCGCCCGTGATGGGGTAAAGTTATACACCGGTTATCCGGTTGCTTCGTACGGTGCCAGCCAATGCATAGCATGCGGGCACCGTACGTTTATCTAGAACCAATTTGGTCCGCAAGAGAGAAATGGAGATGCGTATGATCGCTAAGTTCGATTCCGCCCTCGTGCCATACGTTATCGAGCAGACGCCGCGCGGCGAGCGCAGCTACGATATCTATTCGCGCCTGCTCAACGACCGCATCATCTTCTTGGGCGAGGAGATCAACTCCGTCAGCGCCAACCTGGTCGTTGCCCAGCTACTGCATCTTGAGAGCCAGGATGCCGAGAAGGATATCTCGCTCTACATCAATTCGCCCGGTGGCGAGGTCTACTCCGGCTTGGCGATTCTTGACACCATGAACTTTATCAAGCCGCAGGTCTCCACCATTTGCGTGGGTATGGCCGCGTCTATGGCCGCCGTGCTGCTTTCGGCCGGCGCCAAGGGTAAGCGCTTCTGCCTGCCGCACTCCAAGGTCATGATTCACCAGCCCAGCGGCGGTGCCCAGGGTCAGCAGACCGAGATTGAGATCGTTGCCGAGGAGATCAAGAAGACCCGTCGCGAGCTCAACCAGATCCTATCCGACGCCTCGGGCCAGCCGATCGAGAAGGTCCAGGCCGATACCGAGCGCGACAATTATCTGACCGCTGCCGAGGCCCTCGACTACGGCTTGATCGACCGTATCGTCACCTCGCGCGACCTCGCCGCGAAGGACGCCTAGGATGGCAGGTAACATGCAGGACAACTTTGACGAGAACGGCAACCCCATCCGCTGCTCCTTCTGCGGAAAAGAGCAGGGCCAGGTCCGTCGCCTCGTAAAGGGTCCGACCAACATCTTTATCTGTGACGAGTGCGTCGCCGCCTGCTCCGAGATCTTGGAGGAGTCGCTGGCTTCGGACTTTATGGACGCTGCCCGCAACGGCAAGCTGCCGGGCTTCCTCAACGACCACGGCCAGGCTGCATCCCAGCCCGCCGTGGACCCTGAGGCCCAGGGCTTTGAGCTCGAGGACGACCGCCAGGTCATCACGCACGTGCCGACGCCGCATGAGATCTATGACGAGCTTTCGGCCTATGTTATGGGTCAGGAGGACGCCAAGCGCGCCATGTCGGTGGCCGTGTACAACCACTATCGCCGCGTGATCGAGGGCGGCGCCGCGGTGTCCGCCTTTGACGACGGCATGGGCTCGCAGTTCGACGACGATATGGACGAGGTAGAGCTCGCCAAGTCCAACATTCTGCTGCTCGGTCCCACCGGTACCGGCAAGACCCTGCTCGCCCAGACGCTCGCGCGCATCCTCGAGGTGCCGTTTGCCATCGCCGACGCCACCGCGCTCACCGAGGCCGGCTATGTGGGCGAGGACGTGGAGAACATCCTGCTCAAGCTCATCAATGCTGCCGATGGCGACATTGAGCGCGCGCAGGTCGGCATTATCTACGTGGACGAGATCGACAAGATCGCCCGCAAGGCCGAGAACCTCTCCATCACTCGCGATGTGTCGGGCGAGGGCGTTCAGCAGGCGCTGCTTAAGATTCTTGAGGGCACGGTGGCCAGCGTTCCGCCCACCGGCGGCCGCAAGCATCCCCAGCAGGAGCTGCTGCAGATCGATACGACCAACATCCTGTTCATCTGCGGCGGTGCCTTCGTGGGTCTGGACAAGATCATCGCCGATCGCGTGGGAAACAAGGGCGTGGGCTTTAACTCCGAGATCGCCGGCCCCACCTCGGTCGACGAGAACGACCTGCTTCGTCAGGTGCTTCCGCAGGACCTTAATGCCTTTGGCATGATTCCCGAGTTCGTGGGCCGCACGCCTGTCGTAACCCAGACGCAGGCGCTCGACGAGGACGACCTGGTGTCGATTCTGACCGAGCCCAAGAACGCCGTGGTGCGCCAGTATCGTAAGATGTTCCAGCTCGAGGACGTTGAGCTTGAGTTTGAGGATGCGGCCCTGCATGAGATCGCCCGCATGGCGCTCGCCCGCAAGACCGGCGCCCGCGGCCTGCGTTCTATCTGCGAGGACGTGCTGCAGCAGACAATGTTCGATCTGCCCAGTGAGGAGGGCGTTTCCAAGGTCGTTGTGACCGAAGCCTCCGTAAAGGGCGAAGAACAGCCCCAACGCATCTACGGCTAAACCAGCCAAAAACGTGCTTGCAAATAGCCTCCGACCATCCGCGGTCGGAGGCTATTTTATATATACGCAATAACCCCAACTACCTGTGTTATTCTGTGTGTTTGTTTAAAGTCTCAGCAAAGTCCATTCAGACTGAAGTAATCGATACCTAAGGCGTTTCCGCCTGCTTGGTTTTCGTAGATTCTGCACGAGCCGAAGAGCACTAAATGTGCTCTTCGTGCGAGCCCAGGACCTGACCGAGCGAAAACCAAGCAGGCGGACACGCCGACGGGCAAGGGAGAGATATATGGAAGAAATGCCCAAGAACTACGATCCGTCGACTAACGAGCCGGCGATTCTGCAGAAGTGGCTCGACGGCGGCTACTACAAGCGCCGCGAGGGCGTGGGCGACTGCACCGTCACCATTCCGCCTCCCAACGTGACCGGCAAGCTCCATATGGGTCACGCCACCGACGATTCCATCCAGGACGCCATCATCCGTATGGCCCGCATGCGCGGCAAGTCCACGCGCTGGGTGCTCGGCACCGATCACGCCGGTATCGCCACGCAGACCAAGGTCGACAAGAAGCTCAAGAGTGAGGGCATCAGTCGCCTGGAGATCGGCCGCGACAAGTTTGTCGATGCTTGCTGGGATTGGACCCACGAGTACGGCGGCATCATCGTCGAGCAGATCAAGCGCATGGGCTGCTCCGTCGACTTCGACAACGAGCGCTTTACCATGGACGAGGACTACGCCCAGGCCGTGCGTAAGGTGTTCTGCGACTGGTACCACGACGGCCTGATCTATCGCGGCAAGCGCATCGTCAACTGGTGCCCCAACTGCACCACCGCTATCTCGGACGACGAGGCCGAGTACAAGGATGAGAAGGGCCATCTGTGGCACCTGCGCTACCCGCTGACCGAGCCGGTTAACGGCCAGGACTACATCGTCGTCGCCACCACGCGCCCCGAGACCATGCTCGGCGACACGGGCGTCGCCGTCTCCCCGAAGGACCCCGTGAAGGCCGCCTTTGTGGGCAAGACCGTCATGCTGCCGATCGTCAACCGCGAGATTCCCATCTTTGAGGATTGGCACGTCGACGCCAACTTTGGCTCTGGCTTCGTCAAGGTCACCCCGGCTCACGACCCCAACGACTACGCCATGGGTCAGGCCCACGACCTGCCGCAGATCAACATTTTCGATGAGCACGCG
>UQSC01000118.1 GCA_900543615.1 uncultured Collinsella sp. | reverse complement strand
CCTACGACGTGCTCGCCACGATCTCCACCCGCATCACCAACGAGTGCCGCCAGATCAACCGCGTGGTACTGGATTGCACTAGCAAACCCCCAGCAACCATCGAGTGGGAATAGTAGATAGCCCTTTGCGAGGGAGGTCGGAAACAGCCTCCCTCTTTTTTTATTTACATGCCATGGGTGTCTGCGGACTGTGGTGTATATGGTATATACAAGCCAGCTACGCAATCTCTCAAGCTGTTTAGCTGGGATAATTGTTTACTGGTACGTTTTAAAGTGCTTTCAATTACCGAAGCAACGCCATCAATTCATTTCAAATTAATGCTGACCGGCAGATTGCTTTTGCTCGCAAGGGATCGCTCAGGTTGGTACTCAAATTGTACTCACGACGTTTTGAGTATCGATTGGCTGGTGTTCATAGACGTCGGAAATGAGTACTGACTTCGGGGGTTTCGTTATCGCATATTGCATTTAACCCAAATAGAGGCGCTCTTCATTAGGCATAATGCAAATGAGGAGCGCCTCTGGGTTATTGCTTGCTGTTGGTGCAACGCCGTCCAATGCGTGTCTTGGGTGGATGCCCGCCAAGCAAGCTAGGCTCGTCGTAAGCGGAGGCGACGTGGGCGCGGGTTCGTGGCCGTGCACGAGCTGTTGGTTTTACGGGTTCTTGGCGCTTGCGCCGGTGGATGGCATGAGCGCGTTGTGGCGCACGGCGCGAATGTAACACGCGTTCAACTCGCGTTCGGCGCTGAAGGAGGCCACAGCCGTCACTTCGCGGGAGTTGTCGTTGAGCGGTGTTATCGCTTCGGGCACGTTCCGTAGCCTCAAGGTACTTATGAGCGGAAATGGGGCCAAATGAAGCTCGGGCATCAGCTTCGCGACGACGGGGATGGACGCCGTGGGGACGTCGGGGCATCTGAAGACAAGACAGTTGGTTGGATATGCCGAAAAGACGAACGAGCTGAATGGGAGAGTGCTACAATAGCCTAAACGGGAGTCATTAGTGAAAGTGTGGATACCATGAGACACGTATTCAAGGGCAAAAAGCTCGGCTGGGGCGATGATAAGACCGAGGGCGTTTGGTTCGATGCTGACCACTACACCAAAGAAGAGGCTGAGGCGGAGTTCAAGCCTTATCAAGGGGTTACTCAGAGAGGTTATGACTACACTGGGTACGAGTATGATGGGGAACGCTATCACCATTACACCTACCTTGGCGAATTCGAGGATGATGATATGCCTACCAGTGATGCCGACCTTTGGAATCGAAAATAGGCATTTTCCTTCCATATAGCCATCGGTGGCCCCGGCGCTTTGCTGTTGATTGCTTTTCGTTCTCCCCTATTAAAGAACAGTGTGGAGCAACGAGAAGCGCACTTCCTTTGTGTTGTGGCTTGATGGCCTTGTGGCAGTTCCAGCATGTTTGAGGCATATTGGTGAGCCGGTACATGGCGTCGCGGCTGATGCGCAGCATCGCGCACGCCTCGTCGGCGCCGAATATCGCGTTGGTCGATGCGATGAGCCTCATCTGGCTCCTGCTAATGCTCTTGGTCATGGTCGTCCTCGAGCTCCTCTCGTCTCGAGGCTCCCTCGCGTGCCCGGCCGCGGGCGGCTCCCGGGGCGGTCGCCGTCGTCATTTCCTGCCGCCCCTCGACTCGATGTAGGCGTCCACCGACGCCCTCGAAACCAGGAGCTTCCTTCCGAGCCTGTACGAGTCGATCTCTCCCGGCCAGATGAGGTCGTATGCCTTACTCCGGCTCGCCCCCATGTACTCCTGCATCTCGATCACCGTCATCCACTCGTCGCGGCCCCGGTTGCCCTCGGGCGCGGCGCATTTCGTAGCGTGCGCCATGGTTGCCTCCAATCTTTCCGCGCGATACGTCTGCGCGGTCCTGTGTGCGTTTACGTCTGCGCGACGATTGAACCGCCTGACGGCGATTGACACGCCCGACAGGAGCGGAGATGGGTCGAGGTGGGTCGAGCTGGTCGGGCCTTCACGAAACGGCCATGAGCCGCGTGCCTTAGCTCGCGGCTAAGTCCCCGAAAAGTAAAAGGCGCCCATGCGGGCGCCTGCCTAGTAGCTGGAGTTGTTCGGTTGTGGTCGGAATGCTCGTCTTCCGCGGTGCTGTCGTCCGGGGTCCGGCATCTGTCGTTCGCCTCTTCTGTCGTGTTTGATGTTGCGTGTTCTGCGAGCGACCTTGCGCGGGCCTGCCGGCCCGTTGCCCCAGGTGCACCCGGATAAATGGTACCCATCCGTCGGAACATGGACATCGCGGGAGGGCTGTTTGGGCAAGCTAGGATGGATGAGCGGCGGGGTTCTAAATGCAATAATTCGAGCTAAAGGGCCTTGTACTCTCTTTTGTAAAACGCGAGGGTGCAATAAACTCGACGATCCCCCTGAACCTTTTCTGAACGAATCAGCTCTTAGGCGGTATGACGCGACACGCATCGGTAGTGCTCGGACTGGGTTAGTCATCGAGTGGGTATAGAACATACGTTCTGTATAACGTTATAGCACCAGGTGGCAGGCGTAGTTTCAATCGAAGCTACGCCTGCTGCTATATATGGGTCGATGGTGGTATCAATGACCGCGATGCTTCTGTTTGCGCTTCAGTTTTCGCTGCTCGAAGCGCGCCTCCGCCTCATCCGCGCGACGCTGGCTTCTTGCTTGAGCCGATTCCCGCTTCATCGTCTCCCGCTGATTCGCGAGCGCCTGCTGCGCCTTGGTGCTCATCGCCGGCTGCTTGAGGACTTTCGCCGCCTCGCGGGCGCGTCGCTTGGGGTTCTTCGCGGGCTTGCTCGCCTCGGTCGAATCGTGACCGAAGAACGAGAGCTTCGCCCATTTGTTGACAACGAATCGCAGGATCTCCTCATTGGACGGTTCTGCGCCGAAGACGATGCGGGCGGCGCCGTATCTGCCGTCCTCGACATGCTCCGCCAGCCCGACCCAGAATTGGCCGTCGTGATATACGGTCAGGGTGGACGACACGCTGATCTGCATGGCTGGTTCCTCCTTTATGTAGATGACCATGCAGAGAAGGGACAACCAAGGAGGCAGGTTACTGATGCGGGCTCCCGCACGCCCACGACTACCCGACGGGGACTGTGTTTTCATCTCTGGTGCCCGCATTGTAGCACGCGCGGATTCACGATGTTGATTGCCGGCGCCTAGACGGAGATGAAGGCGGTTCGATCTAGGTCAAGCCGGTCGCTCGTTCATGAAGCGGCCGATTCCCTGAAAATAAAAGGCGCCCACGAGGACACCTACAGGCTATCTTCGAACTACTTGGTTTGGGGCAGACGGAGGAAAAAAATAGGGCAGAATCGCTCTCACGATCCCGCCCCGCAAACCCGAGGGTTTCTAACTGGCTCCATTATTCCGGGCTTCTCAGTTCTGTCATTGACCCAGGTATCACCCGTCTCCTATGGCGAGTGAATATAAAAATAGGGCAGAGTCGCTTGCGCAAGTCCGCCCCTAAAACCGTGAAGGTTTTGCTATCTGCAGGCTATTCTACCAACCCGAGCGATTCTGTCAACCTGCGAAGGAACTCGAGCGCGGAGCGAGCTGCGGCGTCGGGCCCCTTGTCGGGCAGCGCCTCGGTTTCGCCGTCGGCCCTGGCGAACATCTCGGCGAGCTCGGATGCGGCGCGCGAGTGCGAGGAGCCCTCGGGTACCAAGCCGGAGTGCGCCACGAGCACGGTCGCGACCTCCTGCATGGCCGTATTCCCCATCCACTTCCTCCTGGTCGCCTTGGGAATTCCCACGGCGGCGACCCTTCGGGAGACGCCGCTGGACGCCGAGCCCCGGGCGGCGCCCCTCTCGGCGAAGCAGTTGATCAGGCACGAGCCGTGCGCGGCGCAGTTGCGGACGGACTTCACGCGCTTGAGGTCGTAGTGGGAGGCCTCGAGGCGCCTGTCGCCCCATCGCCTGGCGCAGAAGCGCACGAAGTCGATGAGGGTGCCGAACGAGGTGAGCTCAAGGAAGGCCCAGGCAGGCATGTCGCCGGAGTACTTCGCGTAGAGGCTCGAGCTGTAGGGGCTGCGGCCGCTCATCTTGAGCTCGCGCAGGCGGTACTCCCTGTTTGCAGTGGTAAGCGATGCCATGTAGTCGGCCACGATGGCGTAGCCGTCCTCTCCACGGTCCTCCATCTCGCGAAGCAGTGTCACCTTCTGGAAATGCTCGATGTCGAGCGTCATGCCGAGCAGGGCGTGGCGCAGCTCCTGGTCGAGCGCCGCGAGCAGGCGCAGCTGGCCGAAGTCGAGGTCTACGTAGCGGCCGTCGCGCGGGCCTCCCTCGTATTTCGAGAAGAGTTTGCGGTAGGATGCGAGCTTGAAGAAGTTGCACTTGTCGCGCAGGTAGTCCGCGGCCTCTTCCTCGGAACACAGTTCGAAGGCTACGCCCTTCTGCTTGAGGTGCTCTATCTGCTGCTCGATCGTGAGGATCGGCTTCCTATCGTGGGGTTCGGCCATGCTCGGTCTCCTGTCATTGATTTGAGAATCCTATTCTACCAGCATGTTTGCCCTGAATCCTGAAGGCCCGTTCGCCAACTCATAAGCAAGCCACCTGAGACTACTCACTTTGTTCACGAATGGCGAAGACCTGCGACCTGGGGTTTTGCAAATGGCGCGCAAGCCACCCGCGTTAATTCACTTGCGATTGCAGCTGGCGGCTTGCGGGCAAAAGGTCGGTTGAGTTTCAAAACGGGCGTTTTCGGCGCCATCGAGCCTCCAAAGGCGACCCGCCGCGCACTTTGGGACAAAAACAAAAACTCAAAGCCCTGAGTTTGAAAAAAGTTTTTGAGGTTGTCCCAGCTTTTGTCCCCGAAGCCGACGAAACGCGACATCGCGTCATTCGGCGGCACGCGTTCCGTGTCGATGCCGAAAACTGGGTGTAACTGGAGTGACGGGACGGCAGAACCGACGCCATCGAGTGGGAATAATTCGCCCCTCAAAACGGTTCGCTACGCTCCTGAGCAAAAAGTAACAAAATAGCAGTTCAACGAAGGGTTTTTGTCCAAGTCGGGCAGAACCCTTCGTCACACTGGGAAACGCTCCGTTCGGGTTTATTCGTACCGGAATTCGTACCGCCCTGAGGGCCCTGGAGCCCCAGGGGAGGAGAAAAGGAGCGCAAGCATGACCGACTGGAAGGCACTCGAGGACGCCGAGGACCACGCCTACTTCATGGCGGATCTCATGGACATCTCGCCCGAGAGCTTCACCCTCGAGGAGAAAAAGCAGATCCTGCGCGACATGATCGAGAGCTCCACCGCCATCGAGAACGCGATGCGCGACGAGCTCGCGGAGCTCGACGAGGTCACCCAGACCCGCCTGATAGACGACCTCGCGGCGGACAGGCCCGAGGAGCCGGGAATGGTGGTACGAGGTGCTCGTGGACGGCCCCAGGCACCGCGACTTCCCGACGCTTACCGACGGCCCGCGCCGGAGGCGGTAGCGACGGTGGCCCCCGTCCCGACAAAGGGGCGAGGGCCTCTCCTTGTGTAGACCCTGTCTCTTATACACATCTGACGCTGCCGACGAATAGCCTTGTGTAGATC
>UQSC01000117.1 GCA_900543615.1 uncultured Collinsella sp. | reverse complement strand
AGACATTGCCACTCCTTTCGCCACATTTCAATGCAATACGACGATTATACCCAGCATCCAAAATTCCCCATCATACGTTGCGGTGAAATAGGGACTGTTTGGAGGTCTCAGAGCTTCAATCAGTCCCTATTTCACCGCAACTTTGGAAAGGCGCCTTTAGTCATTGGGGACGTTCTTAAACGATTGGTCATTCAAGAACGTCCCCAATGACTAGGTGGGATTTGGGACGTGCCGAGCACTGGGGTATCATGACTTGGTTGATATATCTGCATTTACGCGCCTTGTAGGAAGGGGCTGCGCCCATGGCTTTTGAGCCTGCTCAACATAGCTTTATCACGCTCGAGGGCGTCGACGGTGCCGGCAAGTCCACGCAGGCGCGTCTGCTTGCCCGCGCGCTCGACCTTGCCGGCTACCAGGTTGTGAGCCTGCGCGAGCCGGGCGGCACCGCCATCAGCGAAAAGATTCGCGCCCTGCTGCTCGACCCCGCCAATACGGCGATGGGCGACACCTGCGAGCTGCTGCTGTATGAGGCCGCTCGTGCCCAGTTGGTGCACGAGGTCATAGCGCCCGCCCTCGCGGCCGGCAAGGTGGTCCTGTGCGATCGCTTCTACGATTCCACGACCTGCTACCAGGCGTTTGCCGACGGTCTCGATCGCCAGATGGTGCGCGATGCCAACAATCTGGCCGTCGCGGGAACGCACCCGGCGCTCACGCTCGTCTACCACATCACGCCCGAGCAGGCGGCGCTGCGTATGGCCGCCCGTGGCGCGGCAGATCGCATGGAGGCTAAGGGCATGGCATTCCAGGAGCGTGTCTACGAGGGGTTTTGCGCCATTGCTGCCGAGGAGCCAAACCGCGTAAAGCTCATCGACGCCACTACGACCGTCGAGGAAGTTTTCGAGAAGACGGTCGAGCAGGTTCGCGCGTACGGTCTCGATATCCCCCAGGATGCTGTCGCCGCCGCGCTTGCCAAGGAGGCCGAGTAACATGGCCCCCGCTCAGGCAAGCCTGCTGGCCAAGCTCGACACCCAAGAGCGCGTGCGCGACTTTTTGACCAATGCCGTCGCCAGCGGCCGTGCATCGCACGCCTACCTGTTTTTGGGCGCGCCCGGCGCGGGCAAGCTCGACGCCGCGTGGGCGCTCGCCCAAGCCTTCCTGTGCGAGCAGGACGGCTGCGGCGCATGCGACAGTTGCGTGCGCGTCTCTCGGCATACGCATCCCGACGTGCACTATTACACGCCCGAGAGCGCCACGGGCTACCTTATTGCCCAGACCCGCGAGCTGCTCGATGACGTGCCGCTGGCACCCATTTGCGCCAAGGCCAAGGTCTACATCATCGACCGTGCCGAGCAACTGCGCGCCAACACCGCCAACGCACTGCTCAAGACACTCGAGGAGCCGCCCGAGGGCGTTATGTTCATCTTGCTGGGCACCTCGGCAGACGTGATGCTGCCCACCATCGTGAGCCGCTGCCAGTGCGTGCCGTTTCGGCTGGTGTCGCCCACCGTCGCCGCGCAGGCCGTGAGCCGCGCCACCGGTCAGGACCCTGCGCGTTGCCGCATGGCGGTCGCCGTGGCGGGAAGCCCCACACGCGGCATCGAGTTTCTTAAGAGCGCCGAGCGCCAGGACGCCCGCCGTCAGATGGTCCGTGCCATCGACTCACTCATTGCCGCCGACGAGGCCGACGTGCTCAGTCGCGCCAAGTCGCTCATCGTCGCCGTCAAGGCGCCGCTCGCCGAGGTCAAGTCCACGCAGGAAAAGGTACTCGAGCAAAATGCCGACTACCTGTCGCGTGGAGCATTGAAGCAGCTTGAGGACCGCAACAAGCGCGAACTCAACGCGCGCGAGCGTTCGGGTATCATGGAAGCGCTGGCGAGCGCGCGGACGCTCATGCGCGACGTGCTGCTGACACTTCAGGACGAGGCAGCCGACGTGGTGAACGAGGATGTGCGCGACACGATCGGTCGGCTTGCCGCCGCGACCAATGTTGCGGGTGCCACCCGGGCGCTCGAGGCGGTCGCGACCGCCGAGCGCAACATCGCCAGAAACGTTACTCCCCAGCTGGCCATCGAGGTCATGCTGTTCGATATCAGGAAGGCACTGAAATGCCGTTAGTCGTACCCGTTAAGTTTACCTACGCCTCGCGCGACCTGTGGTTCGATCCGCAGGATCTGGATATCCTCGAGGCCGATTATGCCATTTGCTCCACCGAGCGCGGAACCGAGATCGGCTTGGTTACGGCCGATCCCTTCGAGGTGCCGCAAGACGAGATCGGTCAGCCGCTCAAGCCCGTGCTGCGCGTGGCGAGCGACATCGACCTGCAGCTTGCCGACGATTTGGCCATCCAGGGCGACGAGGCGATGGTCGATTTCCGCCGTCTGGTCAAAGAGCTCGACCTCGAGATGAAGCCGGTCGGCGTTGAGTACCTGTTTGGCGGCGAGAAGGCCGTGTTCTACTTTGCGGCCGAGGAGCGCGTCGATTTTCGCCAGCTCGTCAAGGATCTGTCCTCGACGCTGCACATTCGCGTCGACATGCGCCAGATCGGCGTGCGCGACGAGACTC
This sequence comes from uncultured Collinsella sp., assembly GCA_900543615.1. Lineage (GTDB taxonomy): Bacteria > Actinomycetota > Coriobacteriia > Coriobacteriales > Coriobacteriaceae > Collinsella. The sequence continues at coordinate 3,126 of UQSC01000117.1, read as the reverse complement.
GCCTGGTGGGCGGCTATGCCCAGTGCGGCCAGGAGCTCTGTTGCACGCGCTTTGGCGGACAGTTTGAGCCCGTCTCGATCCGCATGGCAAAAGAGCAGGACCTGCCGCTCAATTCCTCCAAGATCAGCGGCGTTTGCGGCCGCCTGATGTGCTGCCTGCGCTACGAGTTCGAGGCCTACAAGGACTTTAAGAGCCGCGCGCCCAAAAAGAAGACGCTCATCGATACGCCGCTCGGCAAGGCGCGTATTCAGGAATATGACACGCCGCGCGAGCAGCTGGTGCTGCGCCTGGAGAACGGCAAGGTCTTTAAGGTCAACCTGGCCGATATGACCTGCTCGGAGGGCTGCAAGAAGAAGGCTACCGAGCAGGGCTGCAATTGCCGCCCCGACTGCGTGACGCGCGATGTGCTCGAGCGCATCGAGTCGCCCGAGATGCGCCTGGCGCTCATGGAGCTCGACCGCGAGAACGGCGTCGACGTGGGCGATGGCCTGTCGAGCGCCGACCGTCTTGCTGGCACGTCGATGCCCAAGCGCCGTCGTCGCGATGCCGATTCCGATGCTCGCGCCGGTCAGGGTCAGGGCGAGGGCCGTGGCCGCGGAAAGGGCCGCGGTAAGGCCGAGGCACCCGAGGCCGAGGAGGCCGCCGGTGGCCGTCGCCGTCGCAAGCGCGCGGGCTCGGGCGATGCTACCGAGGTTGCAGCCGCGGGCAAGAACGCCTCTCGCGAGCGCGAGGTTCAGCAGGCCCAGCAGCAGAATCGCGGCGGTGGCATGAATCCCACGCGCCGTCGTCGCCGTCATCTGTCGAGCGAGGAGCGCGAGGACGCCTTCCGCGCCGCAGCTGCTCGCGAGGCTGGTGCCGCTTCCAAGGGTCCCTCGGCCTCCGATGCGCCTGTCGACAAGGGCGGCAAGTCACGTGGCGAGGAGGAGCGCGCGCCGCGTCCGCGCCGTCGCCATTCCTCGGGCGCACAGCAGAAGCCTTCAGTGCCCTCCGTGGCCGATCAGGTCTCGGATGGCGAGGTCAAGGTCACGCGCCGTCGTCCCGGAGATGGCGGGGGAGCTGCTGCCAAGGCTTCGCGTGGCGCCGCTCGCGACGAGCGCGAGCCGCGCGAGGATCGCGGTGGCGAGGGCTCGGCCGACCAGGGTCAAAAGCGCCGTCGCCGTCGCCGTTCCCGCAAGCCGCGTCAGGATGGTGGCGAGGGCTCGACCCCGTCTTCGTCTGCACCACAACCGCCCGCCGGCGAATAACGCCCGCGAGCGGATTTAGCTCGCCTTGCCCCGAGCGCATCGGGGTATCATAGCGCTGAATCAACAACCCTCCCTGCGACCGAACGTAGGGAGGGTTGTGTCTTGAAGAGCCATCTGAACATATTGAGCCGTCTGCAGGGTGCCGGCGCCCTACCGTTTGCGGACGAATTGCTACCGTTTGCCGAGCGGGTGGCACGCGAGGCGCTCGAGGCATTGTCGCCAACACGATGTGCCGGCTGCGAGCGCGCCGGTGCGCTTATTTGCCAAGACTGCCTGGCTGCGCTCACGCTCATCGACCCACGTCATAGCTGCACCCGATGCGGCGCCCCGTTTGGGGATTTGCTGTGCACTGAATGTTCGGTCGAGGGCACGTCCTCGGCAATGTCGGAGGCGCTCGACCGCTGCCTGGCGTGCGCCGTCTACGCGCATCCGCTGCCGCGCATCATTAAAGCGTACAAGGATGCGGGCGAGCGACGTCTGGCTCCGTATCTGGCGGAGCTGCTTTACGACACCGCCCTGCATGCCCAGGTCGTAGCGCCCGAACGCTTAGGAGGTGTGCTGTCCGGTGCGGATGCGGTGGTGTTTGTGCCTGCGACGGCGGCAGCGTTTCGGCGGCGTGGTTTTGATCATATGGAGGCTATTGCGCGCCCATTTTGCGAGCTGTCGGGTGTTCCCTTGCTCGATGCTCTCGTCAAGTACGGGCATGGCGACCAGCGCGAACTCGGTCGTGAGGAGCGCCGCGAGCGTGCCCAAGGCATGTACGAGACGGTTGAGGACGTGCACGGCCGCCGCCTGCTGCTGATCGATGACGTTATCACCACGGGTGCGACGATGGCCGCGGCTTCGGCGGAACTCAAGCGCGCCGGCGCCGCAGCAGTCGATGGCCTCGCTATCGCACGCGTTTGGTAGGGGTGGTTTTGTGGCAGTGAAGATTGAGCGGCGCAACGAGCCGACAGGCGAACAGCTAGCGGCTTCCGTAATCCTAACAGGCGCTTCAGCGCTGCGCATGATGCGCGCCGAGCGCCGGCAGATGGGCTATATCAGCTGGAAGGACCTTAATCCCGAGGAGGAGCGCCGCGTGCTGTGTGCGTCATCGCCTTCGACCGAGGATATCTATCTTTCCGACCTGGTGCGAATTGGAGCCAAAAGCGGCGAGGTACAAGAAAGCCTGTGCTTGCTGGTGGGATCTGCGGCGCAGCGCCGCCGCATGCCTGGCGTGGGCTGGTCCGTGTGTTCCGGGTTGCCTGCCGGCTCGATTCTAGAGGTGGAACCGGGGGTGTACAGCCTGTCTCCCGAGGCCCTTTGTGTTGCCGTCGCCCGCGAGATCGGCTGTATCCAAGCGTTTGCCCTGGCCCAGGAACTGTGTTCCAAGATTTCGCTGAGCGATCGCGGACGGTATCTGCCTCCCTACAGCTCACCTGTTGTGAATAGGCTTGCAAAGGACAAGGATCAACCGGCAGACGTGGGCTACTTTGAAGTCGAGCCGGTGCTGACGCCCGGTCGCCTGGCAGATTACCTTGCGGCATGCAAGGGGAATGTGGCCAAACAGCTGCTGCGCCTGTGTCCCTACCTGTCAGAAAACCTGCGCTCGCCCATGGAGTGCATCATGCTCGCTCTGTTTTCACTACCGTTTTCCTATGGCGGATTTGCCTGCGGTCCCTTTAAGACCGACTACAAGATCGAGTTCGATGACCGCGCGCAGGCAATCTCGGGGATGCCTCATGCAGTTTGCGATGCGTATCAAGAGGCAGCCCGGTTTGACCTGGAATACAACGGTGAGCTGGGCCATTCCTCCCGGAGGGGACGTATCCATGATGAAAAACGCAACACGGGCTTGATTACTATGGGAATCGAGGTCGCGACGGTCAACAACGAAATGCTC
>UQSC01000116.1 GCA_900543615.1 uncultured Collinsella sp. | reverse complement strand
ATGCCGCCGAAGTTGAAAGGCAGATTGCCGCTCTGGCGGGTTTGCAGCGTCGAGCAGTTACGGCGTTTGGTAAAACGCCGTAACTAACGTGCTCCGTACTGCTCGTAGTAGGCGTCGATAGCGGCCTTGAGCTCGTCGTCGATGACGACCTTGCCGTCAATCTCGTGGTTGTAGAGGGTCTCGACGACCTCGGCCATGGAAACTATACTCGCGACGGGGAAACCGTACTTGGCCTCAATCTCCTTCTGCGCGGTGGTCACGCCACCCTTGCCGACCTCCATGCGGTTGAGGGAAACGATAAGGCCCTTGATCTCGACATCGGCAGCAGCCTTGACCTTGGGGTAGGTCTCGTCGATGGACTTGCCGGAGGTGGTGACATCCTCGACCATAATCACGCGGTCGCCGTCCTGGGGCTCATAGCCCAAAAGGTTGCCCTTGTCGGCACCGTGGTCCTTGGCCTCCTTGCGGTCACAGCAGTACTTGACCTCCTTGCCGTACAGCTCGTGGTAGGCAATGGCGGTCACGACGGCCAGCGGAATGCCCTTGTAGGCCGGTCCAAACAGCACGTCGAAGTCGTCGCCAAAGTTATCGTGAATGGCCTGGGCGTAATACTCGCCCAGCTTCTTGAGCTGATAGCCCGTCACGTAAGCGCCGGCGTTCATAAAGAACGGGGACTGACGGCCGCTCTTGAGCGTAAAGCTGCCGAACTTAAGAACATCGGACTCGACCATAAACTTGATGAACTCTTGCTTGTAAGCCTCCATGCGGGCTCCTCTCGTAATCGCGTACGTGTCTTCCAGTTTAGCGCAGGCAAGGCGCGTTGCGGGCGCGCTTTGGGGCCTCAGCATTCTGTAAAGGCTTTGTCAGGGGCAATGGTTTTCCAAACAAAGGGGTTGACACGGCAAACCCCCTCATCAAAAATACGGGCGGATTAAAACGGGTACGAGATACCCAAAGCGCGCCGCGCCCGGCCTTAAGGGGGTGTGCCATGGAAGGCAGCCATAGTCGAAAAACCTGCATGTCGCCCTCGGCACGCCGCGAGGATTCCGCGCACGCATAAGCGCCAACAGCCGATCGTCGAAACCACCACAAAGGTGCCTGTCCCCTTTGTGGTGGTTCGAAAGCATGACGTGAGCGACATCTAGGTTTTTTGAAGCAAATACGACACGTACGCTAACTCCCTTCAACAAGGAGGACCCTATGCTGATGCTCAAAACCGCCACGGTACTCGAAGCCATCTCCAAGCGCCGCCGCACGGCGCGCCCCGCCGCTCATACCGGCATGTCCAAGAACACCATATTCGCCGCCACCCATAGCGCCGAGGACACCCTCGTGCTGCTCGACGCCACAGCTGGCGGGCTCACTGCCGAGCACGCCGCCGAGCGCCTGAGCGCCGTCGGCCCCAACACCATCGAGGCACCGACCAAGACGCTCGCCCGCCGTATCGCCGACGCCTTCGTCGACCCCTTCGCCGGCATCCTCGCCGCGCTCGCGCTGGTCTCGCTCTACATCGACGTGCTCGCCGTGCCCGTACCGCAGCGCGACCCCTCCACGGTCATCGTCATCGGCATCATGTTGCTGGTATCGGGCGGCATGAAGTTTATCCAGGAAGCCCGCAGCGGCAATGCGGCCGAGGCCCTCAAGGACCTGGTCTCCAACACCTGCTGCGCCCTGCGCGACGGCGAGCGCCTCGAGATCCCCTTTGACGAGCTCGTCCCCGGCGATGTGATCCGCCTCTCTGCCGGCGATATGGTGCCGGCCGATGCCCGCATCATCGCCGCGCGCGATCTGTTTGTGATCGAGTCCGCACTCACCGGCGAGAGCGAGGCCGTCGAGAAGACCGCTGTCATCACCGTCGTCGAGGGTGCCGACAGCTCCGCGCTGCCGCTCTCTGCCTGCAAGAACATCGTCTTTACCGGCACCTCCGTGCAAAACGGCACCGCTATGGCACTTGTCGTAGCCACCGGCTCGGACACTTACCTGGGCGGCATCGCCAAGATGCTCAACGGGCGCGGCGAGAAGAGCGCGTTTGACCGCGGCGTCTCGAGCGTCTCCATGCTGCTCGTGCGCCTCATGCTCGTTATGGCGCCGGCGGTCTTTGCCATCAACGTCGCCACCAAGGGCAACGTCATCGATGCGCTGCTGTTCGCCACGAGCGTGGCCGTGGGCATCACGCCGCAGATGCTCCCCGTCATCGTGACCACGAGCCTGTCGCAGGGCGCCAAGGACCTCGCCCGTCGCCAGGTTATCGTCAAGGAACTGCCGGCGATCCAAAACCTCGGCGCGATGGACGTCCTGTGCTGCGACAAGACCGGCACCCTCACCGAGGACCGCATCGTGCTCGAGCGCTACCTCAACACCGACGGCAACGAGGATGCGCGCGTGCTGCGCCATGCGTTTTTGAACAGCTTCTTCCAGACCGGCCTCAAAAACCTTATCGACCTGGCCGTCATCGACCGTGCCGATGTGACGCCCTCGACCGTCGTGCCCGATTCTATGCTGGGCCAGAGCCTGCGCGACCGCTATACCAAGGTCGACGAGGTGCCCTTCGATTTCTCGCGCCGTCGTCTGAGCGTCGTTGTCGCCGACGCCCAGGGTAAAACCCAGATGGTTACCAAAGGAGCTGCCGAGGAAATGCTCGAGATCTGCTCCTTTGTCGAGGTCGATGGCACTGCCCAGCCGCTTACCGAAGACAAGCTCGTCCAGATTCGCAAGCAGGTGGCCGGACTCAACGCCGAGGGCCTGCGCGTGATTGCCGTGGCGCAGAAGACCGATCCGCGCTGCGTGGGTGAGTTTGGCATCGCCGACGAGTGCGACATGGTGCTGATGGGCTTTTTGGCCTTCCTCGATCCGCCCAAAGCAAGTGCCGCCGGCGCCGTCGCCACCCTCGAGGCCAAGGGCGTGGCGGTCAAGGTCCTGACCGGCGACAACGACCGTGTCGCCGCCACCGTCTGCGAGCAGATCGGCATCGACGCGAGCAACGTCTTGCTGGGCTCCGAGATCGATGCGCTCGACGACGCACAGCTTGCCGAGCGTGCCGAGACAACCCATCTCTTCGCCAAGCTCTCGCCGCTGCAGAAGGCGCGCCTGGTGCGCGTCATGCGCGAGCTGCTCGGCCACACCGTGGGCTTTATGGGCGACGGCATCAACGACGCCGCCGCCATGCGTGCGAGCGATTGCGGCATCTCGGTCGATTCGGCCGTCGATATCGCCAAGGAATCCGCCGATATCATCTTGCTCCAAAAGGACCTGGGTGTGCTCGAGCGCGGCATCATCGAAGGTCGCCGCACCTACGGCAACCTGCTCAAGTACCTCAAGACCACGGTGAGCTCCAACTTTGGCAACGTGCTGTCCGTGACCGTCGCGAGCCTGTTCTTGCCATTCTTGCCCATGAGCGCTCTGCAGCTGGTGCTGCTGTCGCTGGTTTACGAGATCGTATGCATCGCGCTGCCGTGGGACACCGTCGACGACGCCTGGACTGCCCGTCCGCGCGCCTGGGATGCCGCGTCCATCAAGGGCTTTATGCTCGAGCTGGGCCCCGTGAGCTCGCTGTTTGATATCGTGACCTTCGCCGCGCTCTTCTTTGTGGTGTGCCCCGCCGCCGTGGGCGCGAGCTGGGCAGAGCTTGCCGCTATAGGCGACGTCGCAGGCATGGCGGCCTTTACGGCGCTCTTCCAGAGTGGCTGGTTTGTCGAGTCCATGTGGTCGCAGACGCTCGTGATCCACATGCTGCGCTCCCCGCGCCTGCCGAGCGCGCGCGACCACGCCGCGCCCGCGCTGTGCCTCCTCACCGTGCTGGGCCTGGTGCTCGTCACTTGGCTGCCGGCAAGCCCCATCGCCGATGCACTGGGCCTCACGCCGCTGCCGACGAGCTTCTTCGCGCTGCTCATCGGCATTGTCGCCGCCTACATCGCGCTCACCCAGCTGGCCAAGCGCCGCTACATCGCCCGCCACGGCGAGCTGCTGTAACGCACGAGTTGTGACGCTCGACCCATCAGGCGGTCAAAAAGTCCCGCCTCACTGTCCCCTTTGTGGTGGTTTTGGTGCGCTACGAGGCATTGGTCAGGCGGCTCCAGAGTTCGTCAATATCGATTTGGTCGCCGCCGCTCAGATAACCGGTGTGAATAAAAGACTCACTATAGATATAGATGTCATGCGCGCTGTCGCCATCATCTTCGGTGTCGTAGGCCGAAATCACGTAACGGCTGCCGTCGAGCGCCTTGACCAGCCAATACACGGAATCGTCGATTGTGCACTTCTCCTGCACTATCGACGCATCGCCGATTGCGCCGGTGAGCGCACGATCGCCCGTCGTATAGCCGCCCACCGAGAGCAAAATCGCCACGCTATCGTCTCCGCCGCCCGGCTCAAGTTCCTCGTACTCGGACTCCGAAAGCGGTATCGCACTGTTCGCAAGTTCGTCCACGTCATCCGAAATCTTAGAAAAGGTAAAGGCGAAAAGTCCCGCATCATCGGCGGCACCGTAGCCCACGCTCTCGCCTTGCCACTCATAGTTTTGATGCTTGAGCAGGCGCACCAGGTCGGCGCCATCCAAGTTGATCGCAGCATAGACCGTCACGTTGGCGTTGTCGTCTACACAGGCGGCGTCCGCCGTGGTCGCCTTCTTGGCACCGCTCGCGCCGCCCAATCCGCCCGAGCAGCCAGCCAGCGCACAAGCCAACGCACCCGCGCCTGCCACAAAGGCCGCACGGTTCATCGTCACTTCATTCATCATGTTCGTTCCTCGCTATGGTATTGGCCACGTCGCACCTAGCCGAGCGCGCGTCCAGTCTTTTCCTGCCAAAATTCGTCTATCGTCGGAGCACCGCCGCCCTGGGTAAACCTACCGGTCTTGATAGCCTCCTCGGTAATGAGATCCAAGCGGTAGTCACCGTTTTCCATCGGGCTCGTCATGGCGACGTGCCGCGCCATGTTGGAACCGTATACGCACGCGATCCATGAGCCCGAAGTAATCTGCGCCCGGTCCTCGACCGGCACAGAAAAGCCCGCGATAACATCCTCGCAGCTCGAATAGCCCGAAAGTTGTAGCGTGAACATCACGGTGCTTCCGGTGCCGCCCTTGTCGAGCTTTCCGATTTCGTCCTCGCCGAGCCATTCGGTCGCGCCGTCCTTGCTGATATTGCAGACGCTGAGCACGTGTCCCGCCTCGTCCTCGTACATCTCGAGCGCGTCTTGCCAGGTATAGCCCTGCTGCGAGGCAAACTCCTGCAACTGCCAGCCCTTAAGCTCGAGGAGCGCCGCGATGCTGACGTTGCGGTGCGCGTCCCAGCAATCTTCCGACCACGTATCGAACGCATCCGCCGAGCCGCTGTCCGCGCCCGAGCCGCTGTCCGCGTCGCCGGAATCGCCCGACGTCGCACCCGCGTCCATCTTGTCCTTTACCGGGCGGTCATCGTTAAAACCCGTCGCATCCTGCGTCCGCTGTCCGCCGCACCCCACAAGCGTCAGCAGCGCCGTTCCCGCCGCCGCGACAAATGCCGTGCGCGAAAGTACCGTCTCCCTCATCATTGTTCCTTTCCCGTTCTTTATCACCATGCCGAGAAACACATCCGGCATCGATTCACACATAAGCCGCCTCACGCTATTGACGAGGCAGCTCCGTCCAGCCAAAACCGGGTTCAAAACCATCGCGTGTACCTGTCTCTTATACACATCTGACGCTGCCGACGAATAGCCTTGTGTAG
>UQSC01000115.1 GCA_900543615.1 uncultured Collinsella sp. | reverse complement strand
GGGCGACGTGGCGGGCTTTGTGGCCGCCACCTACATGCGCGGCTGCAAGTTTGTGCAGATCCCGACGAGCCTGCTCGCCATGGTGGATTCGTCGGTGGGCGGCAAGACGGCCATCGACCTGGCTGCCGGCAAGAACTTGGCCGGCGCCTTTTGGCAGCCGAGCGTGGTTATCGCCGACGTGGGGTGCCTGGCCACCCTCACGCCCGAGCAGTTCGCCGACGGCTGCGGCGAGGTTGTGAAACACGCCGTGATCGCCGACCCGGAGCTTTTCGCCGAGCTGGAGAAGACCCCGCTCACGCTGGAGCTGCTCAACCGCGATGTGGCCCGCGTAGCGCTCATCATCGCCCGCAATATCGACATCAAGCGCGCCGTGGTCGTCGCCGACGAGCGCGAAACCAACCAGCGCAAGCTCCTCAACTTTGGACACAGCGCCGGACACGCCGTCGAGGCCTGCGAGCACTTTGAGCTCGGACACGGCAACTGCGTGTCAATCGGCATGGGCATCATCACGCGCGCAGCGGCCCTGCACGGCGTTTGCGATGCTGCACTGCCCGGTCGTATTGAGGAGCTCTGCGCCCGCCATGGCCTCAAGACCCGCTGCGACCTAGATGCCGATGCCGTCTTTGCCGAGGCGCTGCACGACAAGAAGCGCACGGGCGACACCATCGACCTGGTGATTCCGCACGACATCGGCCGCTGCAGCATCGACCGCACGCCGCTTTCCACTTTCCACGAACTCATTGCCGAGGGCCTCGGCCAGAAGGGAGACGCATCCGCATGCTAGCCCGCATCACCCCGTCCCCGCTTAAGGGCACCGTTCCTGCCATCGCGTCCAAGTCGATGGCGCATCGCCTGATCATCTGCGCCGCGCTTGCCAACGGCGAGACACACGTCGCCTGCAACACCACCTGCGCCGACATCGAGGCCACGGTCCGCTGCCTCACGGCGCTCGGCGCTCGCATCGAGACCGTCGAGGACGGCTTCCAGGTCCACCCCACTATGAAGAGCGTTGAGTTTGGCCTGCTCAAGGCCCTTGCCGGTGGCACGCTCGACTGCGGCGAGAGCGGCTCCACGCTGCGTTTTATGCTGCCTGTCGCCTGTGCGCTGGGTGCGGAGGCCACCTTTGTGGGCCAAGGTCGCCTAGGCGCCCGCCCGCTCTCCCCGCTCTCGGACGAAATCATCGCCGCCGGCTGCGACCTGCAGGGTCTGGGCGGTTTTCCGCTCAAGACAAGCGGCCGCATGCGCCCGGGCACCTTTGTGCTGCCGGGCAACGTGAGCTCGCAGTACATCTCGGGCCTGCTGCTGGCGGCTCCGCTGCTGGCCCAGCCCTCCTGCGTGCAGGTGACCGGCCTCATCGAGAGCCGCCCCTACATCAACCTAACGATCCAGGCCATGAAGGCCTTTGGCGTCGAGGTCAACGTCGAGCGTATTCCCGCCCGGGACGGCCAGCCCGAGGTCACGAACTTCCGCGTGAGCAGTGGCTCGTACCGCACGCCCGGCAGCGTGGCCGTCGAGGGCGACTGGTCCAACGCCGCCTTTTGGCTGTGCGCCGGCGCCATCGGCTCCGACCCCATCACCGTCGAGGGTGTGTCCCTGAGCTCCGCACAGGGCGACCGCAACGTGCTTGCCGCGCTTTCGCGCTTTGGTGCCCGCATCGTGCGCTCCACCAACGCCGCCACCGTGCAGTCCGACAAGCTCGCCGGCTTTGAGATGAGCGCCCACGACATTCCCGACCTGGTGCCTGTTATCTCGGCCGTGGCCTCGCTGGCGCAGGGCCGCACCTTTATCCGCGATTGCGCCCGTCTGCGTATCAAGGAATCCGACCGCCTGGTCACCACCACGCGCGAACTCACGGCGCTGGGCGCGCAGGTGCGTATTGCCGGCGACGACCTCATCATCAAGGGCGTCGATGCCTTCACCGGCGGCGAGGTCGATTCGCACAACGACCACCGCATCGCCATGATGGCCGCCATCGCCGCGAGCCGTGCCACCGGCGAGGTCGTGATCCACGGCGCCGAGGCCGTCAACAAGTCCTATCCCGATTTCTTCGACCACTACCGCCTGCTGGGCGGCAAGGTCACACTCGAGGAGGAATAGCATGTCCTCGACCTTTGGCAACGTCTTGCACTTAAGCATCTTCGGCCAATCGCACTCCCCCGCTATCGGCTGCTCGCTCGATGGCATCCCGGCGGGTATCGCCGTGGACCAGGAGCAGCTGCAGGCTTTCCTCGACCGTCGCGCCCCCGGTCGCGACGAGACCGCAACCAAACGCCGCGAGGCCGACGCCGCGCACATCATCGCCGGTGTTGTCGATGGATATACCACCGGCGCGCCCATCGCCGCGATTATCGAGAACACCAACACGCGCTCCAAGGATTACTCCGAGCTGCGCCGCAAGCCCCGTCCCGGACATGCGGACTTCCCTGCGCGCGTGAAGTATCACAACATGCACGATGTCGCTGGTGGCGGGCATTTCTCCGGCCGCCTGACGGCCCCCTTATGCATCGCCGGCGGCATTGCGCTGCAGGCACTCGAGGCCCGCGGCATTCAGGTCATGGCGCACGTCGCGCAGATCGGCGGCATCTCCGACCTGCCGATGGACGATATGGTCTATCGCGAGGCCGACCGCAAGGCGATCCTTACGAACGATCTGCCGTGCATTGACGCCGCCGCAGCCGGCCGTATGCGCGAGGAAATCCTAGCCGCGCGCGACGAACTCGACAGTATCGGCGGCATCGTGGAGTGCGGCATTTACGGGCTTCCCGCGGGCATCGGCGACCCCATGTTCGACGGCATCGAGAACCGCATCGCGCAGATCGCGTTTGGCATTCCCGCCGTAAAGGGCGTGGAGTTTGGCATGGGCTTTGCCGTCGCCGCCATGCGCGGCAGCGAGAACAACGATCCGTATCGCATCGATGCCGAGACCGGCGGAATCGAGGTCGAGTCCAATAACGCCGGCGGCATCCTGGGCGGTATTTCGAACGGCGCGCCCGTCATGTGGCGTATGGCCGTAAAGCCGACGCCCTCCATCGGTCGCGAGCAACAGACCGTAGACATGGACGCCATGGAAAATGCCGAGCTCTCGGTCCACGGCCGTCACGATCCCTGCATCGTCCCCCGAGCCGTCCCCGTTGCCGAAGCAGCCGCGGCGCTCGCCATCTGGGACGCCCTCCTCGAGGACGCCGGACAGCTCTAAAAATCTCCGGGGGCCAACTCCGGCCCCCACGCCCACCCAGTGATTTTTCTGGGACGGGGATTAAAAAATCATTGTGTACCTAATGATTTTTTAATCCCCGTCCCAGAAAAATCACCGACACGTGAAAGGGGTCCCTATGGACCTTGCTGACATCCGCCAGGCCATCGATGGCATCGACACCACGCTCCTCAACAGCTTTGTCGAGCGCATGGACATTGCCACCGAGGTCGCCAAGTCAAAAATCGAGATGGGCAAGGCCGTCTTCGACCCCGCCCGCGAGCGCTCCAAGCTCAACAACCTCGCCAGCCGCGCGCCCGAGCGCTACGAGGCACAGACCATCGCCCTGTTCCGTCTCCTCATGAGCATGAGCAAGGTCGAGCAGCAGCGCTACATCAACGAGCTCAAGGGCATCACGGTGTCGCAAAAGGCCCATGCCACGGCCGCAGCCTTTGACACACCCTTCCCCCAGACGGCCACCGTCGCCTGCCAGGGCGTCGAAGGCGCCTACAGCCAGATCGCCGCGTGCAAGCTCTTCGACGTGCCCGATATCGCGTTCTTCGAGACCTTCGAGGGCGTAATGCGCGCCGTACGCGACGGCTTCTGCGAGTTTGGCGTGCTGCCCATCGAGAACTCCACCGCCGGCTCGGTCAACGCCGTCTACGACCTGCTCGCCCAGTTCGACTTCCACATCGTGCGCTCGCTTCGCCTCAAGATCGACCACAACTTGCTCGTCAAGCCCGGCACCAAGCTCGCCGACGTGCGCGAGGTCTACAGCCACGGCCAAGCCATTGCCCAGTGCGCCGGCTTTATCGAGAACCACGGCCTGCGCGCCACCAAGTACCCCAACACGGCCATGTCGGCTGAGATGGTCGCCAACTCCGAACGCACCGATGTTGCCGCCATCGCATCGCGCAGCTGTGCCACGCTGTATGGCCTCGAGGTGTTGGAGCCCAATATCCAAGACTCGGACAACAACTACACGCGCTTTGTCGTCATCAGCCGCGAGCCGCGCGTCTACCCCGGCGCTAATCGCACCTCGCTCATGATCACCACGGCCAACGAGCCGGGCGCCCTCTATCGCGTGCTCGAGCGCTTCTACGCACTCAACATCAACCTCATCAAGCTCGAGAGCCGCCCCATCCCCGGCCGCGACTTTGAGTTTATGTTCTACTTTGATCTGGACTGCCCCTTTGGCAGCAAGGCCCTCGACGACCTGCTCGATTCCATCGACGACGTGTGCGAAAGCTACACCTACTTTGGCAGCTACACGGAGGTGCTCTAGATGACCGATACCGCCGCAACCCGCCCCTACGGAGTGCTGGGCCGCGTGTTGGGCCACAGCTACACCCCAACCATCTACAAAGAGCTCGCTGGGCTCGATTACGTGCGATTTGAGCGCGAGCCCGAGGACCTCGCGGCCTTTATGACGGGCGACGAGTGGGAGGGCACCAACGTGACTATCCCTTACAAGCGCGCCGTCATGGAGTACCTGGACGAGCTGAGTCCACTCGCCAAGCGCATGGGAAACGTCAACACCATCACACGCCTACCTGACGGTCGCCTGCGCGGCGACAACACCGACTACTTTGGTTTTCGGTGCCTGGTCGAGGAGCTGGGTGTAGAGGTTGCCGGCAAGAAGGTCCTCGTACTTGGCGCCACCGGCGGCGCCGGCACCACGGCAAGTATGGTGCTGGGAGACCTGGGCGCCATCGTTGTGCCCGTGGGTCGCACGAGCGAGGTCAACTACGGCAACATCGCGCAGCAGTCCGACGCCGCCTTACTCGTCAACTGCACGCCTGCCGGTATGTTCCCCCACTGTCCCGACGCGCCTTGCACGCTCGAAGGGCTCGATGCACTCGAAGGCGTCATCGACATTGTCTACAACCCCGCTCGCACGGGACTCATGCTCGAGGCCGAGCGCCGCGGGATCCCCTGCATCGGTGGCCTGCTTATGCTTGTGGCACAGGCGGCACAGGCTGTTGAGCGCTACACCGGCCAAGACACCCCGCGCGAGCGCATCCTGGATGTGACGGAGCGTCTGTCCCGCCGCGAGCAAAACATCGCCCTGATTGGCATGCCGGGCTCGGGCAAAACCCGCGTGGGCGAGCAGATCGCCCAGCTCACGGGACGCGAGCACATCGATCTCGATCGCGCCCTCGAGGAGCGCCTGGGCATGCCCTGTGCCGACTATATCGTCGAGCGCGGCGAGGCGGCCTTCCGCGAGCAGGAGACGGCGGCGCTGGCCGACATCTCCAAGCGCAGCGGCCTGGTGCTTTCCACGGGTGGCGGCGTGGTCACGCGCGACGAGAGCTACCCGCTGCTACACCAGAACAGCCAGATCGTGATGCTCAACCGTAAGCTCGACGAGCTCGCCCACAAGGGACGCCCCATCACCGCCCGCGACGGCATCGACAAGCTGGCCGAGCAGCGTATGCCGCGCTACCGCGCGTGGGCCGACTACATCATCGACTCACGCGACTGCGCCGCCAACACCGCCCATGCGCTCCTCG
>UQSC01000114.1 GCA_900543615.1 uncultured Collinsella sp. | reverse complement strand
ATCTACACAAGGCTATTCGTCGGCAGCGTCAGATGTGTATAAGAGACAGGCGATGATGTGCACCGCGGAGACGGCGGCAACGGTATCGGCCGGGATCTTTTCGTCGCGGGCCATGCTCACCAGACGGCCGTGGAAGAAGTCGCGAACCTGCTGAGCGACCTCGGCGGCGTCGAACTCGATACCCTGCTCGCTATAGAGCTCAAGGGCAAAGTCGATAAGCGACGTGGGATCGATCGGCAGACGGTCGCGCAGGATGTTGATGATGCCGATGGCGGCGCGACGCAGCGCGTAGGGGTCCGAAGAGCCAGTCGGGGGCTCGCCGATGGCAAAGATACCGGCGATGGTATCGAGCTTGTCGGCGCAGGCCACGATGCAGCCAGCGGTGCCCTCGGGCAGCTCGTCACCGGCAAAGCGGGGACGATAATGATCGCGAATGGCGTGGGCGACCTCATCGTTCTCCCCCATCGCGGTGGCGTAGTAACCGCCCATCACGCCCTGCTGGCTCGTGAACTCGACGACGGCGTTGGATACCAAGTCGGCCTTGCACAGGTGCGCGGCGCGAGCAGCGTCAGCGGCAAGATGGGCGCCCAGATGAGCCTCACGGGCAATAGCGAGTGCGAGCTGCTCGATGCGCTCGGACTTGGCGAGCACGCTACCGAGCTTCTCCTGGAAGGCCACCTTGGCCAGACGCTCACGGAACTCGTCGAGGGAGATCTTCAGGTCCTCCTCGTAGAAGAACTTGGCGTCGTCCAGACGGGCGCGCACGACGCGCTCGTTGCCGTCGATCACGCGCTCGGCGTTCTCGGGCTTGCTGTTGGAGACGACCACGAACTCACGCGTGAGCTTACCCTCGCCGTCATAGATCGGGAAGTAGCGCTGGTTGGTGAGCATGGACTCGCAGATGATCTCGTGCGGGACCTTGAGGAACTCCTCATCGAAGGTACCGACGAGCACCGTCGGCCACTCGCAGAGGTTAATGACCTCCTCGAAGACCTTCTTGGGCGTGTCGACATGACAGCCGGGGCGAGCGGCCTCGACCTCGGCGATACCGGCAAGGATGGCCTCGCGACGACGCTCGGCAGAAAGCACGCCGGCGTCCTCAAGCACCTGCTCGTAGACGGCGGGGCTGGCAACCACATGGTCACCGGGGCCAAGCACGCGATGACCACGCGTGGTGTTGCCGCTCGTCACGTCGGCAAACGACACGGGCACAACATCCTCGCCCAAAAGGCAGCAGATCCAACGGACCGGGCGCACGAACGTCGCGTGCTCGTGGCCCCAGCGCTGGGAGCGGTAGTTGGGCCACTGCAGGCCGGCGATAGTCTTCTCGCACAGAGCGGTCAGAATCGGCGTAGCCGGTGCGGAGGGAATGTTCTTCTCGGCGAACACATACTCGCGACCGTCAGTGTCCTCGCGACGGACCAGGTCCTCGGCAGCCACACCGCACTTGCGGGCAAAGCCCTGGGCGGCCTTGGTGGCGTTACCGTCAGCGTCGAAGGCAATGTTGGCCGCGGGGCCACGCTTGACCTCGTGAACCTCATCGGTCGCGGTGGCGACGTCGGCAACGAGTGCAGCCAGGCGACGCGGGCTCGAGATCACGCGGACCTCGCCGTGGGCCAGACCGGCCTCGTTGAGACCCTTGGCAATCATGGAGCCAAGCTGCTTGACGGCATTGTTCAGCGGTGCGGAGGGCATTTCCTCCGTACCGATCTCAAACAGGAAATCCTTAGCGTCTGCCATGGCTTACGCCACCTCGCCTTCCTGGTCGGCATTCTCGTTGACTCCGGCGACCTCGGCCATGTAGGCCTCGCAGCACGCCTTGGCGACGGCGCGGACGCGCAGGATGTAGTTGGCACGCTCGACCGCGGACAGCGCGCCACGGGCATCGAGCAGGTTGAAAGCGTGGCTGCACTTCATGACGCAGTCATATGCCGGCAGCGGCAGCTTGCGCTCCAGGCAGGAATGGCACTCGGCCTCGTAGTCGTCAAACTTCTGACGCATCATCTCGACGTTGGCGACCTCAAAGTTGTAAGCGCTGAACTCGCGCTCGTTCTCGAGGAACACGTCGCCATAGGTCATGGGCGTGCCGTCGGGCAGGTAGCTCCACACCAGGTCGTAGACCGAGTTAACGCCCTGCGCATACATGGCGATGCGCTCCAGGCCATAGGTGATCTCGACAGGAACGGGGTCGACCTCGATACCGCCCACCTGCTGGAAGTACGTAAACTGCGTGACCTCCATGCCATTGAGCCAGACCTCCCAGCCAAGACCCCAGGCGCCAAGGGTTGGGCTCTCCCAGTCGTCCTCGACAAAGCGGACGTCATGGTCGTTGGGGTCCAGACCGATAGCGGCAAGAGACCCCAGGTAAAGCTCCTGGGCGTTGACCGGTGAGGGCTTGATGAGCACCTGGAACTGATAGTAGTGCTGCATGCGGTTGGGGTTCTCGCCGTAGCGGCCGTCGGCGGGACGGCGGCAGGGCTGTGCATAGCAGGTGCGCCACTCGGCGGGACCGAGCGAGCGCAGCGTGGTCGCGGTATGGAAGGTACCGGCACCGACCTCGGAGTCATAGGGCTGCATAATGACGCAGCCCTGCTCGCCCCAGTACTGCTGGAGACGCAAGATGATGTCTTGGAAGGAAAGCGATGAAGCGTTCATGCCTCTAATATCCCCTCGTCGAAACGATTACACGGTTAGGTACTGTACTATAGCGGTTTTTAGTCGATAGCGCCGATGCGGTTGAGCGGCCAGTAGCGCACAAGCGCCACAGCGATCAAATCAGAGCGATCGACGGGACCAAAGTAGCGTGAGTCGGCAGAGTTTTCGCGGTTGTCGCCCATCACCCACACGCACCCGTCGGGAACGGTGTAGGGATAGCTTACCTGAGCGCCGGGCGCTTGGACCGAAAGTGGCCAGCTCATGCCCGTCGTATAGTCCTCGTCGAGCGCTTGGCCGTCAACGACCACCTTGCCATCCTGCAGGTCAACCGTCTGGCCGGCCGTGGCAATAACACGCTTGACAAGAACATCATGCTCGGAGGTGCCATCGGGGTTGTGAAACACCACGATATCGCCCTGCTTGACGGGCTGACCGAGCTCGAGGCTCACCTTTTGTGCCAGGATCTGGTCGCCAATCTCGATCGTGTCCTCCATAGAGCCGGTGGGCACCACAAAGGGCTCGACCACAAAGGTGCGGATCAGGAAGGTGGCCACGAGCGCGATCGCGATGACCGCGATCCACTCAAAAGCGCCCCTCAACGCGGAATGTTGCGTAGGAACCATACTCACTCCTCGCTCTGCGAATACGAAGCGTCAAGGATCTCCTGCGCGTAAGCGCGCTCCTCGGGCGTGAGCCGCGCCGTCTCAATCAGATCGGGACGCCAACGACAGGTGCGCTCGATGGCGTTCTTACGACGCCACGCATCGACCTTAGCATGATCGCCGCTCACAAGCACCGGAGGCACGCCCTCGCCGTTGAACTCGGCAGGACGGGTGTACTGCGCGTACTCGAGCAGGCCACCGTCCTCGGCGGTCGAGAACGACTCGTCGACGTTGCTCATCTCGTCACCAAGGGCGCCGGGAATCAGGCGTACGACAGCATCGGCAACGACCATAGCGGGAAGCTCGCCGCCCGTGAGCACGTAGTCGCCGATCGACAGACGCTCATCGGCATACGCATACGCGCGCTCGTCGACGCCCTCGTAGCGACTGCACACAAACAGCAGGCGCTCACTTTTGAGCAGGCGCTCGGCCACATGCTGCGTAAAAGGCTCGCCACAGGGGGTAAAGAACACCACAGTGGGCTTGGGACCCTCTGCGCTAATGGCCTCGATGGCCTCTGCGATAGGCTCGACCTTCATGAGCATGCCCTGCCCGCCGCCGTACGGCTCGTCATCAACGGTACGATGACGGTCGTGCGTCCAGTCACGCAGGTTATAGGCCTTAAAATCAAAAAGGCCGGCCTTGCGGGCGCGGCCCAAAATCGATGTGGACATGACGGGCTCAAACATCTCGGGAAAGACCGAAAGGGTCTCAATCAGCATGTTGTCCTCCCTACTTGTCCATATCGATCAGGCCGTCCATAACATGGACGGAAATTGTTCCTGTGTCGGGAAGATCGAGCACAACCTGCTCGATCACGGGAATCAGTACCTCGCCGTACCGATCGCCCTCGACAACCCAAACATCGTTAGCGGGCGTCGACATGATCTCGACGATCGTGCCGAGCGAACCGAAGCGCTCGTCGACCACCTCGCGACCCATCAGGTCGGTATAGGCAGCATCGAGCGAATCGAGCTCAAAGTCGTCACGATTTGCCAGCACGTAGCATCCCGTGATGCCCTCGGCGGCCGTCAAGTCGTCAATGCCCTCAAACGAGACCAGATCGCCATCGCCCGTATCGGTGACGGACACGACCGTGCAAAAGCGGTCGCGCTTGAGCGCCGGCGGCGTCAGGGCGACGCGCATACCAGGCTCTAATACAGAAGGAAGCCCCCGCAGCGGCTGCGCGAGGACCTCCCCCTTCCTTCCGTGCGGCTTGACCACACGGGCGATGTTTTTGTACTGGGACCTCAAGTTCCTAGCCCAGAACCTCTACCTCGACAGCAGTGTCGAGGCGAGCGGCCAGTGCACGGGCGAGCGTGCGAATGGCCTTGATGGTACGGCCACGACGGCCGATGACCTTAGCGACGTCATCCTCGGCGACCGAAACCTCAATCGTAGAGGCATCGTCACCATCGATGACCTCAAGGCTCACGGAATCCGGGTCGTCGACGATCTGAACAACGAGATATTCGACGAGATCGGCGATGCGATCTGAGAGCATTGCCTCACCCTCGAGCTGTGCAGCGTCAACCTCAGGCACGATTTACTCCTCGGCGCCCTCAGCGGCCTCAGCGGCAGCCTTAGCGGCCTCGGCCTCTTTGGCGAGCTGCTTCTTGGACTTCTTGACGACGGTCTCAGTCTTCTCGCCCTCGTTGGCGGCCTTGACCAGAGCGGCGACGGCGTCAGTGAGCTGAGCGCCCTTGGACTGCCAGTCGGCGATCTTCTCGAGGTCGAGGTTGATGGTCTTGGGGGCGGTCATCGGGTTGTAGCGGCCAACCTCCTCGATGATACGACCGTCACGCGGAGCGCGGGAATCGGCGACGACGACACGGTAGTACGGACGCTTCTTAGCGCCGTGACGAGCAAGGCGAATCTTGACTGCCAAAGGAAACTCCTCCAACCAAGCAGCTTTAGGCTGCAACTACAAACAAACAGTTGAACATAATACGCCATCGACGCGGGCAGGTGAAGTCCGTGAGACCAACTTCTTCGGTGTAGTCGAGGGCAAATCCATATCTTAGACAAGAATTCGGGATTTGCAAGCACATACACGCACCCCACATGAGCTGCGCGGTATACTCATGACATGGAAAGACGCGAACATACATACGGTTATGAGGATGCCATGGGCGTCACGCCGCCTCCCTGGACGGGTCCGGCGGTGGGCCTGATGGACCTTGATGCGTTTTTTGCGAGCGTGGAAATGCTCGATCATCCCGAATGGCGCGGAAAGCCGCTCATCGTGGGCGGAGACGCCGATTCGCGTGGCGTCGTGTCCACGTGTTCGTATGAGGCGCGTCGCTTTGGCGTGCACTCTGCCATGGCCTCGGCCGAGGCGCAGCGCTTGTGCCCGCAAGCCATTTGGACGCATGGGCATTTCTGTCTCTTATACACATCTGACGCTGCCGACGAATAGCCTTGTGTAGAT
>UQSC01000113.1 GCA_900543615.1 uncultured Collinsella sp. | reverse complement strand
ATCTACACAAGGCTATTCGTCGGCAGCGTCAGATGTGTATAAGAGACAGGTGTTGGAGAGCTTGCGCATGATCTGCGTCTCGGTGGCAATCTTGGTGGGCATGAGGTTGAGGATGAGCACGCGCAGCGGACGGATGTCCTGGTGCAGCGCGCGGTACTCGGTCATGACAAAGATGTTCTCGCTCTCGAGCTGCGCGGCGGCAGGGAGGGCGTCGGGAATACGAATGGGCATGGATGCTCCTTACGAGTCAGTTGCAGCTATGGTACAACGACCGGCCCCATCCGCGCGAGCGCATAGCCCAGCGATGCCGTCAGCGGCCCAAATCACTCCAAAAGTAGAGATTAAGGCATGTCCCAAAAATCTACGGCGCTTTAGCCTGGCAAAGTGGCGGCAGGAAGCTACAATGGTTCGACGCGAAAAACTCGGCCGAAAGGATACATATATGTACCAGACGCGTAAGATCGGTGTGGTCGGCCAGGGCCACGTAGGAGCACATGTCGCCAACAGCCTGCTCATGCAGGGCATTGCCGACGAGCTGTACCTGTGCGATATCAACGAGGCCAAGGTGACATCCGAGGTCCAGGACCTGCGCGACTCCCTTTCGTTTGTCCCGTACAACACCAAGATCGTCAACTGCTACGACCACTACGAGGAGCTGGCCTGCTGCGACGTCATCGTCAACGCTGCCGGCAAGGTCGCACTGGCCGCCGGCAACCGCGACGGCGAGCTGTTCTTTACCACCGATGCCGCCCGCACCTTTGCCAAGCGCATCGTCGACGCCGGCTTTGACGGCATCTTCGTGAGCATCTCCAACCCCTGCGACGTCGTGTGCACCGAGCTGTGGCACCTGACCGGCTACGATCCCAAGAAGATCATCGGCTCGGGCTGCGGCCTGGACTCCGCCCGCCTGCGCACCGAGATCTCCAAGAAGGTCGGTGTGAGCCCCAAGTCCATCGACGCCTACATGATCGGCGAGCACGGCTTTAGCCAGCTGGCCGCCTTTAAGGCCGCGACCATCGCCGGCAAGAGCCTCAACGAGCTTCAGGCCGAGAACCCCGACAAGTACGCCTTTGACCACATGGAGGTCGAGGAGCTTGCACGCAAGGGCGGCTATGTGACCTACCAGGGCAAGCAGTGCACCGAGTACGCCGTCGCCAACTCCGCCGCGCGCGTCTGCGCCGCCGTGCTGCACAACGAGCATGCCGTGCTTTCCGCCTCCACGCTCATGACCGGCCAGTATGGCGAGGAGGGCATCTTTACCTCCCTGCCGTGCGTGATCGGCGCCGAGGGCGTCGAGGAGGTCTACACGCTCGACCTGTCCGAGTACGAGCTCGAGGGCTTCCACAAGAGCTGCCAGCACATCCGCGACAACATCGCCCAGCTCGACTGGTGGGACGTCGAGGCCTACGACGCAAAGTAGGCCGCTGGCTGCCGCAACCTTGCGAATCGAAGCACGATACTAAGCGGGCCGCGCCGGAAATCTCCGGCGCGGCCCGCTTTTTTGACTCACGCAGTGCCCTTACGAATCGAAGGTGAATACTTTTCCGCGAAGTGAACGAGCAAAAACGAGCCCCCGAAGCATCGTCACTTTTCAGACGCCGTTTCCTGCGGTTTCGCTGAGTTTTTCCTGCAGTTTTGGCGTCAAAAAGTGTGGATGCTTCGGGGGTCCAAAATAGGTCGTTCACTTCGCGGAAAAGTATTCACCTTCGTTTTCGCGCAGACACGAATCCGGCCGCCACAACGCAAAACGGGGCCCGCGCGCAGCGCAGACCCCGTCGTGAGAGGTTATTCCCGGTATATTAGTACTGCTCGATGCCCATATAGCGACGAACCTCGGGGCTGTGGTCGAAGACCTTGCCGCGGGCGGCGCGCAGCTCGCAGCTCATGTTGTAGAAGAAGATCGGCTCCAGGAACGAACGCACGCTGGCAGGCACCTCGCCCACGCCGTACGCGAGCGCATCGAGCACCATGACTGTATCGGTGTGCGTGTTGAGGAACGCAAGAGCGCGCTCCTCCATGGGGCGGCACTCGCCCGCGCCAAGCTGCACAAAGTAGAACACGCCGGGCTCGGTGGCCTCGAACGGGCCGTGGAAGTACTCGCCGGAGTGGATGTAGCAGCAGTGCTGCCACTGCATCTCCATGAGCGAGCAGATGGCCATGGCGTAGGTCTGGCTAAAGTTGGGTCCGGAGCCCAGGATATAGAAGAACTTGTGCTGCTGGCAGAGCTCGGCAAAGCGATCGCCCAGCTCGGCGTTGACCTTCTCGCGAGCAGCGGGCAGCAGGGCATCCATCTGCTTAAGGCCGGCGTACATGTCGGCAAGCGCCTCGTAACCCTCCTGCTGGTCGAGCAGCTCGGCAGCCATCAGGGCGCCGATGCCCTGCGGGACCTCGGCCTGCGGCACGCCCTCGCCCCAGGGATAGACCCAGGTAGTCCACTTGCCGTTGTCGATCTTGGAGCCCTCGCAGTCGGTGAGGGCAACGACCTCGGCACCGGCGGCCAGCGCCATCTCGCAGCCGTCGACGACCTCTTGCGTGTTGCCGCTGTGGCTGCAGGCGATGACGAGCGACTTCACGCCAAGACTCTTGGGAGCCATCAGGCAAAACTCGCGTGCCGTGTAGACCGTCGAGGTAAACGTGGTTGCCTCGCGCTTGAGCAGCTCGTTGGCCGGCATCAAGTCGATCATCGAACCGCCGCAAGCGATCCAAAAGACGTTCTCGATCTTGCCCTTGCGCTCGATGATTTCCTGAACCAGATCATGTGCGTTCATCCTGATGTTCCTCCTTGTGGGGCAGCTTTGAGCGACGGCAGCTCGTACCTGCTGTCGTTCTATGTTGTCCTATTTATAACACGTGTAGCAACGCCCGTGAAGTCATTTCACCAAAGTTGTTCTATGTTGTTCTATCTATGGACGTTAGATGTCGAACACGTAGCGCGAGCCCACGATCTTTTGGCGTCCGAGCAGCAAGGGGCGCTCGTCCTCATCGGTAAAGTACGCCTCCATATAGAAGAGCGGCTCGCCGACCGGCACCTCCAGCAGTGGGGCCGCTTGAGCATCGGCAAGCGCAATCTCCACGGTGCAGGGGTCGGACTTGAGCGGCGCACGGCCCGAATGCTCGGCAACGAGCGCAAAGATTGAGTTATCGGTGAGGTCCTTGTCGGCAAGCGTCTGCAGGTAGGGATGGTCGGCGAGCACAAAGGCGTTGTTCTCGAGCATGACAGGGATGCCGTCGGCTGTGCGCACGCGTTCGACCACGATAAGCTCGCAGCCGGGCTCCACGCCAAAGAACGCCGCATCTTCGTGCGTTGCCGCGACCACCGTGCGCGACACCAGACGCGCACCCGGCACCATGTCGTTGACAGCACAACCCTCAGTAAAGCTCTGGACGTCACCCTTCTGGCGAATCTTGCGCTTGAGCTTGGGCGCACACACAAAGGTGCCCCTCCCCTGCTGGCGGTTGAGATACCCCGCACGCGACAGCTCCTCGATGGCGCGACGCACGGTGACGCGCCCCACGCCGTAGGACTTCGCGAGCTCCATCTCGGAAGGAATGCGCGAGCCGGCAGCGTACACGCCGCGCGCGATCTCGCCCTTTAGGTCGTCCATGACCTGCTGGTACAGCGGCACGGCGGACACGTCAGTACGGTCGGTCTTGCTATCGAAAGCCATCGTTACGCTCCATCCCGCGCATGCTCGGACTCAAACTCTTCAATTGCCGCCATAAACTGCTCGCCAAAGGCGTCGGCTTTTTTCTCGCCAATGCCGTTGACCTGGATCAGCTCGTCGCGCGTCTGCGGGCGCAGGCGGCACAGGCCGCGCAGGGCCTTGTCGGAAAAGACCATATACGGCGCCATCTCCAGCTCCGCAGAGATCTCCTTGCGGAGGGCACGCAGGCGCTCGAACAGCTCGGCATCATCGCCCACGCGCGGGCGTTGATCCAGCTCGGCCTCCTCGCGCAGCAGATCCACCGCATGGCGGGCGCGGGTCGAGGCCTTGCGCTTGGACGCGCGACGCTTAACGGTAAAGGCAAACGCCTCATCCTCGACCTCGGTGGCACGCGGGCCCAGCCCCACGACCGGGTATTGCCCCTGCGAGGTGGCCAGATAGCCGCGGCCGCACAGCTGGCCGATGATGTCCTTGATGCGCCCGACCGATTCGCTCGACAGCTCACCGTAGCCGCGGTCCTCGTCCAGATGCATCTGGCGAATGCGCTCGGTGTTGCCGCCGTGGAGCACATCGGCGATCAGCGACTTGCCAAAGCGCATGGGACGCGTAGCCACATAGCGCACGGCGGCGCGGGCCATATCGGTGACGTCCTCGACCTCGAACTGCGTGAGGCAATTGCTGCAGTTGCCGCAGCCCTCGGCGTCGTCTGCGGTGCCGCCCGCAGCAGCCACAACCGCATGCTCGGCCGCGGCTTCGTCGCCAAAGTAGCGCAGCATGTATTCGCGCAGGCAGCCGGTGGTATTGCAGTAGCCCTCCATCTGGCTGAGCAGGCGATAACGGTTCTGGAGCGCCCACGCGCGCTGCTCTTCGTCGAGTGCCTCATCGGCAGCATCGCCGCGGTCGATCAAAAAGCGGCGCATGCGAAAATCGTTGCCGTTCCACAGCAAGTAACAGCTGGCCGGATCGCCATCGCGGCCAGCGCGGCCCGCCTCTTGGTAGTATGCCTCGATGCTCTCGGGCACGTTGTTGTGGATGACGTAGCGCACGTTGGGCTTATCGATGCCCATTCCAAAGGCGTTGGTGGCAACCATCACCTGAATGTCGTCGTCGATAAAGGCACGCTGGCTCTGGCGACGGGCGTCGTTGCCCATGCCGGCATGGTAGCGGCCAACGCGAATGCCGCTGGGGCCCAGTGCCTCGGCAAGCTCCGCGGCCAGCGCGTCAACCGTCTTGCGGGTCGAGCAATACACGATGCCGCTCTCGCTCGAATGCGCGATCACGTAGTCGCGCACCCAGGCAGTCTTGGCCTTGTCGCCCATCTCTTCGCAACCAAAGTAGAGGTTCTTGCGATCGAAGCCCGTCACCACGGTCGCCGGGTTTTGCAGGCCGAGCATTTGCTGGATATCGGCGCGTACACGCTCGGTCGCCGTGGCGGTAAAGGCCGCCACGATGGGGCGCCGCGGCAGCGAATCGATAAACTCGCGAATCTGCAGGTAGGCGGGGCGGAAATCCTGGCCCCATTGGCTCACGCAGTGGGCCTCGTCAATGGCCACGAGCGGCACGCCGATGCCGCCGTCGGCCGCGGCCTCCTGCGCAAAGGCTAAAAAGCGTGGCTCGAGCAGGCGCTCGGGTGCCACATACATAAGCTGATAGCGGCCCTCGCGCGCCCGCTTGAGCACGGTGTTTTGCTGGGCCGGAGTAAGACTGGAGTTGAGATAGCTGGGTCGCGCACCCGCCGCGAGCAGCGCGCGGGTCTGGTCCTCCATAAGCGACAGCAGCGGACTCACCACAAAGGTGATGCCGGGCAGCATAAGCGCGGGCACCTGGTAGCAAATGGACTTGCCGGCGCCCGTGGGCATAACACCCAGCGCATCGCGACCGGCAAGAATCGCATCGACCATGCGATCCTGCCCCGGGCGAAACGAGGTGTAGCCAAAATAGGCGCCGAGCGTGTCGAGCGCCATCTGCTGCATGCTATCGGTCATGATTTCCTAACGTCCAAGTCATCTGCCGCCGATTATACGCCGCCACGCGGACCGGCGTCGCCCGGCTGTCAGCCACGCTCATTCTGCGGGTAGTCATTGGGGACGTTCTTGAATGACCAGTCGTTTAAGAACGTCCCCAACGACTAAGGAGTGTCCCCAGGTGCCGGCACAAAAGGAACGTCCCCA
>UQSC01000112.1 GCA_900543615.1 uncultured Collinsella sp. | reverse complement strand
CGTCGGCAGCGTCAGATGTGTATAAGAGACAGAGGTGAAGGCTGAGGTTGCTCCTGAGGCAGAGGCCGAGGTCAAGCCCGCTGCAAAGCCCGCAGCTAAGAAGACCACGACCCGCAAGATGACGGCCAAGAAGGCTACGACAACCAAGGCAGCCGCGACTAAAACAACGGCTGCCAAGGCAACGACTATGCGAAAGCGCACGACCGCCGCTGCCAAGAAGGCCGCCGAAGCCGAGGCTGCTCCCGAGGTAAAGGCCGAAGTCGTTGAGACCAAGCCTGCCGTCAAGGCTCCGGCAAAGACCGCTGCCAAGAAGACGACCACGGCCGCCAAGAAGGCAACGGCCGCCAAGAAGGCAACGGCAGCCAAGAAGACCACGGCAACGAAGTCGACGACCACGAAGGCCGCCACGACCAAGGCAGCCGCAAAGCCGGCCGCCAAAGTCGAGGAGACGCCCGCCGAGTCCAAGGCCGAGACAACCGTCGAGGCCAAGCCGGCCACCAAGACCACCACGCGCAAGCGCGCCACGACGACAGCCAAGAAGACCACGACCAAGGCTGCTGCTCCCAAGGCGGAGGCCAAGACCGAGGTAAAGGCCAAGCCAGAACCCGCCAAGGAGACTCCGGTCTCCCCCGCCGCTCCGGCAGAGAAAAAGGCCCCGTCCAAGAAGACGTCCGTCCGCAAGGCAACGGCCACCCGCAAGCGCCGCTAGCCCACAGACGATCCAAAACCTAATCAAACCGTATGCAAGGGGCGCTCCAACCGGGCGCCCCTTCTCTGTAGGTAGTTGGTAAAACGATTTTCTAGGACAACCGTTCGCCGATGGTAAACGGATGTTGTTTATACAGCCTGTGTACAACAGATATACTTACATCCTGTGCGTAAAGCCCATGGCCAGCAGGCCATGATTCTATTGAACTGGACCGTACTATGAGATTGATACACAACAGCCGTCTGCCGCAGTTTCGCACTCCGTTTGGTGCTGTGACCACAGGAACTACCCTTTCGCTCTCTGTGATTCTGGAGGATGCCGATCCCGCGCAGGCAACGCTTACGCTGCGCACCTGGGTCGATGAGATCGGTGAGTCTCTGTATCCCATGACGCACGAGGGCGACGGCATATTTACCGTAGAGCTTGAGTGCACCGAGCCCTGTCTTATCTGGTACAGCTTTATCTGCAATATCGAGGGTCAGCCCGAGGTTCGCCTGGGCGCACCACAGGGCCGCACCGGCGGCGAAGGCGTAACCTACGATTACGCCGAGGTGCCTTCATTCCAGGTCACCGTCTACAAGCACCGCGAGAATCGTCCCACCTGGTACGAGCGCGGTATGGTCTACCAGATCTTCCCCGATCGCTATGCCCGCGACGAGCACTGGCGCGAGCGCACGCTGGCCGAGGTCGAAAAACCGCGTAAGGGCATTCAGCGCCGCATGGTCGAGGACTGGAACGAGCCGCCTGTGTACGAGCGCGCCGAAGACGGCTCCATCAAGACCTGGGACTTTTACGGCGGATCGCTCAAGGGTATCCAAGAAGACCTGCCTCGCATCGCCGAGCTGGGCTTTACAGCCATCTACCTCAACCCCATTTTTGAAGCCGCGAGCAACCACCGCTACGACACCGCCGATTACACCAAGATCGATCCGATTCTGGGCACCGAGCAGGACTTTACTGAGCTGTGCGAGGCGGCCGAGAAGCTGGGCATTTCCATCATCCTGGACGGCGTGTTCAACCACACGGGCGACGATTCGATCTACTTCAACCGCTACGGCAACTACCCCGGAGTGGGCGCGTGGCAAAGCGAAGATTCGCCGTGGCGCGATGCGTTTTATTTCCACGAGGACGGCTCGTACGACTGCTGGTGGGGCGTGGGCAATATGCCCGCCATCAATGAGAGCTCCGAGCTGGTACGCGAGCGGCTCCTGGGCAAGGACGGCGTCATTCGTAAATGGCTACGTGCCGGCGCTCATGGTTGGCGCCTAGACGTGGCCGACGAGCTTTCGGACGATTTCCTGACCGAGATCAAGAAGGCCGTACTTGCCGAAAAGCCCGACGCACTGCTGCTCGGCGAGGTCTGGGAAGACGCCTCCAACAAGATCAGCTACGGCCATCTGCGTCGCTACCTGCAGGGCTCCGAGCTGGACTCTGCTATGGATTACCCCTTCCGCGACATGGTCATCGGCTTTTTGATGGGCTACAAAAACGCCTACCAAGCTGCCGAGGATATCGAGACCCTGCGCGAGAACTACCCGCGCGAGGCATTATCCTGCGCGCTCAATCTGCTGTCGAGCCACGACCGCCCGCGCATTATCTCGGTGCTCGGCGGTGGCCCCGACGAGTCGCAGCTGCCCGAGAGTGAGCGCAGCAAATGGCGCCTGGACGAGAACTCCATGGGCCTGGCCAAGAGCCGCTTTTGGCTGGCGACGCTCATGCAGATGACGTTCCCGGGCGTTCCCTCAATCTATTACGGTGACGAGTACGGCTTGGAGGGTCTCACCGATCCGGGCAATCGCCGCACCATGCCGACCAAGGAAAACCTGCACGACTTCGATACGTTCGCGATCGTCAAGAATGCCTCGGCCGTGCGCCGCGCGCTGCCGTTTATGATCGATGGCGAGATCAAGGCCTTCGCGCTCAATGACGAGGTGCTGGCCTACAACCGTACCGGTAAAGACGGCGAGTCCGCGACCGTCATCATCAACCGCAGCCTGCGCAATTCACACCGCGTGACGATTCCAGCGCTCGGCGAATGCGCGAGCGATGTGATTAGCGGTCACGAGTGCGAGATCCACAACGGTACGGTCACGCTCGACCTGTACCCGCTGGGTTCGTCGATCATCTATCACCACGCCGAGCAGCGCCTGCAGGAGCCGCTCGATCACGGTGCGGGTGTTGTGTGCCATATCACATCGGTGCCGACCGATGACGGCAAGCCCGGTACGATCGGCGCGCCCACGCGTCGTTTTATCGACCATCTGGCCGCCATGGGCATGCGCTACTGGCAGGTTCTCCCCGTCAACCCCACGGACTTCTTCCGCTCCCCTTACGCTGGGCCTTCGGCCTTTGCAGGCAATATCGACCTGTTACCCGAGAGCCACGAGGAGCTGGCAGCCGACTTTGAGACCTGGAAGGCCCGCGGAGGCGAGGATGCCGATCCGCTGTATACCGCGTTTAAACATCGCAATGCCGATTGGCTCGAGAAATACTGCGTCTACATGGCCGTTAAGAAGTACTTTGAGGGCGAGTCGCGCCATGATTGGCCGGCAGATGTCGCGCGCTACAATGAGCATCTGATCGACGACAAGCGCTTCCACAACGAGGCCGAGCTTCAGGCGTACATGCAGTACCGCTTTGACCTCGCTTGGTGCGAGCTCATGAACTATGCGCACAAGAAGGGCATCGAGGTTATCGGCGATATTCCTATGTACGTGTCCGACGATTCGGCAGACGCGTGGAGCGAACCCGAGAACTTCTGGCTGTCCGATACCGGCAAGGCGATTGAGATTTCCGGCTCGCCGCCCGACAACTTTGCACCGGAGGGCCAGGTGTGGGGCAACCCGACGTTCCGCTGGGACCACATGAAGCAGAACGGCTATAGCTGGTGGATGGATCGCCTGCGTCGTGCGTTTTCGCTCTACGACCGCGTGCGCCTGGATCACTTCTTGGGCTTCCACAGCTACTTCAGTATCCCCGCAGGCAAGGCTTGCGCCGAAGGTCGCTGGTTGGCGGGACCGGGCAAGGACCTGTTCCAGACCGCTTATGACGAGCTGGGTCCGCTCAACTTTATCGCTGAGGACTTGGGCTATCTGACGCCCGGTGTTCGCGCCATGGCTTCGACCTGCGGTTTCCCCGGCATGGACGTGCTGGAGTTTAGCGACTACGACGTTCGTTGCGGCGTGCATCCCACGCCCGGCAAGATTCTGTACACCTCGACGCACGATACGTCGACGCTGGCCGGTTGGTGCACGCGTTCCTTTGCGGGCGGCGACGAGCCGAGCGGTGTTGAGGTGGCGGCCAAGCTGATGAGCGACGCGCTGGCAAGCGACGCCCCCCTGGTGATGATGCCGCTGCAGGATGTCCTGGGGCTTGGCGACGACGCGCGCATGAACGTTCCGGGCGTGGCCACGGGCAACTGGACCTGGCAGGCTAACGAGGCGGACATTGCAGCCGCCGAGAACAAAACCGCACAGCTCCTGCGCAACAACCATAGATTCTGGGGCGAAGCGTGATAAAACCCCCGATATAGGGTACAGTTACAGACGTTTGAATTTATGCGGGCAGAGTAATCTGCCCGCTTTGTGCTGAAAAGGAAGTATTATGGCGCGCTACGATTACAAGTGCTCGAGCTGCGGCAACGTGTTTGAGGTTGAGCATCCCATGTCCGAGACTCCCGAGGTCGTGTGCCCCAGCTGCGGTGCCCCGGCGGCCAAGACGTTCTCGGCCAGCGGCATTAAATTTGAGGGCAGCGGTTTCTACAACACCGATCAACGAAGCGGCGGCTCCAGTACCAACGCCACCAGTGGCTGCTGCGCCAACTGCCCGCATAGCCACTAGAAACCAAACAGCCCCGCGACCGACACCGATCGCGGGGCTGATTCTTTGCGCTAAAGGTGGCTCTATGAGTTGCGGTGAAATAAGGACTGTTTGGTGGGTAGAAGCCGCTATTCAATCCCTATTTCACCGCAACTTAGTAGTTACTTGTGGATCAAGCGGGCGCAGAAGTGGCCGTCGTAGGAGTCGGCGTTTACGGGGACGCTTTGGAAAAGTCCTCGGTCGTTTTGACGGACGGAGACGAGCTTCTTGGCCTGCTCGAAATCGGGAAGTTGCAGAATCTGCGCCTCGGAAAGCGGCGCCACGCTAAAGCCTGCACCCTCGGGAGAGCTCAAGAAAGCGTTCACCACCTGCGTGTTCTCTTCATCAAACACCGAGCAGGTGGCATAGATGAGCTCGCCACCGATAGCTACGCGCGCAGCTCCTTCTTTGAGCATCGTCAGCTGTAGTTTGGGAAGCTCAACCGTCACATCCTTTTCGGTCAGGCGCCACGGAATCTCTGGATGACGGCGCATGGTGCCGGTACCCGAGCACGGGGCATCGATAAAGACCGTGTCGAACTTAACCGGCTTGCCAAGCATGGCATCAAACGATGTCAGCACCTCGTCGAGCTCGCAGGCATCGCCCGAGACGGTACGAACGCCCTGAATACCCGCCTTGTGCAGGCGCGCGAGGTTCTGATCACATTTACGATCATGCAGGTCGAGCGCGGTATGTTGACGCTCGTACCCGGCACGTTTGGCCTGGCACATCATCACATAGGTCTTGGTGCCGCGGCCGGCACCAATCTCCAGGCAACGCCCGGGACGGGTCGCCGCAGTAGCAATGAGCTGGGCGTTAAGGTCCGAGGCCACGGCAACCGCGCGCTCAAACACACCCGACGCAACCGCGGCCTGCGCATCGACCGGCGCATGACAGCCCGGGAACACGGGCGCCACAAGCTGCGAAATATACGGATCAGGCTTAGTTGCAAAGGCATTCTCGTGCAGAGCGAGCGGCGCGGGCGCCAGATTGCCGGCAAAGTTAAGCGCGCCCTCGGGCGTATCAAACGACGCCATAATGCGAGCACATAGCCAGCGCGGCAGGCCCATCAGGCGCGACAGACGCACCAAACGGCGCTCGGACTCATCGGCATCCGCCGCAGTGGCAAAGTCCTCGACGTTGTCCGCAACCTTATGCAGCACGGCGTTCGCCAGACCGGCGGCCGATTTAGCGCCGCTGCGCACGAGCTCAACGCCCTGACTCACCGCAACGCGACCCGGCGTATGCAGATAGAGCATCTCGAAGGCCGAGACACGAAGCGCCATGCGCACACGCTGTCTCTTATACACATCTGACGCTGCCGACGAATAGCCTTGTGTAGATCT
>UQSC01000111.1 GCA_900543615.1 uncultured Collinsella sp. | reverse complement strand
GTATAAGAGACAGGCCCCGGCTCGGGCGCGGGCACACCCACCACGACGGGCTCGGACTCGGCGCCGGCAGGCACGTCGGCAACACCGGCTGCGCGCAGCTCTTCTAGGCTCTCGAGCGTACCCTCGATATCCTCGTGCGTCTCCTCAAATTCGGCGGCGACGCCCAGGAATTCCTGGATGTTCTCAGCGCGGCTCTCGGACTCCATGGTGCCCTCGGCGCGGAAGGCCTGCAGCAGGCCCGTCTTGTCAACAATCATCTCGACAACGTCCTTGAGCTCGCCGTCCATGCGGCGGCCCTCGCGCACCAGCGACACAAAGCTCGACAGGCCATTGCGCACCTTGGCGCTAAACATGCCCGTCTCGGCGCACGCGATCTCGCAGGCTTGGAAGAACGAGCAACGGTTGTCGCGCGCCAGCTGCTCAATCTTTTGGATCGAGGTGGAGCCGATGCCGCGACGTGGCGTATTGATGACGCGCTTGACGCTCATCTCGTCGGCCGGGTTCACGATCATCTTGAGGTAGGCCATGACGTCGCGGATCTCGGCGCGGTCGAAGAATCGCGTGCCGCCCACGATCTTGTAGGGCACGCCCGCGCGCAGGAACATATCTTCGAGAATACGCGACTGGGCGTTGGTGCGATAGAAGACGGCGATGTCGTCGTAGCTCGTACCCTTGGAGTGCAACTTTTCGATCTCACCGGCAATCCAGCGGCCCTCGTCGCGCTCATCGCTTGCCTGGAAGGCCTGGATCTTCTCGCCGTCGCCCTCGGCCGTAAACAGGCGCTTTTCTTTACGCTGCGAGTTGTGACGCACCACGGCGTTGGCGGCGCTCAGGATATGGCCCGTGGAGCGATAGTTCTGCTCCAGCTTAACGGTCTTGCAGTTTTTAAAGTCCTTCTCAAAGTCCAGGATGTTGGTAATGTCGGCGCCGCGCCAGCTGTAAATTGACTGGTCGTCGTCGCCCACGACCATGAGGTTTTGGTACTTGGCGGCCAGCAGGTTGGCGATTTCGTACTGGACGTGGTTGGTGTCCTGATACTCGTCGACGCTAATGTAGCGGAAGCGCTCCTGGTACTTGTCGAGCACCTCGGGGCGGGTACGCAGCAGCTCGAGCGTACGCACGAGCAGGTCGTCAAAGTCCATCGCATTGGCGGCGCGCAGGCGGCGCTCCAGCTCTAGGTAGACCTGCGCGGCCTTTTTGTCGTTAGGACTATCGGCGCTCTTGAGCATGTCCTCGGGCCCGATCATGGCGTTTTTGGCCGAGCTGATTTTGCTGCGGATCATGTTGATGGGGAACTGCTTTTGCTCAATGCCGAGCGCCTGCATAATGTCGCGCACCATACGCTTTGAGTCGTCATCATCGTAGATGGTGAACTGACCGGTGTAGCCCAGCAGGTCGGCGTCCTCGCGCAGCATGCGCACGCACATGGCATGGAAGGTGCACACCCACATGCCGCGGGTGCCGCTGGGAATGAGCGCCGCCAGACGCTCGCGCATCTCGGCCGCGGCCTTGTTGGTAAACGTGATGGCCAGGACCTGCCAGGGCTTAACGCCCAGGTCGCCAAGCATATGCGCGATGCGGAAGGTCAGGACGCGGGTCTTGCCCGAGCCGGCGCCGGCGAGCACCAGCAACGGGCCCTCGGTGGTCAGGACTGCCTCGCGCTGGGCGGGGTTCAGGCTGTCGATATCGACGAGCGGCTTGGCGGGTTTGGGCGCCGGAGCCGGGGCGTCGTAGATGTCGAGCGGAACGAGCTCGGGTTCCGGCGCGGCGGGGGCGGTGTACGCATCGAGCGGCACGGGTTCCGGCGCGGGCGGCACGGGTACCGCGGTGTTCTTTTCCCAGGGCAGGGGCTGGGTCATGGGCGACTCCTCATCTGACGGACGGCGCGCCTGCGGGCAGCGCCATAGTTTGAGCCGTATCAGTATACCGAGCCGCGCGGACACCGACGCAAATCACACCACGACTCCGTGCGCCGCCGTCAGGCCCACCCCGGCGAATTTGGTGCAAAGGCGTCAGGTTGGGGGGTGCACCAAGCTGGTGCAAAGTAACCCGACCCCAATGCGCCAAAAGAGGGCGACATAGACCTTTTGGTCATGCCGCCCTCTTTGAATGACAAGTTGTCGCCCTGGCCGCCGCGCAGCGTCGACTAAGTTAGAGGCCGAGCATCGGCTCCAGAACGAAGAAGTATGCGAGCACTACGATGCCCAGGATGATGCGGTAGACGCCGAAGCACTTAAAGTCGTGACGGCGGACGAAGCCCATAAGCCACTTGATGGCAATGAGCGAAACCACAAAGGCCACAACGCAGCCCACGCCCAAGATGGCGATCTCGTTGGTGCCGAACGTGCCGCCCTTGATGAAGTACTTGACCAGCTTGAGCGCACTTGCGCCAAACATAACGGGAATAGCCAGGAAGAACGTGAACTTGGATGCCACCGAACGCGTGCAGCCCAAAAGCAGGCCACCGATGATGGTAGAACCGGAACGAGACGTACCAGGCACCAGCGAAAGCACCTGGAAGCAGCCGATACCCAGCGCAGTCTTCCAACTCAGGTCCTCGAGCGTGGCGATGGAGCCAAAGTCCAGATTCTCGTCATCGTCCTCATCCTCAGCGGTAGCCGCGGCGGGCGCCGCAAAGTGCGCACCGGCGGGACGTCCGCCCGCCACCACAGCACGCGAACCAAACGAACCGGCAACGGCCATTTCCTCGCGCTTGCTCGCGCGCCAGTTCTCAATCACGATAAACAGTACGCCGTACACAATGAGCGCCAGCGCCACGACGGGAGCATTGTAGAAATGCTCCTCCATCCAGTCGTTGAGCGGCAGACCGATCGCCGCGGCGGGAATGCAGCCGAGCACAATCTTGCCCCACAGCACCCAGGTGTCGCGACGGCCCTCCTTGCCCTTGCTGGGAGAAAACGGGTTAAGGTCGTAGAAGAACAGGACGCAGACAGCCAGAATGGCGCCGAGCTGAATCACGACCAGGAACATATTCCAGAACGTCTCGCTCACGTTCATCTTGACGAACTCGTCCACCAAGATCATGTGACCCGTCGACGAAACGGGCAGCCATTCGGTGATGCCCTCGACCAGGCCCATGAAGGCAGATTTTAGAAGCTCGATGATATCCAAAGGGACCCCCTCGTTAGACACCCGCCGATATTGTTCTGCGGACGGTGCGGGCGATGTCCCATTATCAACCGTTGGCGGCACGCCTGTGCCTACCCTTACCAAAAAACTCGCCCGTTCACAGAATTGCGAGCGGTCAAATTCGAATCCTTGGGTATAACTGCAACAAGATAAAGTGTCCGGCGGCCAACGCGCCCGCGCCCGCCCGACGCACGAGCCCCACGCCCGTGCGATAGACCAAGGAGGAAACCATGAACGAGGGCTATACCAAGGTATTTGTTTCACTCGACGGTACTGAGCAGCAGGATTTTGTGCTCGCACGCGCCATCAAGGTCGCCGCGAACAACGGCGCTAAGCTGATTATCGGCCACGTCATCGACTCCACCGCACTCGAGAGTGCCGGTTCCTATCCGGTCGACCTGGTCAACGGCTTGGAGGAGGCCTTTAACAACTCCATCGCCAAGCAGCTCGAGGAGGCCAAAGCCAATCCCGACATTCCCGAGGTCGAGGTCATGATTCGTACCGGCCGCATTCGTGAGACGCTCAAGGATGAGATGCTCGACGTGGTCAAGCCCGATCTGGTGCTCTGCGGCGCCCGCGGCCTGTCCTCAATTAAGTACGCGCTACTGGGCTCGATTTCGACGTTCCTGCTGCGCAATACGGACTGCGACATTTTGGTCGTGAAGTAGGTTCCTTCCCGCCGGCGCAAGGCCTGCGGGGTTTCCACGGGCACGTCCTCGCCGCGCTGCGGCTGCGGGATGTGCCCTTAGGAAACCCCTCCCGGCCCCGCGGCCTTCGCAGCCTTACTTCAGCGAGTTGGCTGATAAAAGATGGCGTGCCGCCCCGTTTGGGGTGGCACGTTTTGTTTGGGCTGCACGTTTTTGTTTGGGCGGACGTCTGCCGCATGCGTTACTCAAAGTATTGGAACTTGTTCGTTGAGAAGGAAAACGTTACGACGAAGCCTTCGCCGGACTCGGATGCCGCGGTGACATCGATGCCCATCTTGGAACACAGGCGCGCCACCAGATAGAGGCCGATGCCCGTTGCGCGCTTGGTGGCGCGGCCGCTGTCGCCGGTAAAGCCCTTCTCGAACACGCGGGGCAGATCTGCCGCGTTCACGCCACAGCCGTTATCGGCAACGGTGAGCTCAATGCGCTCACTCGCCAGACCCTCGTCCAGCAACGCGCCCGAAAACACGATCTTCGCACCGTCCTCACGCGCATATTTAATGCTGTTCTGAATGAGCTGGCCCAGGATAAACTCGAGCCACTTCTCGTCGGTGAACACCTCAAAGTCGAGGTTCTCGCACACCGGCGCCACGTGTGCCGCGATGAGCTCGCGCGCGTTGGCTTTAATCGCACCCGTCACCAAGGTCTTGAGATCCCAGCGGCGAATCAGGTAGTCGCGCTCCACGACTTCCGAGCGCGCGTAGTACAGCGCCTGG
Source organism: uncultured Collinsella sp. (assembly GCA_900543615.1). Lineage (GTDB taxonomy): Bacteria > Actinomycetota > Coriobacteriia > Coriobacteriales > Coriobacteriaceae > Collinsella. The sequence goes on along the minus strand of UQSC01000111.1, from coordinate 1,396 downwards.
TCGATATAGCGCTCCACGCGAGCCAGCTCGCGGCCCAAATCGTCCACGCGCGACAGGTCGTCTTCGCTGCCGTCCAGGTTTTCCAAAATCATATGGGCTGCAGCCAGGGGCAGTTTGGCCTCGTGGACCCAGCTCTCGATATAGTCGCGATAGTCGTCGGTTTGACGTCGCCCTTCCGCCACCTCATCGCAAGCTGCCTTGCCCACGCGGCGCAAGACCTCGCACTCGAGCTCGCCTTCGGCATACGTCGGGCACTGCACCATCTCTTGCACCCATGCGGGGCTCTCCAGTTCCTCGGCCGCCCGCTCCAGCTGATGCAGGAAGCGGCGGCGACGCGCATACTCAATCACGATGCCCAGCATGCCAAAGATAAAGGACACGCCGACCGCCACGATCACGATAGAAACGGGTGCGCCCGCGACCGTCAGCACAAAGCAGCTCAGCAGCACACCGCAGGTCCACACGGCGACGGGAAGCAGCGCATCTTTAAAAAACTTGGCAAACGACATGACCGGCCCCTAGACCGAATAGCCCTGACCGCGGTGCGTCGTCAAATACCCCTTGATGCCGATTTTTTCGAGCGTGGTGCGCAGGCGGTTGATGTTGACGGTAAGCGTGTTGTCGTCCACGAAAGCATCGGAGTCCCACAGGTCCTGCATGATGGCCGAGCGCGAGACAATCTTGCCCGCGCGACTCAGAAGCAGCGAGAGGATACGCAGCTCGTTTTTGGTGAGCTCGGTACTGTCGCCGGTTTGCGTGTTGGTGACCGCGGAGCGGGCGAGGTCGAGCTCCAGCCCCTTGTGGACGACCGTGCTGCGCTCGCCGGCAGCCGCGGTGCGTCGCAGCAGCGCGTTAATGCGCGCCACAAGCACGCGGGCGCTGTAGGGCTTGGGGACAAAGTCGTCCGCGCCGAGCGTCATGGCCATGACCTCGTCGATCTCGGTCGTGCGCGACGTGAGGACGATGATGGGGACCTCGGATTCGCGACGGACCTCGTGGCAGATATGCTGGCCGTCTTTGACGGGGAGCGTGAGGTCGAGCAGCACCAGGTCGGGCGCGGCGGCGAGAATATCGCGCGAGACGTGCTCGAACGATTCGCAGGCCTCGACCCCAAAACCGGCACGGGCAAGGATGTCGGCAAGCTCGCGACGAATGGGCTCGTCGTCCTCAACGATATAGATCAGCGCCATGGATTCCGCTCCCCCTCCTGGTTGTCTTATCCCATTATGACCGCGAAGCCGCAGGTACGCGCCCCACGCGGCACCAAGGTGACAGAACTGTTCGCGAACGAGAACGTTTTGCTCGTCCCTCGCTCGCAACGGGCGCGGGGATCAAATGATTAAATAATCCTGTCTCTTATACACATCTCCGAGCCCACGAGACCGAGGCTGATCTC
>UQSC01000110.1 GCA_900543615.1 uncultured Collinsella sp. | reverse complement strand
ACACAAGGCTATTCGTCGGCAGCGTCAGATGTGTATAAGAGACAGTGTGTGCATCGGGTGGTATCTAAGTTGAGATACCACTTCTGGTATATCAGCTTGCGTTTGCGTGAGTACAATACTCGAACGTTGTACGTCTCAGCGCCCCTTGTGCGTGGACGTCTTGCAGTCACGCGAACGAAGGGATTTATCCTATGTGCGGAATCGTCGGCTACACCGGCTCTGATATTGCAAAGAACATCCTGGTCACGGGCCTCAAGCGTATGGAGTATCGCGGCTATGACTCCTCGGGCGTCGCGCTCGAGGTGGGCGAGGGCGCCGCGGCGCACCTCGACGTCATCCGCCGCGTGGGCAAGGTCGCGGGCCTGGAGAGCGAGCTTTCCAACATCGACAGCGACGCTACCTGCGGTATCGGCCACACCCGTTGGGCCACCCACGGCAAGCCCTCCGTCGTTAACGCTCACCCCCACACCAGCTGTGACGGTCGTATCGCCATCGTTCACAACGGCATCATCGAGAACTTCGCCGAGCTGCGCGAAGAGCTGGAGGGCCGCGGCCACCACTTTAAGAGCGAGACCGATACCGAGGTCTTCGCGCATCTGATCGAAGAGGCTTATGCCGAGACGCACGACCTGATGGCCTCCGTGCGCGAGGCTTGCACCCACGTGGTCGGTGCCTATGGTCTGGCCGCCGTGTGCGCTGACGAGCCCGGCGTGATCGCCGTGGCCCGCAAGGATTCCCCAATCGTAGTCGGCGCGGGCGAGACCGGCGCCTATGTCGCCTCCGATGTCATCGCGCTCATCGACGCCACCCGCGATGTCGTGGTGCTCGAGGACGGTCAGTTTGCCAAGCTTACGCCCGCAGGCGTCGAGTACACCGACGAGGCCGGCAACGTTATCGAGCCCAAGGTCACCCACATCGACTGGGACCTGGACATGGCCGAAAAGGGCGGTTATCCCGACTTTATGCTCAAGGAAATCCACGAGCAGCCGCGCGTCGTGCGTGACACGCTGGTCGGTCGTATGACGCCAGCCGGCGAGCTCGACATCGACGAGCTGGGCCTTTCGCTCGAGGAACTCAACGACATCGACCGCGTCTACGTGATCGCTTGCGGAACCAGCTATCACGCTGGCCTCATTGCCAAGAATCTCATTGAGGGCTGGGCTCGCATCCCCACCGAGGTGGAGGCGGCCAGCGAGTTCCGTTATCGCAACCCCATCATTACGCCGACGACGCTCGTCGTGGCCGTGTCCCAGTCGGGCGAGACGGCCGATACCCTTGCCGCCATTCGCGACGCGCGCATCAAGGGCGCCAAGGTCTTTGGCATCACCAATGTGGTGGGCAGCCCCGTGGCGCGTGAGAGCGACGGCGTCATCTACACCAAGGCCAACAAGGAGATTGCGGTCGCCTCGACCAAGAGCTTCATCGGCCAGGTCGTGAGCCTTACGCTTTTGGCCCTGCTGCTGGCGCAGGTCAAGTACCGCTTGACCACTAAGCAGGCGCGCATGCTGTTCCGCGAGCTTTCCGATACGGCCGAGCAGATCCAGTGGATTTTGGATACCCAGACCGAGGCTGTGCATGAGGCCGCCCTGCTGTGCAAGGACGCGCAGTCGGCGCTGTTCGTGGGCCGTGGCATGGGTGCCGCTATTTCCTACGAGGGCGCGCTCAAGCTCAAAGAGGTCAGCTACCTGCACGCCGAGGCCTACGCCGCCGGCGAGATGAAGCACGGCCCCATTGCCCTGATCGACCCGGGCTTCCCCGTCATCGCTGTGGCCACCAAGAGCGCCACCTACGACAAGACCGTGTCGAACCTCATGGAGTGCAAGGCGCGCGGCGCCAAGGTCATCGTCGTTGCCACCGAGGGCGACGAGGAGATCAACAAGATCGCCGACTGCATCATCCGCGTGCCGGCAGTCCGCGACGTGTTCAGCCCCATCACGGCGAGCGTCCCGCTGCAGCTGCTCGCCCGCGAGGTCGCCATCCTGCGCGGCTGCGACGTCGACCAGCCCCGTAACCTGGCCAAGAGCGTCACGGTAGAGTAGTTGGTTCCGCCGTTCTAGCAGCTAAGGCCCGGCTCCGCATCAAGACGGAGCCGGGCCTTTTCTGCATTTGACCAGATAAAACCTACCAAAATGAACCTGTCCCTTTTTGGCAGGTTAGCGGAGCTTGCTGGTCTCGAAGTACTCGGGGAACTGGTCCAGAACCTCGGTCTGGTTGCGGAACATCATATGCAGGTGCTTGCTAACCAAAAAGCTCGCTTCGATGGGGTCGCGACCGGCGATAGCGCGGCGAATCTGCTTGTGTTCGTTCACGATGTCCTGATTGTCGAGAACCTGCGTGGCAGCGCGCAGCCAGCGGAAGCGCTCCAAGTCGGCATTGGTCTCTTCGAGCCACGACCACACGGTGCTGCGACATGCGATGCTAAAAATCATGTGATGCATGAGGTTGTCGCTCAAAAAGAAGCCGATGCGATCCTCTTCGGCCATGGCCTTTTCCTGCAGCGCGATGGCGCGGTCGAGCTGCTCGATGCCGGCCGACGTGGCGCGCGCACAGCACTCCACAATCACCTGCTTTTCCAGATGCTCGCGGATATAACAGGCACTCTCGGCAAGGGTGAGGTTGATGGGTGAGACGTAGGTGCCGCTCTGGGGCACGGTGCGCACCAGGCCTTCCTGCGCCAAGCGAACCAAAGCCTCGCGCACGGGCGTGCGACCCATATCCAGGTCGTCGCAAAGTTGCTTGACGCCCAGCTTTTCGCCCGGCTTGTAGTCCAGGTAGACGATTTTGCGTCGAATGGTGTGGTAGGACTGGTCCTGTAGGCTCGTTTCCTGCTCGCCGACGTGCATCGATTCTTCCATAGCGCCTCGCAACTGTTCTATCAAACTCATATGTCAGTTGTTAATTATGCCGCGAATCAGCTCTCCGCGGTGGGTAATTCGGCTGTTGCCTGAGAACTATTGCGGCATCTTAGTCTGTGTTTGCGCAAGGCTGCGCTCAATGTTGCCGTATCATAAGCCGTCGCAAACGTGAAATAGAAAGAAGGAATCCCATATGCAACTGGCAAATATCGTACGCGAGCGCTGGAAGGGCGTCTTGTTCTGCCTGATCATCGCTATCCCCGCGACGTTGCTCGGCAAACAGATTGAGGTGGTCGGCGGTCCGGTATTTGCCATCCTCTTTGGCATGGTCCTGGCGCTCGTCTTTCCCAAGAATCGTCGCGAACAGCTCGCCGCCGGCGTTACCTATACGTCCAAAAAAGTCTTGCAGTACGCGGTTATCCTGCTTGGCTTTGGCATGAACCTCTCCCAGATCCTGTCCAAGGGCGCCCAGTCGCTGCCCATTATCGTGGCGACAATCTCGACCTCGCTTGTCATCGCCTTTGTGCTCTGCCGCGTTATGAATGTGCCGGGTAAGATCGCGACGCTTGTGGGTGTGGGTTCGTCGATTTGCGGCGGTTCTGCCATCGCCGCGACCGCACCCGTCATCGATGCTGACGATCGCGAGATTGCCCAGGCCATTTCGGTCATCTTCCTGTTTAACGTTATCGCGGCGCTCGTGTTTCCAACGCTCGGCGGCATGCTCGGGCTGACCAACGAGGGCTTTGGCCTGTTTGCCGGCACCGCCATCAACGACACCTCGTCCGTAACGGCTGCGGCGAGCGCCTGGGACAGCATGCATCCCGGCGCCAATGTGCTCGAGAGCGCCACGGTGGTCAAGCTCACCAGGACGCTGGCCATCATTCCCATCACGCTGGTGCTTGCTTGCTGGCAGATGCATCTGGCGCGCAAGGCCGGCGGCGACGCCAAAAGCACGTTCTCCCTCAAACGCGCGTTTCCCATGTTTGTGCTGTTCTTTGTGCTGGCGAGCGTGATCACTACGGTGTTTCAGCTTCCCGCGTCCATTACGGCGCCCATCAAGGAGTTGTCGAAGTTCTTTATTGTGATGGCCATGGCGGCTATTGGTTTTAATACCGATATCGTCGAGCTGATCAAAAAGGGCGGCAAGCCCATCGCGCTGGGCTTTTGCTGCTGGATTGGCATTGCGTGCATGAGTTTGGGAATGCAGCACGTGCTGGGAATCTGGTAGAGAAGTAGCTTATTTGCGTGCTGCGTGCCGGTGAGCGCATGCCTGCGGTGGAGCGATAGGAGCTCTTGCGGGTATGGCTTGTCCGCAGGTTTATAAGTCCCGAAGAGCTCTTATCGCCCCGCCAGGATGGCGATGCGGGGCAACACCTATACTCGCAGGACGGCGCTTTCTGCCCTATAGTGTTTGGTGAGCAATATCGTTCAATTTTGAAACACTTGGTCGTGCGACCGTCGGCGGTTGCACGTCGCTGCGGACGGGGGCAAATCATGGATAGCGATGCCAAGCTGAACATCTTGACCGAGGCCCTGGCTGCTGCCGGGGCCTCGGCATTGGCAATCGATGCGCGTGGGGGCGTCGCGATCTCGACCATGAATGACGCGGCGCTTGAGCGGGATGTGGCGGCTTTTGTCGCTGAGCGCCTCGACCGTATAGGAGACGGCGCGCGTCTGGTTATGGGGCGTGCGGGTACGCGCCTGAGCCTGACCGTTCGCCCCACCGACAAAGAGGGCGGGGGCCTTTGGGTCGTCGTGGTCCGCGAGGTGCGCGGCGCCGCGGCGCATGCGGGCATCGAGTGGCTCAACGCCGACGAAGTTGAGGCCCGCTACGAATCGAGCGCGTACGGCATCGTTGAGGGTGCCGCTGCGGTGGCTGCGCCGGTTGCAGAGAGTTACGCGCGCGGTGTGCCCCTTATGCTCGAGGGCGAGCTGGGAGCGGGTCAGGTCGAGATCGCCAAGCGCCTCTATCTGGACGGTCCTTTTGCCGATCAGCCCTTTGTTTCCGTCGCGCTCGATGAACTCACCGATCGCGGTTGGCGCCACGTGCTCAAAAGCGCCGAATCGCCGTTGTTCCAAACGGGGCTGACCCTTTGCATTGAGGGCTGGAATGCGGTTGGCCCTCAGCGCCTCCGCGAGCTCGTTTCCACGATGGCCGACACCGCGTTGGCGACGCGCTGCCATGTGGTGCTGACAGCGAATGACATGCCGGGCGGCGGCGAAAGTGATCAAGCCGCCTTTGTGACCGAGCGTTTCGCCTGTGCGGTGAGTGTGGCGCCGGCAATCGCCGAGCAGGGAGCCGCGTCGACGAAGGTTGCGCGCTATTTGGAATATCTCGCTGATGCATTTGGGACGGCAGCGCCCACGCTGTCTGCCGCGGCGACGAAGACGCTCGATGCTTACCGCTGGCCGCGCAATTATCTGCAGCTCCGCGAGGTCTCGGAACGACTGTATATATTGGTGGGGGCGGGCACGGTGGACCGCGCTGTGGCGGAGGAAGTACTCGCCCAAGAGGACGTGATTAAGACCGCAACCTTTGGCGCCCCGACGCTCGAAAGTGACCTGTATATCCTGCGACCGCTGGCCGATACCGAGCGAGATATCGCGCATTTGGTTGTAGACCATCTCCACGGCAACCGAACCCGTGCGGCGGAGGTGCTGGGCATAAGCCGTACAACGCTGTGGCGCTTGCTGAAGGACGATGACCGTTGAGCGAGGCGCCCGTGACCGCGCGCGACGCGTGTGCTACAGTCCAAAGCGTTATTGTTTCGATTTGGTTACGGCGTGCGGGGGCGTATGGCTGAGACTACAAAACCGAGCCGCAGAAGGCGGAGTGCCGCGCCGGTCAACCGACGCACGACATCGGTGACGTGGGGCAAACACGCCTCGGGGTTTGATGGCTCGTTCAAGCGCACTAAATACGGCTATCCTTCGGCAAGCGCTCGCTTGGCCATGCAGGCCGAGTCCTCGTTGTGGGGCCGCAAACGCGTGGTGGGCTCAAAGCTCAAGCACGACGGAACGCTCGGTTACATCAGCCGCGGGGCGGCTCGTCGCAGCGGACTCAATCCGGCTGGTTGGCATCGTTATGTTCCTGTCTCTTATACACATCTCCGAGCCCACGAGACCGAGGCTGATCTCG
>UQSC01000109.1 GCA_900543615.1 uncultured Collinsella sp. | reverse complement strand
CATTTTCTCGGTTTCCAGCTCATGACAGACCCCTCTCTCATGGTGAAACGCATACGTTTTGAAACGGGATACCGCTTCGATTCGTTCCGGACGCGGATGTGGACGTAACTGGTCTCGGTGCCAAGTGCGATTTCAGTGCTGTATATGACTTAACGGGAATTTCCGAGCAGTGCCGGAGTCTCCATCTGGATTGTTCCGACTGGAACATCAGCCCTAATACACTGCATAGCGACTCCAACAAGAACGTCCCCGGCGTAATCCTTCTCAAGGCATGGCAACAGACAAGTTCAAGTGAACGCATGAAGGTGACTCCCGAACCATCGGGAGCCACCTTCGCAATTCAACCGATGGGAAAACCGACTGCTAATTCAATTTGACCCAGATGGCGGGGCGGACTCCGGCCGGGTCGTCCTCCTCGCTTCCGTCATCGCCTGATTTAATTTCGCCCCATGTACTCACATAATTGGTCATGGGCTGTCCCTCATAGTAGAAGTCGCCATAGAGCGAGCTGCCGCTGTACTCCTCTACGGTAGAGGTCCACCAGTCCTTAACTTCGTTTCCGTCCTTCACTGACGTTGCGTGCAGGAAATCATCCGATGGCTCGAGGTCGTAAAGGAGGAAGGAGTCGGGGATCGTGACGTCTCCGTCGATGAGACCACGCTCGGCATCGCTGAAGGCGAAACCCATGAAGCTGCAGTTCAGGTAGCCGTGTAGCGTGCTGGATTCAAAATCTTCGGCATCGCCCACCTCATCGAAAGGTAAGTAGTCGACGCACTGTTCTGTTACGAGGAGGGCCTTCCCGTCCTGCTTGTCGAGCACGACCCATCTGATGGGTCTTCCTGCGACAGAGGTTCCGCGGTAGGCCGGCAGCTCGGCCGAATAGGTTCCAAAATCGACGGTCTGCCCAATCGGCGTGTCTCGGATCTTCTCCTGGCATGCCCTCATGTCGGACCTCATGGCGAGCATGGACGGCAGTGGCGAGATGGCGACCATGACGGCCAGGAGAATTATGCCCGCGACCGCCGCGAGGGCTATTTTCTTTCTTCTGTTTGCCAAGCCCGCAATACGCTTTTCCGCTTCGTTGACCTTTTCACCGGCATCGCCGTAGCCCTGCTCGGCCAGCTTCTCGAGATTCGCCTTGGCGGCCTCGGCGTCCTTCTTGCCGCCCTTCTCAAGCCTAGCGACGCTCGACCTGTAGACCCTGTCCCTTCTGGATTCATCCAGGAACGCGGCATCTTCCAGATCCGCCAGTTTCTCGCGCACGGCGCCGCAGTTCCAGCAGACGCCGCGCTTGAGGTTCACCGCCCCGCAGCCGCACTGCCACCACCCCTCGTGTTCGGAATGGCTGCCCGAGCATCTGGAGGCATCGGCCCCCATCTCGGAGAGCAGGACATCGCGTTCCGACTCCTCGACCCCGTTGAGTGCGAGTGACGCGGGGCTATCGATGTCGATCGGATCGCCGAAGGACGTCTCGCCGTCCGCTCGGGTCACAAGTGCACGCGAGCCGGTGATGACGGACAGCCTGATACTCACGGCCTTGGGCCTGAGCAACTCGCCGGCGGGCAGGTCGGCATCGAGGAGCGAGAAGTCGACGGTCTCCGTCTCCCCTCCCTCGCCCTCGAGTCCGACCGTGAACTCTATGCGGCTGATGGGCTTCGTCGATACGTTGACGATCTTTGTCTGGAGGAAGCAGGCTCCCGTCTCGGTGTCTCTGGAGACCTGGACGGCTAGGACCCTGACGGGGCAGAGTTCCTGCCAGGAGGGGTTGGCGTCGCGGTAGACGATCTTGTATTTCGACATGTCTACACCTCGGGCAGAGCGTCTTCATCAGTTTTTTCGATGGGCGCCGTTGCCGCTCGGTCTGGCAGTGAGCAGACGATCAGGCCGACCATGAGCGCCGTGCCGAAAAGGCCGATAAACCAGAGGATTCCAGCGCCATCGGTGTAATGCCCCTTGGCCTTGGCGATCTTAACGAGCTCCGCCACGCCGCAGATGTTGGCGGCGATCGCCAGGAAAGGCAGGAAGAAGATTATCAGCTCCAGGCTTCTCATTTTCGGTCCCTTCTTCTCGACCACCCGCTTCGACACCGGCGGTCCTCCGTTACTTCCGACATCACCAATCCTACTGTCCTCACCTGCGAATTTGTTGAGCAACACATTCGATTGTGTGAGCGGTCGGTTGAGCTGCGCAGACGTTGAGTTAATTATTCTTTGCCGCTGCGGCAAGACCAGCACAACTTTTTGGAATAGTCCTACGCTCGGCAATGTATCTACAAGCCCTGAGCGAAGGGAGTCGCATATGCATGCAGCGGCAATTAACCTTCGGGGGGGGGTATCTCCTAGGAATACCCGCCTCCGAGGGCAGTCAATCATCGAGTACGTCCTGATTATCGCCATCATCGGCCTGGTTATCGTGTTCGCGGGACCCGGCGTGGCAGGCGCCATCCGAAACCAGTTCAACCTGGTCGGCAACACGGTGAACAGCGGGACGACTGGCGGCACCGAGGGCGGCGCGTCCGGCGACGGCTCCACCGGGGCCGATTCTGCGACCGTACAGGCGGCTATCGCCAAGGACGCGAAGGACTGGACGCTCGACGAGCAGGAGGCCGTGGCCGAGGACGTCGCCGCGAAGGGCGAGGCGTCGCCCGCATACGCTAAGGCCAAGGCCGCGATGGATGCGGGGACGAAGTTCTCCGTCAAGCTCACGAACGGCAAGACACTCGAGTACCGTATCATCGGCATCGATCACGATGACCTTGCGGACGGATCGGGCAAGGCAGGACTCACGTTCGAGGCGACCAACGATGCCCTGGATGGCCCGATTGGTCATCCAATGAACGCCACCGACACCAACGCCGGCGGCTGGGAGAAGTCCGAGCTGCGCGGCCGCTTCAATTCCGGTGACCTCTGGTCGCTCCTACCCTCCGAGCTCCAGTCCAAGGCGAAGGCCGTCACGAAGATGACCGATAACAAGGGCGCCGGCACTGCCGCCGTCCCCTCGGCCACGACCGATAAGTTCTTTCTGCTTTCGATGACCGAAGTCTACGGTGACCTCCAGTCTGACGGCACCCAGTACGAGTACTTCAAATCCAAGGGCGTGACGAAGTCGAACTATTCCGGGGCTTCGTTGTCGGGCTACTATTACTGGACTCGTTCCGTGAGTCCGAGCAGCTCCGGGAACTTCCGTTGTGTCTATAACTACGGTGACTGGGCTGGCAACTCCGCGACGACAGCCCGAGGCGTGTTCCCCGCTTGGTGCCTCTAGCCCTATTTGCATCTAGCTATAAGGCCCGCGTGACCCCGCGCGGGCCTTTCTTTTGGCAACCGAACGAACGGTTTATGGCTCGTGGCACTGGTATTCGAGTTGAAGAGAAATGGGGTCATACAGCGGTTCTCAGAGCGCGTAGCGCACTCCCCCGCCATTACCTCTGCGGTGTACTCGTGTAGAGCCTATCCTGCTTGCATTTCGTTGCAATCGTTCACTTGTCCTCCGAACAAGTGAACTACCGGAATAAATACAGCGACACGCTTGTTCGTTACAGTCGCTATATCTGCGTAAATCGCCGCGATAAATACGGCCCGTACTCGGCTGTATACCAGCTACGCGTATGTAGATTCATATCGCGTTAATAAATCGGCTCAAGCGAGTGCAAAACGCGCAAGTAGCCGCAAAAGGCGATTATCGCTCAGGTAGATTTTTGGCACCCTGTTGCTTAATCAAAATTAAGCAATTGCTTAAAACAAAAAAGGTCAGGCACTAGGTGCCTGACCTGCAAACTTCTGGTCGGGACGACTGGATTCGAACCAGCGACCCCTTGACCCCCAGTCAAGTGCGCTACCAAGCTGCGCCACGTCCCGAAGCTTTTGTTTGTTGCTCTGCTCTCGCTCGCAACAGGGAGTATATTAACCCGAAACTTTAGACTTGTGCAAGAACTTTTTTACAAATTTTGAAGCAAGTCCAAAATTGTATCTGCGAGCTGGGGTTTTGTTAGCACGGGAAGCTCTTGCGTACCCGTTGTGCTCACAATCCAGGCCTTGTTAGTGTCGGTTCCAAAGCCCGAATCGGCGCGCGAGACATCGTTGGCGATAATGGCATCGCAGCCCTTGCGGGCCAATTTGCGCTCGGCGTACTCGACAACGTTATCGGTCTCGGCTGCAAATCCGATCACGCACCGCTCGCCCTTCTGGCGCGAGAGCTCGGCCAAAATATCGACCGTTTCGACAAGCTCGATGCGATCCAAGCGTTCGTTGGACTTTTTGAGTTTATGGTCGGCAGGGGCCGCGGGGGTGTAGTCGGCGACGGCGGCCGCGCAAATGGCCGCATCGGCCGTCTGGAAGGCGCTCAGGGCCGCCTGGAGCATCTCTGCGGCGGTCTGCACGCGTACGCACGCCACGCCGCGGGGCACATCGAGTGATGTCGGGCCCAACACGAGCGTGACGGCGGCACCGCGGCGTGCGGCCTCCCCCGCCAGGGCGATACCCATCTTGCCCGATGAACGGTTGCCGATAAAACGCACGGGGTCGATCGGCTCGTGCGTGGGGCCGGCGGTGATGATGATGCTTTTGCCTGCTAGGTCCTGAGATGCCGGGTTGAGCACCTCACAGACAGCCTCGACGATGTCCTCGGGCTCGCTCATGCGTCCCGTGTCCACGTCGCCGCAGGCAAGGTAGCCGCTGCCGGGTCCCACCACATGCACGCCGCGGTCGCGCAGCGTGGCCATGTTTGCCTGCGTCGCCGGCGCCTTCCACATGCCGTTGTTCATAGCAGGTGCGATCACGATGGGTCGCGGCGTTGCCAGCAGCGTGGTAGAGATGAGGTCATCGGCGATACCGTTGGCCATCTTGGCGATGATATTGGCAGTGGCAGGCGCCACGACCACCAGATCGGGCTCTTGTGCCAGCGAAATATGGTGGATGGGGTCGGAGGGATCGTCGAATAGCCCAACCGCGACCGGCTCATTGGTGAGCGCGCGGAAGGTGAGCGGGCCCACAAACTCCGTGGCATGCTCGCTCATGACGACCTTGACGTGCGCGCCGCGCTTTTGCAGCAGGCGCACGATATTGCACGACTTATAGGCGGCGATCCCGCCGGTAATGCCCAGCAGGATCGTTTTTCCCTCAAGTTGCATTGAATTGTTGGATGCCGCTGTCATCATTTAGGCTTCCTTGCTGGGAAGCACCAGCAGGCGGTGGCAGTACGGGCAGTGCGTAATCTCGCTACCGTCGTGGTTGAGGTCACTCATGGACGATGCCTGCAGCGCGGTGTGGCAGACCGTGGGGATGTTGCCCTTGATGGTCTCGACGGCCAGGCCGCGGAACTGCTTGAGCAGACGCTCGTAGTCGGTGAGAACGTCTGCCGGCAGCGTGACAGCAAGCGCGTTGCGCTCCTTAGCGGCGGCGTCAATCTGAGCCTGCAGGTCGGCAGCCTTGGCGCGGGCGGCCTTGGTATCGGCCTTCACGCCTTCCTCGAATTTGGTGATGATTGCCTGCGCGCGGGCCTCGCGGTCGAGCGCCTCTTTGTGGGCGATGACGACGTCCTTGCGGGTGTGCTCAATCTTGTCCAGACGCTTGGCCAGGGTGGCGAGCTCGTTTTCCAGGTCCTGAACCTCGCGGTAGTCGGAGCCGTCGACGTGGCGCTTCTTGGCAGCCTCGATGGCGTTGTTGGTCTGAATCTCGGTGGTGTTGAGATCGTCGAGCTCAATGTCCAGGTCCTTGCGCTGGGCGTAGAGCTTGGTCATCTCGGACTTGAGCTTCACATAGGTCTTGCGCTTGGAAGCGAGCTCCTTGAGCTCCGGCATATTGGCAAGTTCGCTCTTGTTGCGGGCGAGCTCCAAATCGATCTGTTGCAGCTTGAGTAGCGTAGCGCCGGCGCTCATAAGTTCTCTCCTTTTGTCACAGTCCACCATTGGCAAGGGTTCAGTATTTTAATCGCATAACGGGGGTCGACCCCGGCATCAACTGCAGAGTTCATCAACTGTCTCTTATACACATCTGACGCTGCCGACGAATAGCCTTGTGTAGA
>UQSC01000108.1 GCA_900543615.1 uncultured Collinsella sp. | reverse complement strand
AGCCTCGGTCTCGTGGGCTCGGAGATGTGTATAAGAGACAGGGGCAATCTCTCACGCACGGCACAACTCGCCGCCAAGGAGCAAAACCTGCGCTCCACGCTCGAGCGCATCGGCAAGTTCGCTCCTGAGCAGGTCGATGAGCTGGTGCAGCCCATCCGCCACACCAAGGACGACTGGGGCTACCGCAATAAAATCGAGCTCGAACCGACCGTCGTCAACGGTCGTGTTCGTCTTGGCATGCACGGTGTCGACCCCAGCAAAATCGTGACCGTCGATGCGTGCCCGCTGTTCGATAAGCGCTTCCCGAAGGCGCTCAAATCGGTCGTCGGCGCACTCAACTATCTGAGCGGCAGCCATGATTTGGGGCTCGAGCGCGTGGGCATTCGCGCATCGCGCCGCACCAAGGCACTCGAGGTCGCACTCTGGACGCCCACAGGCTCTTTTCCGCGCTCGCAGGTCTCCCGCGTGCTGGCGGACGCCGCTCATCCCACGAGCATCGTGCGTGTGATGAGCAAGGGCGAAAAGAAAGCCCGCCGTGTCTCTAAGGTGGAGATGCTCGCCGGCGAGGGCTCGTGGACCGAGAATATCGCCGAGGGCCAGATGCGCTTATCTGCCCCGTCGTTTTTCCAGGTCAATACCAAGGGCGCCGAGATTTTGATTGAGCTCGTTATGGACGCCCTCGACCCGCAGGAAGACGAGCTGGCCGTGGACCTGTACTGCGGTGCCGGCACCTTTACCCTGCCGCTCGCCCGCCGCTGCGATTTCGTCGCCGCCGTCGAGGCCTACGGCCCGGCCGTGCGCGACCTGCGTCGCAACCTGGAGATCAACAAGCTCGATAACGTCGACGTCATCGGCGGCGACGCGGTGCGCGAGTTCCCCGATCAGGACGCCGATGTCCTAGTAGTCGATCCGCCACGCGCGGGCTTAGCGCCCGAGGCCATCGACCTCATCGCGAGCACGAGTGCCCGCGATGTCGCCTACGTGAGCTGCGACCCGGCAACTCTGGCCCGCGACCTCAAACGCTTTGTCGAGGAGGGCACCTTCTCCCCCGTCAAGATCACGCCGGTCGACCTATTCCCGCAAACCTTCCACTGCGAAACGGTCGTCCACCTCAAGCGCAACTAACCACACGGTCATTGCACTGGGCAGCTAATTTGGGACGGGGCTTTTTTAGCTACCCTTACATTGAATAAAAGAGTGCGAAGTCGTCCAAAAAGGGTAGCTAAAAAAGCCCCGTCCCAAATTAGCTGCCCCGCAGCGATATACGGTCGATAAGTGCCCAATCCCTTGGCTCGGTTTTATTCGGTCGATGCAACACTGGCAAAAGTTATCGCTGCGCTCACGGGCAGCCAGAACAACAACGGCAGTAGGTAGCGCATCGACTCGGTCGTATACGACGTCGGCGAGATCCAAAGAACAAGGTTTGCCGCAACGAGTGGCGCCATCAGATAGAGTTTCTGGGGCGCACGACGTTTTATCTCCAGCAGCAGAAACGCTATACCCCAGGTCGACCAAAGCGCCTTGGCGCCGACAAGCATGCCGACCGGCGTCGACTGAAACCATGCGACGAGCGACTCGACACTGCGGCCCAAGGTCGCATCGGACCAGCTCAGTCCCAGGTCCCGCGAGCGGGGAAACACATGGCTCACGTTGTGCCCGTCGACAGGAGTCACATAGGGCGACAAGGCCTCGCTTCCCGCCGCTGGCATGGCATACCAGCCAATCTGCACTCCCAGATACGCCTCGAGATAACAAAGTGGATGCTGCAGGAGCCCCGCTACCCACACGCCAAAATAGGCTGCAAAATCGAGCTCGTCGGCCTTACCAAACGTGGGGTCTTTAACGGAGTCGGTTAAAAACCACGTGTAGTTGTTCTTACCATCCTCCCCGATGGCGCGCTCTATCTCTTGACGCTGCCATTCCGGAAGCTCGTCCCCGTGGTCACGCATCAGCAACGCAGACTGCTGAAACATAAGACCGTAGACCTCCTGCTTGCCACCAGGCTCGCACCCCAAAGCGGGAAGCACGGCCGTTGGCATAAGGACCGTCATAAACAGAGAAGCGCCGACCGCCATTGCCGCAACGACAACTCGCCCGCGCCGACCCGCTACCCTAAAGAACACGACAACCAGGACAATCAGCACGAGAATCAGGCCGGTCTTACGCGTCAGCGAAGCCAGAAGCAGAAGCGCAACGTATAAAGCAAGGAAACCGGGTGCCCTCAGGAGTTGCCCCCTCGAGCGCATGACCTCAATGGAGGCAACCGAGAACAGCAAGAAAAACGGCAGGAAGGTGGCGTCCTTCGCCATGGCCGAGGCATAAATGGGAAGGTGCCAATACAGGCACACAAGCGCCAGCAGTGCCAGGCAAACGCCACGTCCGCTGCCCATGCGGCGTACCAAAACAAGGCAGCACGCCAAGGCACACGCCGTCAGAAACGCTTGTACCAGGCAGAAGGCGTACACCCCAGCATCAACGCTTCCCAGCGCACGGCCTAGGTCGGTAAACCATCCGTACAGATAGGTATCGAGCACTGGATGGTGGTCGGTGATGACGCCATCCGGCAAGGCATTGGGTAAGCCGTTGTACTGCAAAAGCTGCTGGCGAGTGTCCCACCAGATCACGCCCGGGAACAGAAGGACCAACAGCGGAGACCAGCAGGCGTAGATGATTGCGCCCAGTTTTATGATGCCGCCGAATGCGTATGTCTGCGGGATGCCAGAGAACGCCATGTCGCACAAGTTGTTAAACCATCCAGCATGGTCTTGCCGTGGGACGTCAACAACACCTTTGCGTCCCACCAGGAACCGATCGATCAGATAGTCGCCAAGCATAAACGCTACGTAGAAAAAGGCGATGTGCCCCAAGACATGGACCAAGTAGATAGGGTTGCAAGAGAATCCCACGGTATCGCGAAACATATCCGCGATGGTCGCGAGCACCGCAAAGATGCCCGCGACCATCAACATGTCGCGATTTTGTTTTAATCGCTCCCCCGGCATGCGCTTAGTGCTTTACCGGTGCACCACAATGCGGACAGAACCGTGTACCAGGAACGAGGGGACCACCGCACGAACCGCAGAATCGCGGAGCTTCCAAAGGCATGGGCGCCTGCTGCAGCTGGGCCTGAGTCTGCTGTCCGACGAAATTCTGCGGAACCGTCTGCTGAGGCGCAGCGGAGATAGTGCCATTCGCGGTTGCCGCATACCCCTTAGAGTGTTTGCGCATGCGAATGACAACGAAGCCGCCAACGCCCGCCGCAAGAAGAATCGCAACTACAACGACAATGATAATTGGGTTGACCGAGGATGAGTCGCCATCGTGCTGGGCCGCAGGAGACAGCAGGCCTCCCGAGGCACCGATCTCGTAAATATCAATTGATGCGCTACCGTCACCAAGATCTTGCGCAACGTAAACCTTTGAATTATCTTGCGGGAAATACGCTCCGAACCCAGATACGTCATAATCGCTTTTTAAGGATATTTGAGAGGACGATCCAGTCTTGGTATCAACCAGATAGAGCAAACCGGATCCATTCTCATCTGCGGCGTATACTAAAGCAAATGCTCCGTCACTTGACAAAGACGAAATGCACGTTATGTCAGAATAATTCTTCACGCTAAATGCGGATTTCCATTTTGTTTTACCCGTAACGGAATCTACAACCGAAAGAGAACACTCGCTGACGCGCTCCGAGCTCGAAGAGCCTCCCCCGTCAAGCTGGCTGGACAGCATGCCCATCAACGATCCATCTGCGTTGCATGTGCACTCATACCATTTTGAGTACTCCAACATTTCTTTTCGCTCATTGGTGACTGTAACTTCGCCTTTATTCGAAGCAAATACGCCGCTTGAAAACAAGGTTCCACCCGCCATCACACGCATTGGAGATTCGATTGATGATGATAGTTCGAGGGCCCGTATGCTTATCTCATTAACAATGGTTTCAGCATCCAAGTTAATTGTTGTCAGCTTACCGTCAGTTACATTATTCACATAACCATATTTACCGTCTAAAGACGTCCATGCCGAACAGGAGGTATAGGTCGACCATTCGCCCTTGTCCTCGAAAAACGGAGCCGAATAGACTGAGAGAACCTTTCCCGTCTTGCGGTCAAGCTTACTGAATCTAACAGACACGCCATCAGTAGAGGTCAAGAAAAAAGTGTTGCCGTCATCAGACAAGCCAAGCTGCCAAAGCTCATTTTCAACAGCGGAAGGATCTACGGGAGTAGACTCCAATTCGCCTTTATCCCCTAACGGATAGCCAATGATTTCCGATTGCTCTGGATCGTACGAATAAAAGAAGTCCTCTTTATTGGAGAAACAATAAGCTCCATTGTAGTTACCGCTTCCGCAAACATAGTCATCAATAAAGGTTGAGGCTTGTATTTGTGATCCATCATCCGCATTCACCACTAGCAGCTGGGTACCATCCCCAGAGTGGCCCTGCTTTAGAATCAGGTATTTTCCCGACAAAGACCTGTCAAACAATTCGCCCGACACTACGAAACTGTCCTTCAATTCGGGCGTGGGGACGTCGGCAGCATAGGCGCCCAGCGGCGCGACAATAAGGCTAGCAGCCAGCGCCAGGCCGGCTATTAGAAGCCCCCCCATTTCATTTTTCTCACATTTGGCATGGTTGCCCCTTTCGAACGAGAGGTGAGTAAGACCTGAGAGTACGCTAAGCCCGAAAAAGCAAAATCTGTTGCGCAACAATTCCCGGCGAGAAAAAAGTCGGTAACGCCTGATGAAAATGGGACGGGGATTAAATAATCATTGTGTACCGAATGATTATTTAATCCCCGTCCCAGAAAAATCACTGATGGTTGACGGGAGCTCCGCAGTTTTGGCAGAAGGAGGCATTTGCATCCACCATTGAGCCGCACTGAGCGCAAAAATGAGCGGGCTCAACTGGCTGAGCATCATCGATCGCGGTCGGCACCTGCTGCGTCGGCGGGACCTGTTGCACGGGAGGCATTTGCTGGTACGGATTGGACTGCGGAGGCTGAGGCTTATTCGACGATTCCTTGTTCAAGATAACAGCAAAGGCGACAGCCGCGACACCGCCAAATACAACTAGCAAAACGAGAAGATCGAATACACTAATCATCGCAAATCAGCTCCTCATGTAGCGAAAGATGACGGATGCCGAGATTTTATCGCCGCGCCGCAAGCCCCTCCTAGCGCGCAACACCCAGGCACGACCGGTCTTTTTGAGATTGGTGCGTGGCAAGCGGGGGTCTTCGGGGTATAAGACGGCTAATTGTATGCCGCTTTTTGAAAGGAACCCTTATGCCCAGCGTTGCCGTTCTTGCCGCCGATGGCTTTGAAACGATTGAATGCCTGACCATGGTCGATGTCATGCGTCGCGGCGGCGTGCGTGCCACGCTCGTCTCGATTATGCCCACGCGCGAGGTCGTAAGCTCACTACAGATTCCCGTAACCTGCGACGCACTCTTTGACGAGATTAACTTTGACGAGTACGACTGCGTCGTACTGCCCGGCGGTCTGCCCGGCGCCACCAACCTGCGCGCCGACCAGCGCGTCTGCGACGTAGTCTGCGAGTTCGCCGCAACCAAGCATGTTGCCGCCATCTGCGCCGCCCCATTTATCCTGGGCGAGCTTGACCTGCTCGAGGGACGCCACGCCACGTGCTTCCCCGGCTTTGAGAAGAGCTTCCCCGAGGGTGCCTATACCGGCGACAAGGTCACGCACGACGGCAACATCATCACCGCCAGCGGCATGGCCCAGTCGCTCCCCTTTGCGCTTGAGCTGCTGCGTACGCTCGCCGGCGACAAGGCTGTCGAGAAGGTTGCCGAGGGCATCCAGCTATGATTTTGGCTTCGCAATCACCGCGCCGCATCGAGCTCATGCGCGAAGCGGGCTACGACATCCGCGTCATTCCCGCTGACATCGACGAGACTCCTTTTGATGACGAGGCCCCGCTTACACTTGTCGAGCGCCTGGCACGCGCTAAGGCAGCCGCCGTTGCCGCCGAGCACGCCGATCCCAGTGAGCTGACCATCGCGGCCGACACCATCGTCACCTTCGATGGCAAGATTTTGGGTAAGCCGGCAAACGAGGACGAAGCCCGCACCATGCTCCACGCTGTCTCTTATACACATCTCCGAGCCCACG
>UQSC01000107.1 GCA_900543615.1 uncultured Collinsella sp. | reverse complement strand
GCGTGATGCACTGGCCGCACGCGACGCAATCGGTCTTGCCGATCGGTGCGCGCCCGCGAGTACCCACAGCGGTATGCGTGGCGCGGTTGGTCAGGTCCCAAATCCCTAGGCCCTGCACGCTCTCGCACACCTTGATGCAGCGCATGCATTTAATGCACTTGTCGTTTTCGCGGATGATGGGGAAATCGAAATCCCAGCCCTCGCCCGCCAAATGCCTTTGATACGGCAGATAGAAAATGCCCAGGTCGTTGGCAATGGTCTGCAGGTTGCAGTTACCGCTGCGCACACAGCTCGTGCAGCGTGAATCGTGCTGCGAAAGCAGCAGCTGCACGTTGGTGCGGCGCGCCTCGCGGGCCTTGGGGCTGTTGGTGTGGACCACCATACCATCGAGCACGTAGTTGTTGCAGGCGGCAACCAGCTGGTCGCAGCCCTCAACCTCGACCACGCACACGCGGCAGCCGCCGATCTCGTTCAGATCGCGCAGGTAGCACAGGGTGGGAATCTGGATGCCGACGGACTTGGCCGCGTCCAGGATCGTGGTGTGCTCGGGTACCACGACCTCGCAATTATCGATAGTGAGCTTGACCATATTGAGTGCTCCGCTTTCGGTGTTATCGCTGACAGTGGGGTTGTTGAGCTCTACCATTCCAGGTTCCTCCCTCCGCGGAACGCGCCAAAGCCAAAGTGGTCGCAACGCAGGCAGCGACTCGCCTCTTGGCGTGCCTCCTCCTCGGTAAGGCCCTGTTCGACCAGATTCCAGTCGTGGATGCGCTCGCCGGCCTCGCGCTCGCCCAACTCGCAGCGGCCGCACTCATGCTTGCCCTTAAACTGGACGGTCGGCAGCTCAACCTCGAGCTTGATCTTGTGGTCGAAACCAAGGTAGCGGTCGATATTTGCCGAAGCCACGCGGCCGGCATTGATGGCGCGGATGACGGTGGCGGGGCCGGTCTGGCAGTCACCGCCGCTAAAGAGGCCATCGAAGTTGGGCACGGCGCCGTCCGAATCGGTGATGACGCGACCCCACTTGCAGGCGATGCCCATGTCCTCAAACGGCTTGGAGTCGATGTCCTGGCCAATGGCAACAAACACGCGCTCGCAGGGGATGACGCGCTCGGGCGTCGCGGCGGCACGCGGGGCCGGACGACCGCGACGGGGCTCGCCGATAATCTGCGGTTGCACGCGCAGGCCGCTCACGCGACCATCTTCGCCCGTCTCGATGGCGAGCGGCGCCGTGAGCTCCAGAACCTCGCAACCCTCGGCCTGGGCGCCGGCGATTTCGGCGTCCTGAGCCGTCATATCGCAGATGCGACGGCGGTAGACGATGCTCACCTTTTCGGCGCCGCAGCGCACGGCAGAGCGCGCCACGTCCATGGCCACGTTGCCGCCGCCGATGACGCACACGCGCTGGCCGCTCAGGTCGGGCAGTTCGTCGTCTCCAATGGCACGCAGCATCTTGACGGCCGACTCCACGCCGGGCGCCTCTTCGCCCGGAAGGCCGAGCTTCTTATCGCTGTGGGCACCGATGGCCAGGTAGACGGCATCGAACTCGTCGCGCAGGCGGGCAAGCTCCTCGCCGTTGACGGAGTGATCGAGCTCAACGTCGATGCCGGCGCTCAAGATCCAGTCGATCTCGGCCTGCAGGCGCTCGCGCGGCAGACGGTAGCTGGGAATGCCATAGCGCAGCATGCCGCCCAGGTGGTGGCGCTGCTCAAAGATGGTCACCTTATGACCCATCACGGCCAGGTAGTAGGCACAGGAAAGGCCGGCCGGGCCGCCGCCGATCACGGCGACGCGCTTACCGGTGTTGTCCACTACATGCGGCTTGTGGTCGTTGAGGTCACTGTGCTCAACGGCAAAACGCTTAAGGGCAAGGATGTTCATGGGATCATCGACCATGCCACGGCGGCAATGCATCTCGCAGGGATGCTCGCACACCAGGCCACAGACGAGCGGTAGCGGGTTGTTCTTGCGGATGACCTTGACGGCGTCGGCATAACGGCCTGCCTCGACGAGCGAAATGTAACCGGGAATGTCGACGTGCGCCGGGCAGCCCGAGACACACGGGACGCGAGCCTCGCGGTCAAAGCCGCAGGAGTGCTCGCGGATGTGGTGCTCAAAATCGTCGCGAAAGCCGCGAATAGCCGTGAGTGCCATGGCGCCAGCTTCGTAGCCGATGGCGCAGTCGCTCGAAAGGTAGATGGTGCGGGCGGTGCGCTCAATCAGGTTGAGCGTGGACTCATCGGCGCGCCCTTCGAGCACATCAGCGAGCAGGTCGCTCAGCGCGCTCAGGCCCACGCGGCAGGGCGTGCACTTGCCGCAGCTCTGGGTGGAGCACAGGTTGACGAGCGCTGCCGTAAACTCCACGGGACACGGGGCGAGCGAGCTCACCGCCAGACGACGTCCGAGCGCATCGTGCAGGTCGTCCATGACGGCCTGAGCGTGGCTGCGTTCCATTACATGCAGTCGAGCCATAAGATCCCCTCTCACATGGCAGCCCGGAGGCGAGGCCGGGCGAAATTGCTACACGCACAACACTGACCTAAAAAGTTGTTAGGTCTCCACGCAGTTCGGCAGGCGGCATGAAATGTCACCCTCAGCGGTGAAATAGAACATTACCGCAGATAAATGCCATATTTGGTAAAACGCGTTACCCACAATGCGGCACTTAGGGACGTTCCTTTTCTGCCGGCACCCAGGGACACTCCTTGCACCAAATGACAATGCCCCGCCCACGCAATCACGTGGACGGGGCATTGCTCTAGGTATGCGGTCAGCGACCCTGTTGCTTTTACTTAAGCTCGGGCCAGTAACCCTTGTTGGCCTCGATCATGTCGTCGAGAACCTCCTTGGCAACCTTCATCGACGGCACGGTCTTGTTCAGCGTAAAGGCCTTGAGCGCCTTCTCGTACGAACCCTCGATCGTAGCCTCGACCACGAGCTTCTCGGAGTTCAGCTGCTGCATCATGAGGCCCTGCTGGAACAGAGGGATGTTGTCGCGGCTGATGACCTCGGGGCCATTCTTGCCAATGTAGGCAGGCAGCTCGACCATAGCGTCGTAGGGCATGTTGGGGATAGCGCCCTTGTTCTCGCAAATGACCAGGAAGCGCTGCTTGGTATCGTTCTTCAGAGCGATAGCCAGGTCGGCAATCCAGTCGCCGTGGCTGCCCGCATAGAACGTGCTCTCGTCGATCTCGCCCGTCTTCTCGTAGTGGTCGATGCCGTCGAAGAGGTTCTTCTCGCGCGTCTCCTCAACCTCATTCGCACGGGTGCGCTCGGGGTTGGAATGCTCGACGAACTCCTTCTGCTGCAGGTAGTAGTTCAGATACGTGTTGGGCAGGTACTCCGGGAAGCACTCCATGATCTCGTACTCGCCCTTCCAAACGTAGTACCAGCTGCCCTTGGTGTGACGGTTCTGCTCGGGATGCTCGTCGGCGGTCTCCTCGGGCTTCTTTGCCATGAGCGAGCCCATGCCCTTGAGGTAAGAATCGGGCAGCAGAATCTCATGCTCCTTGATGTACTCGCGCAGCTGCGGCAGGACCTCCTCGCCCTTGTGGCGGATCGAGGTGAACCAACCAAAGTGGTTGAGGCCAAAGTAATCGTACTCAACATCCTTCTTGTCGATATCGAGCGCGGCGCAAACCACGTCGATGATCGCGATCGGCATGTCGCAGATGTTGATGATGCGAGCGTTGGGACGCAGCACACGGCAGCCCTCGGAGACGATGGCGGCAGGGTTGGAGTAGTTGAGAATCCAGTAGTCCTTCTTGGCGTACTTCTCAACGTCATCGATCAGCTCGACCATGGGGAAGATGGTGCGCATGCCGTAGGCAAGGCCGCCGCAACCGCAAGTCTCCTGACCCACGCAGCCGTGACGCAGCGGAATCTTCTCGTCCTGTTCGCGCATGGCGTAGCCGCCCACGCGCATCTGGGCAAACACGAAGCTGGCATCCGTAAAAGCAGTCTCCTTGTCGGTTGTCACCGTGAGCTTGATGTCCAGGCCGAGGTCCTCATGCAAAATCCAGTCCACGAGCACGCCGATCTTGCGCTGGCGTTCCTCGTTGATGTCGTACAGACGAATCTCGTCAACATCGAGCTCGTCCTTGCGCAGGGCGATGGACTTGACGATGCCGGGGGTAAAGGTGGATCCGCCACCACACAGAGTAATGATCATTGTTTACTGCTCCTTCTCAATTGCGTTCTCGACTTTGTCGCGCATCTCGGCGACCTTCATGCCAAAGATGATCTGGATATTATTGCCGTTGCGGTTGATGCCGCTGTTGGGCACGTGGTTGATGAGGTCCTCATTGATGAGGTCCGGGTTCTTAACGTTCACGCGGAGACGCGTAAAGCAGTTCTCGAGCTCCTCGATGTTGTCCTTGCCACCAAGACCTGCGACCAGGTCGGCAATACCTGCGTCGACGCCCTCTGCGGGAGCCGCGGCAACAGCGCCCTGCTTCACCGCGACAGACGCGGCGGCCTCGCCCTCGGCAACGGACTCGGCGAGCTCGGACTCCTCCTCGCGACCAGGCGTGTGAAGGTTGAGCTTCTTGATGAGGAAGGTGAAGAGGAAGAAGTACAGAGCGGCGTTGACGACTCCAAGCACCAGCATAACCGGCCAGTTGGTCTTATCGACACCGAGGACCAGGTTGGAAACCACGATGTTGATGATGCCGCCTGCAGTCGAAGCGGGCACGGAGAGGACCTTGAGCAGGACCAGGAAGATGCCGGAAAGAACCGAGTGAACGACAAAGAGCACGGGAGCGGCAAAGACAAAGAGGAAGTCCATGGGCTCGGTGACACAGGAGAGCACGGCGGTGATGATCAGCGGGATGATAACAGCTTTGGTCTTATCCTTGTTCCCCTTGTAAGCGGTGACGATGAAGGCGAGACCGATACCGATGTAGGGCCACAGGTTGTTAAAGGTATAGCTGTTGAAGTAGGTGCTATCGGAGAAGGGCTGACCCGTCATTGCCATCTCGGCGACACGGATGGGGTAGGCACCGGCGATAACCTGATCGCCCAGCGTCAGGGTGCCACCCACATCGGAGAACTGGAACGGGGTGTAGATGAGGTGGTGCAGACCGGTGGGAACGAGCAGCTTGTTGAGCATGCCGTAGATAAAGAGGCCGATGTTGCCGGATTCCTTAATAATACCGGCGACGGGGGAGATGGCACCCTGAACCGGAGGCCAAATGATGCAGAAGCCAGCGCCCATGATCCAGGAAATGATGATCATGATCAGGAACGGGAAGCGAACGCCCGAGAACATCGAAAGGGCAATGGGGAACTGCTTGTTCGAGTACTTGTTGAACACGGCACCGGTGATGCAACCAAGGATGATGCCGCCAAACACGCCGGTATCGAGCACCTGAATGCCCATAACGGTGGCCTGGCCGGTTCCGGTAAGACCGAGCATGCCGTTCGCATCGGCAAGAGAGCCGGTGGCGTTGAGCACGATGTTGTTAGCCTGCAGGAACAGGAAGAACGACATCAGGGCGATCAGCGAAGCATGGCCCTTGTTCTTCTTTGCCATGGCGCCGGCGATGCCCACGCAGAACAGAATCGAGAGGTTGTTGATGATAAACATCAGCGACTGATAGACAACGGCGCCCACAAGCTGGAACGGACCGAAGCCCAGCACAGGGATCATGGCGCAGATGGTCTTGTTGGTCAGAATGATGCCCACGATGAGCAGGATGCCGGCAACCGAGAGATACATCATCGGCTGGACGATCGACTTCGCGAACACCTCCAACGGCGCTTTGAAATTGAACTTCTTTTTTGCGGTCATAGCGGTACTCCCCTTCCTTTTCCGCAAATTAAGACAGATGTGCCCTGGACAAGACCGTGAGCCTTGCCTTATATCAATCGATGTGTGGACACGTTATGCCTAGAGACCAGGTTCTCCAAGCAGGTTAACAATGTGATACGCGAGATAACTCTTCTCGGCATTGGTAACGACAACGTTATAGGTAGACGACAAGTGGGCGGCTATGGCGTCCGCGCACGAGAATGCACACGGATACGCCGTTTCATCGATTCGGAACAGCGCGTCGCCATTGATTTGCCCGGCCGTAGGATCGAGCGCTCGCTGTGCGAAAAACTGCAGGTGGCGAACGAAACGTTCGTAAGGCAGCGAGGTGTCATCGAGGGTCTGTCTCTTATACACATCTCCGAGCC
>UQSC01000106.1 GCA_900543615.1 uncultured Collinsella sp. | reverse complement strand
CGAGATCAGCCTCGGTCTCGTGGGCTCGGAGATGTGTATAAGAGACAGCTGCATCTTGACGCCGCCGAAATCGACGGCCATGTTCACGGTACCCACTAGAAGACCACCACCTTGGAAGCATCGAACACGGGGCCGCACATGCAAGCACCCTTCATACCGTCGACCGTCTCGACATTGCAGGTGTTGCAGGCGCCAAAGCCACAGCTCATCATGCGCTCGAGCGACACCTCGCAGTACGCACCGGCCTCGGCGGCAGCGGCGGCGACTTTCTTCATCATGACGGCGGGGCCGCAGCTGGCGACGTAGTCGTAGCCGCCCTCGCCGAGCAGCTCGGCTGCCGGGTCGGTGCAAAAACCGTGCGAGCCCAGCGAGCCGTCGTCGGTGCACACGTTGACCGTGGCGCCCAGCGCGCGGAACTCATCGACACCCACGGCCTTGGAAGCGGTGCCAAAGCCCAGGCACACGTCGACATCCACGCCCTGCTCGGCAAGCATGCCAGCGAGGCAGAGCACGGGCGGAACACCGATGCCGCCTGCCACGAGCAACGCCTTCCTGGTGCCCTCGGGAACAAGCCAGCCGCGACCGCCAGGGCCCAACAGGTTGGACTTGGAGCCGGGGGTCATCTGCGACAGGCGACGGGTGTCGTCGCCCACGACGGCGTACCACAGCTCGACGGTACCGGCCTCGGCGTCGGCGCGATAGAAGCTCAAGGGCACGCGAAGCAGCGAGGAGGCATCGCCGGGCACGGCGATGTTCACAAACTGACCGGGCTTGAGCGCACTTGCAAGCTTGGGGGCCGAAATAACGAGCGAGAAGATGCCGTCGGCGATCTCCTGGTTCGAGACGACCTCGAAGTCGTGCATGCGTGCAGTGGAAGGTGTGGGCATAGACGCTCCAATCCCCCATGCGATTGCATGGTCAAAACGAACAGAAAGCGCGGCACCGCAAGGGCACCGCGCACAAAAGCGATAAGGCTATGCTAGCAGATGCAGCCGTCGGCGAGCGTCTGCTTACCGCCGACAAACACATCGGTGGCACGACCGGTAAGCGTGCGGCCGGCAAAACCGGAGTTCTCGGCGCGCGACTCGTAACCGTCCTCGCCGACCGTCCAGGTGGCAGAGGGGTCGAACACGGTCAGGTCGGCAACGGAGCCCGCCTTGACCTGAACCTGGTCGAGGCCCAGAATCTCACGAGGCTTGATAGCCATGAGCTCAACCATGCGGCCCACGCTCATCTTGCCCGTGTTGACCAGCTCGGTGAGTACGAGCGACAGGGAGGTCTCGAGGCCGATCATGCCAAAGGGCGCAAGCTCGAACTCGCGGGCCTTCTCCCACGGGGTGTGGGGAGCGTGATCGGTGACGATAGCGTCGACGGTGCCGTCGATGACGCCCTGACGGATGGCCTCGGCATCTTCCTCGGTACGCAGCGGCGGATTGACCTTGAGCGAGGTGTTGTAGGTCTCGTCCAGGTCGTTCTCGGTCAGGAACATGTGGTGCGGGGTAGCCTCGCAGGTAACCTGAACGCCAGCAGCCTTACCGGCACGCACGATCTCCAGACCATGGGCGGTGGAGATGTGCTGGATGTGCAGCTTGGCACCGGTCAGCTTGGCGATCTCGATGTCGCGGGCGATCTGGAGCTCCTCGCCGGCAGCCGGCCAGCCCTCGAGGGCCAGACGGGTCGAGACCTTGCCCTCGTTGATCTGGCCGTGACCGACCAGGTCCTCGTCCTGGCAGTGGCTCATAAAGACCTTGCCGAACATCTTGCCGTAGTCCATGCAGCGACGGAGCATGCCTGCGCCCTGCACGCCGCGGCCGTCGTCGGTGAAGGCGACGGCGCCGTGGGCGACCATATCGCCCATCTCGGACATGGCCTCGCCCTTAAGACCGCGGGTCATGGCGCCCGACGGATAGACGCGGCAGTGGCCGACCTCGGCAGCGCGGGACTTGACGAACTCCACGACAGTGCCGTTATCGGTGACGGGATCGGTGTTGGGCATGGCGCACACGCCGGTAAAGCCGCCCTTGGCAGCTGCGCGGGTACCGCTCTCGATGTCCTCTTTGACCTCGTAGCCGGGCTCGCGAAGGTGAACGTGCATATCCACCAGGCCGGGGACGAGGTACTTGCCGGAAAGGTCGCGGACCTCGGCTCCCTCGACGGCGAGATTCTCGCCGACCTCGGCGATCTTGTCGCCGTCAATCAGGACGTCAACGACACCGTCAAGCTCGACGGACGGGTCGACGACGTGGGCATTCTTAAGAAGCAAGGCCATTATCGGCACCTCCAAGCAGCAGATACAGGATAGCCATACGCACGCAGATACCGGCGTAGACCTGCTCCAGGATGACGGAGCGTTGCGGGTGGTCGGCCATATAGGAGTCGAACTCGACGCCGCGGTTGATGGGACCCGGGTGGCAGATGATCGCATCGGGCTTCATGAGCTTCTCGCGGTCCTTGGTCAGGCCGAAGAGCCTGTGGTACTCGCGAATGGTCGGGAACGGGGCACCCTCGAGGCGCTCCTGCTGCACGCGCAGCATGTAGACGACGTCCAGCTCGGGCAGGACGGAATCGAGGTCGCTCGTCACGTGGTCGCAGCCCAGAACCTCGGGCGCCGGCGGCAGCAGCGTGCCGGGGGCGACGGCGTAGGTCTCGCAGCCCATGATCTTAAGGGCGGGGATCAGCGAGCCGCAGACGCGGGAGTGCGCGATATCGCCGACGACAGCGACCTTCAGACCGTGGAAGTCACCCTTGTGCTCCCAGATGGTGTACAGGTCGAGCAGGGCCTGCGTGGGATGGTTGTGCTTGCCGTCGCCGGCGCAGATGACGCTCGCGGGCGAGTTCTGCGTGACGATGTAGGGAGCACCGGCGTGCTTATCGCGCACGACGATGCAGTCGATCTTGTAGGCGTTGAGGGTCTCGACGGTGTCGACGAGGCTCTCACCCTTGACCGTGGAGGTCGAGGAGCCGCCAAAGTTAAGGCTATCGGCCGAAAGACGCTTCTCGGCGAGCTCGAAGGAGCTGCGGGTGCGCGTCGAGGGCTCGTTGAACATGTTGACGATGGTCTTGCCCTTGAGCGTGGGGACCTTCTTGATCGCACGCTCGTTGACCTCGGAGAACGCCTTGGCGGTCTCGAGGATGAGCTTGATGTCCTCTTCGGAGTACTCGGTAATGTCGATCAGGTGCTTATGGTTGAACGCCACGGTACTACTCACCTCCCAGCGGCGCGGAGCCCACGTGGGAACCCGGCGCGACGTCGTTAATCTCGACGGCGGTGTGGCCGTCGACTTCCTTCATATATAGGTGCACGTTCTCCTCATGCGACGAGGGAACGTTCTTGCCGACAAAGTCCGGCGAGATGGGGAGCTCGCGGTGACCGCGGTCAACGAGAACTGCCAGCTCAATACGGCTCGGACGGCCCAGGTCCATGACGGCGTCCAGAGCGGCGCGGATGGTACGGCCCGTGTACAGGATGTCGTCCACCAGCACGACGCGCTTGCCGTCGACGCTAAAGGGAATGTTAGTGGCGTGGATCGCGGGAGCGAAATTGGTAGCGTAGTCATCACGGTAGAAGCTGATGTCGAGGCTGCCGAGCGGAACTTCGACGCCCTCGATCTCCTTGATCTCCTCGGCGAGTTTCTTTGCCAGAAGGTCGCCGCGCGTGACGATGCCGACCAGAGCGAG
Source organism: uncultured Collinsella sp. (assembly GCA_900543615.1). Classification (GTDB taxonomy): domain Bacteria; phylum Actinomycetota; class Coriobacteriia; order Coriobacteriales; family Coriobacteriaceae; genus Collinsella. The sequence goes on along the minus strand of UQSC01000106.1, from coordinate 2,552 downwards.
GTCTTCACAGCCCTCGTTGCGCTCGAGAATCTCGTGCGCGATGCGGGTCATCGCTCGATTGACGGCGGTCTCGTCCATGATGACCGCCTTGGGGGAAGTCGTGCCCATCGATCTCCTTCCTCACATGTCTTGACTGCTGACACAGTCAAAAAAATAGATGCCCGACCGCTTAAAGCGGACCAGACACCCACAGGAAAGGCTGCTCTTTGGCAGCTATGTAATTCCATGTGGGTATCTCGTACCCCTTTAATGGTCAAGGGATAGTGTAGCCAACCTCGAGCTTAATTGCGAGCGTAAATACAGAGCAATCCGTAAACGGAGCCCAATGCTCCATAAACCTATATATATTTGTGGGACGAGCTTGAAAACGCACGCACGAGCTGGCATAATCCCCTCTGCTGCACGCAAATCGGATCTACGTCCAGGGCCGTAGCGTGGGCACTATCGCCAAAAGAGGAATATCTCTGTGTAGATTGCGCACAGGGAGCGACTTCTGTGCTATAGTTCAGGCTTGTTTGTTAACGCGACATGTTCGTTTGTCGCCCAAGGAGGGTCAGTTATGTCCAAAGTTTGCGAAGTTTGCGGTAAGCACCCCGTTGCCGGTCGCTCCATCAGCCACTCTCACCGCGTCACCAACCGTAAGTTCCGCCCCAACATCCAGCGCGTCTACGTCGTCGTCGATGGTCACCGTCGCAAGATGAACGTTTGCTCCACCTGCCTCAAGTCCGGCAAGGTTGCGCGCTCCTAAATAAGGTCTTACCAACAAGTACCTCGGACTCTCCGGGTCAAAGACCTCGCGTTCACATAGAACTTACCAAAGGCGCCCTCCCCTACGGAGGGCGCCTTTTTGCACTCATTGGGGACAGGCTTACATGAGTGCTTTCACGCATTGGGGACAGACTTAGATGAGTGCTTTCCAAAGCTCACAGTGCATCGACGAACTCACGGCGCTTCGATCGCCACCAGTACGTACCTCACGCCGCCCCGTTCCAGCCCGCGGTGGCCTTGGTTACGCTTGTGGCGCCGATTCCGGTGATACGGGCAATTTGCTTGACCGTGAGATGCGCCCGCCTGAGCCTCAGCAGACAGGCATCGCGATCGGGGCGTGGCAGGGCCTTGAGCATCGCAGGATCTATGCTCGGAAGCACTTCGCGCGCAATGAAAGGACCTCCTCATCGGGGATCCGCCGGCGTGGAAGAACCTCCACTGACCAGATGCGCTCGGCAACTTCCTTGAGATGCTCGCAATAGCAACGGGAGCCTCCGACAATATCGAGCATAGGGGCCGCATCACAGATGTCAAAGGGATCATAGCCCAGCTCATATGCCTTGTAGCTTGACCAGCGGTACGCCTCGAGTGAGTCGAGCGCACCTTTCACGGGATTGAGATGGATATAGTCGAGCAGTTGCACCGCTTGCGTGTCCGACTCAACAGCGACCCGCGAATAGCGATTATCAAAGAGATGCCCCGTTCTCCCCGTTTTCCCATTGAAATACTTAGCATATGCCGTCAATGCGCACTGCATCGCCTTTGAAAGATTGTCGAACGGATCATCAACCATCAAATGAAAGTGATTGTCCATAAGGCACCAAGCCAACACCGCCACTTTATGGTGCGCGAACCTGTCCGAGATGTCCGATAAGAAACGATATCGGTCAGAGTCATCTTCAAAAATAATCTGTTTAGAGTTACCACGGTCAAAGACGTGGTAATAACCGGTGAGCGAAACGGCGCGGGCACATCGAGGCATAATCTCTCCTTTCAAAAACTGAACAGGCAACACCTAAAAGGAGAGAAGGAACGCGAAATGCTGAGCCTGTGACCTATTTATATCCAATGAGCGGCAAAAACAGGCCCAGAACGGCAAAAGGGCAAAACAATGTCTGTCCCAAATGAGTGAAAGCACTCATGTAAGTCTGTCCCCAATGAGCGGGGCGATGCAGCAGGCAGATAGTTATATTTAAAGCGTTTCAGTTTATTGAAGCGTTTTAGTGTGCCTTTTACGGGAATCTTACCGTTCACCGAATAATTTCTTGCTATCATGCAAGGCGTAGGGTAAATCTCCGATCGCAAGGAGACACAAATGGTGAAAAAGTCACCGGAAAACACTACTCCCGCAATTGTGGACAACGTAGAGGCGCTTGAGGCTAAGCTCGCTCAGATGCGAGAGGCCCAGGCGCTTTTTGCTACGTACACGCAGGAGCAGGTCGACAAGATCTTCTATGAGGCCGCCATGGCCGCCAACAAGGCTCGTATCCCGTTGGCGAAGATGGCCATCGAGGAGACCGGCCGCGGCGTTCTTGAGGACAAGGTCATCAAGAACCACTACGCCGCAGAGTACATCTACAACGCTTACAAGAACACCAAGACCTGTGGTGTCCTGGAGCGCGACGAGGCTTACGGCATCACCAAGATCGCCGAGCCCATCGGCATCGTGGGCGCCGTCATCCCGACGACCAACCCCACCTCCACCGCGATCTTCAAGACGCTGATCTGCCTGAAGACTGTCTCTTATACACATCTCCGAGCCCACGAGACCGAGGCTGATCTCG
>UQSC01000105.1 GCA_900543615.1 uncultured Collinsella sp. | reverse complement strand
AAGGCTATTCGTCGGCAGCGTCAGATGTGTATAAGAGACAGGCGTGAGCTCGACGTTCTCGGGGGCGTCCGAGCCTTCCTTGGTATAGTCGACCTTCATGGTGGTCGTGCTCTTCTTTTTGCCCTTGCCCGAGGTGATGGTCATCTGGTATTTCTGGTCGGGCAGCTCGCCAAAGTCCTCCATGGCAAAGCCGTCCTCGCCATCCACTTTGATGGTGTAGCTCTTGCCCTTGCCAGACACCGGCGCCAGCTCGACGGTATAGCTCTTGAGCTTTTTTCCTTTGCTGTTCTTGGGCAGCACTTTGGTCTCGTATGCGCAGACAACATAGCCCTTGCCACCCGAGGTTACCTCGGAAGATGCGCTGATACGCGGCACGATCACGATAGCGGCGACAATGGCGACAACGGCAACGCCACCGATAACGGCAGCGACGATACGGCCCCTGTGCTTGGGCTTCTTGGGCTGCGGCGTCGGAACAAACGGCTGAGCGGCCTCGGCGAACGGCTGCTCATATTGAGACTGTGTCGCCATGTGAGCCGGAGCACCTTGCGCGGCTTGTCGCCCCGCAGGAGCTGACGACGGCGCGGGTGCAGCAGGGTCGCCCACCACCGGACTATCCCCTACCGGAAACGCCACGGGCTCCGCTTGATCCTCGGCGGCGCCCACGTGTGCTCCGCAACTCGTGCAAAATATGGAGCCATCGGGTATCTGAGCTCCGCACTTGGTGCAATACATCGCATCTCCCGTCTCTCGTCGCAGCCGCAATGCGCCCGCGCAGTTCTTCCACCTACACCGTACGGGAGAAATCGTGATTCTTGTTGCGCAACATTGCCGCCACGTCCAAAACTATGCCGGTTTACTACGGTAAATCGCCCGAACCTGAGCACGCTACTATTACAAGAAAACAAAACCGCAGGTAGACGAATCGGTCATTATCGGAAAATCCAGATATGGTCGAGGTATACCGATTCATCGTAGTAAACCGGCATAGTTTTGGACAAACGACCCCATACGGATAGCCTCATTGACTCAACAGCCGCAAAATGAGCCGTAATCCTTCCGTCCCCTTGGGATCAAAAAGCCCCGCCGGGCCTTGGTGGCGCGGCGGGGCGGGCAAGCGGCTATGAGCAGCGGGCTTAGAACAGACCGGTGATGTTGCCGTCGTTGTCGACGTCGATGTTCTCGGCCGCGGGAACCTTGGGCAGGCCAGGCATGGTCAGAACGCTGCCGGTCAGCGCGACCACAAAGTGGGCGCCGGCGGAAACCTTGAGCTCGCGCACCGTGATGCGGAAGTTCTCGGGAGCGCCCAGGGCCTTGGCGTTGTCGCTAAAGCTGTACTGCGTCTTGGCCACGCACACCGGCAGGTTGCCAAAGCCGTTCTCGCGCAGCTCGGCGAGCTGGCGCTTGGCGGCCGGCGTAAAGTCAACGCCGTCGGCGCGGTAGACCTTGGTGGCAACGGCCTCGAGGGCATCAGCGACATCAGCGCCGTCCTCATAGGCAAACTTGAGCTCGCTCGGCTGCTCAATCAGACGCATGACCTCATCGGCAAGCTCGAGCGCGCCCTCGCCGCCCTTGGCCCAGACCTCGGACAGCTTAACGTTGACGCCGAGCTTCTGGCACTCGGACTCGATGAGCGCAAGCTCGGCCTCGGTGTCCGTCGGGAAGCGGTTGATGGCGACCACGCAGGGCAGACCATATACGTTCTGGATGTTGTCGACGTGACGCAGCAGGTTGGGCATGCCAGCCTTGAGTGCCTCGAGGTTCTCCTCGTTGAGATCGGCCTTGGCGACGCCACCGTTGTACTTAAGCGCACGAGCGGTCGCGACGATCACGACGGCGCTGGGACGAACGCCCGTCATGCGGCACTTGATGTCGAGGAACTTCTCGGCACCCAGATCGGCACCGAAGCCGGCCTCGGTAATGGCAACATCGCCAAAGCGCATCGCCATACGCGTGGCCATGATAGAGTTGCAGCCGTGGGCAATGTTGGCGAAGGGACCGCCGTGGACAAACGCGGGCGTGCCCTCGAGCGTTTGCACCAGGTTGGGCTTGAGCGCGTCCTTAAGCAACGCGGCCATGGCACCCTGGGCCTTAAGGTCGCGGGCACGGACGGGCTCGCCGGCAAAGCTGTAGCCGACGACGATCTCACCCAAGCGTTCCTTGAGGTCGCTGATGCTCGTAGACAGGCACAGGATTGCCATGACCTCGGAGGCGACGGTGATATCAAAGCCGTCCTCGCGCGGCACGCCCTGGGCCTTACCGCCAATGCCGTCGATGACGTGGCGCAGCTGACGGTCGTTCATATCGACGACGCGCTTCCAAGTGATGCGCTTAACGTCAATACCGAGCTGATTGCCCTGCTGGATGTGGTTATCAAGCATGGCGGCCAGCAGGTTGTTGGCAGCACCGATAGCGTGGAAGTCGCCGGTAAAGTGCAGGTTGATATCCTCCATGGGGATGACCTGAGCCCAACCGCCGCCGGCAGCACCGCCCTTCACGCCAAAGACGGGGCCGAGCGAAGGTTCGCGCAGGGCCACGGCACTCTTGACGCCGCGACGACGCAGGCCGTCGGCCAGACCGATGGTCGTGGTGGTCTTGCCCTCGCCCGCAGGCGTTGGGTTGATAGCGGTCACGAGGACGAGCTTGGCCTGGTGATCAGTCGGCTCGTTGAGCAGTGAATAGTCGACCTTAGCCTTGTCGAAGCCGTACGGAATAAGGTGCTTAACGTCGACGCCGGCGTTCTTGGCCACCTCGGTAATAGGCAGTGGCGTGACAGAACGTGCGATTTCGATGTCAGTAGGCATGGGCGGTCCTTTCGTTACCGAATGAGAAAAAGACCAATTCAGCATAGCACGGGCGCGCAATAGTAAAACGCCCATAACCGATGAACGGCGATATGTTTACCCGATGCCCAGCGATAGTCCAACAGCCCGCCAAAACAAAGCGCCCTAAACGGTAGGTTCAATCCCCAGGTGCTCAAAGGTGCGAAGGGTTGCCTGACGGCCCTGCGGCGTACGAATCATCAACCCGCACTGCAGCAAATAGGGCTCATAGACATCCTCGAGCGTGCCCGGGTCCTCGCCCACCGCACTGGCAAGGGTCGTCAGGCCTACAGCACGGCCGGAGAACGTCTTGGCAAGCGTCTCCAAGATACGAATATCCATCCAGTCCAGACCGAGCTCGTCGATCTCGAAAAACTCGAGCGCCTGGCGGCAGATATCGAGCTCGATAGGGCCGCTGCCACGCACCTGTGCGTAATCGCGCACGCGCTTGAGAAGGCGGTTGGCAAGACGTGGCGTGCCGCGCGAACGCGAGCCGATCTCGAGTGCACTGGGATGGTCGATCGTCACGCCCAGGATAGTCGCCGAGCGCGTCACAATCTGCGCGAGCTCCTCGACCGTGTAGTAATCCAGGCGATACGAAATGCCAAAGCGGTCGCGCAACGGGCCGGTCAACATGCCTGAGCGGGTCGTTGCCGCTACCAGCGTAAACTTGGGAATATCCAGGCGAATCGAGCGCGCCGCCGGACCCTTGCCAATCACGATATCGAGGGCAAAGTCCTCCATCGCGGGGTACAGGACCTCCTCGACCGAACGGTTGAGGCGGTGGATCTCGTCGATAAACAGCACATCACCCGGCTGCAAGTTAGTAAGGATGGCCGCCAGGTCGCCCGTGCGCGCGATGGCCGGACCACTCGTAGTCTTGATCTGAGCGCCCAGCTCGTTGGCGATAACGGTAGCCAGCGTGGTCTTGCCCAGGCCCGGAGGGCCCGAGAAGATCACGTGGTCAAGCGTCTCGCCGCGGCTCTGCGCCGCCTCGATCAGCACGCGAAGGCTCTGTTTGATGTGCTCCTGGCCGCAGTAGTCATCCAGGCGCTGAGGGCGCAGGGTACGGTCGACATCGAGGTCCTCGGGCGTCAGCTCCGAACCCACCATACGCTCGCCATGCGCCATGGATGCCGCCGGCGAGTTGCCGGGCGTCGCCCACAGGTCCTGAGAGTCATCGGCTTCCCACATCACGCATCCATTCCAAGTCGCTTAAGCGCCGCGCCGAGCAGATCCTCGACACGCATATTCTGCCCATCATACCCGCTCAGAGCAACATCGGTCTCCTGCGGGCTAAAGCCCATGGAAAGGAGTGCCGCGCGGGCATCATCGATCGCCGAAGGAGCGGCGGCGGGAACCGGCATCGAAACCTGGCCGGGAATCACGTCGACCGGCACAAAGCCCTTGTCCTTGGCAAAAGTGCTCTTGAGTTCCAAGATGAGACGCTGCGCGGTCTTTTTGCCCACACCCGGCACCTTGGCCATGCCTTTGTCATCCTCGGCCATCACCAGGGAATACAGCTGTCCCACGGTATAGGTGGAAAGCACGGCAAGTGCCAGGCGCGGACCGACACCCGAGACGGACACGAGCCGATCGAACATCGTGCGCTCGTCCTTGGAGGCAAAACCAAAGAGCGTCATGGCGTCCTCGCGCACCTGAATACGGGTATAAAGGCGCACCTCGCCGCCGGGCGTAGGCAGCGTGGCGGCAGTGCTGCCCGAGATGCCGAGCTCAAAGCCAACGCCCGATACATCGACGACGGCCGAGCTCATCGTGGCCTCGACAAGCGTTCCATGGAGCTGGGAGATCATCAGTATCCGGTTCCTCTCTGTTGATAGAACTCGCCGCCGGTAAGGACGCGGGTGCGGCTCAGGTTAACGTGACAGATAGCGCAGGCCAAGGCATCGGCGGCATGGTCGGGATGCGGGTCGTGATCGAGCTGTGTGAGCGTACGAACCATATACGCGACCTGTCGTTTGTCCGCGGCGCCGGTGCCCACAACAGCCTGCTTAATCTGCATAGGCGTGTACTCGCCAATCTCGAGTGCACATTCCGAAAGCGCCACGAGTGCAGCACCGCGGGCATGCGCCGTAGGGATGGCCGAGCGAACGTTGGCGCCAAAGTAGATGCTCTCGACAGCAGCCGTGTCGGGTCGATAACGCTCGACGACATCCTTAAGGTCATGGGCGATATGCGACAGGCGCACCGCGAGCGGACTTCCGGCGCTGGTCTCGATGCAGCCGTAAGCACGGCAGCGAACCTCGCCACGCCGCTCCTCGATAATCCCCCAACCCGTATGAGCCAAACCGGGGTCAATGCCCAAGATAACCAAGCCGACCTCCCCTCGCCACAGCACAGCGCAAGACAAGGCCCCGCGCATCATTCACGAACGTCTGTTCTAGAATAACACAACGGGGTCAAGATGCTTAGATGAAGTATCGGGGCTGGGAGCGAATCCTATCCCATAGTTAGTTCTGCGAGAAAAAGGGGAACTGCCTCGGATCAACCGGCGGATGCGGCATCGGGCCACCCTGGGGACTACCTTGCGAGCCGCCCTGACCGCCCATCATCTTATCGATGGCGTCCTGAACCTCGCCCTCGAACTTTTTCATTCCCTCGTGCAAACGACGCTGACCGTCCTCAGAGCGCAGCTCCTCCATTTGCTCGGGCGAAATACCCAGTAGCTCGCCCAGCACGCCCATCATCTCGTTTCGCACGCGCTCGCTCGTATCCTCGTCAGCAAAACGGCGCACCTCGGCGCGCGCCAGCGAATCGACCGTCATACGCTCCTTGCCGTTAAGCCCCAGGTCGGACCACGCGAGCATATACGGCCAGGCACGCTCGGCAAACGAACGGGCCGAGACGATCGGCGCCATCGGCAACATGCGGCGGGCAGCCTCACCCTGTCGAACGAGCATCAGCAGCAGCGAGCAGGCCTCAGGCTTGCCAGCGGCCATCGGGATGTCGTCGAAAGATCGATTGCGGTCCACGTGCGCCTCGAGCGCGCCATCGACCTCACCCGGCTCAAGCCCGCCGAGCAGCTGTGCCGCACGGTCGAGCATATCGACCGGACCGTCGAGCGTCGAGAGCGCCTGCGCCAGCACGCGCTCCATACAATCTTCCACTGCGTTGAGCGTCACGAGCTCTTGGGGCACCACGGCAGACGTGCGGTTGCGCACACGCGCCACAAACTCAAGCGTCGACAGGTACACATCGCCAAAGGGCGCAAAGTCGCCCTGGTAGCCGCCGCAAAGCGCCGGCGCCGCCAGCGCGTACTCGGTTTTGGACAGCGGGCTCAGCGCCATCGCACCCAGCTCGAGCGCCGTATCCTCCAGCATCAGGCCCAGCGTGCGCGAGCGCAGGCGCTCGGCATCGCCCGCCGACACGTCGCGATCGAGCACGCGCGCCGCATCCGGTGCATCGCGCTCGACGGTACGAATGTGCAGACGCTCGGCGATGGCGCGGACGGCGGCACAGCGGGCAGCCTCGGCTTCTTCCTGCGCCGGCGTAAAGATACGGTTGCGCCCCAGCACCAGGCCAATCACATGGCGCGGGCCCAGAG
>UQSC01000104.1 GCA_900543615.1 uncultured Collinsella sp. | reverse complement strand
ATAAAGAGGGCGACTTCCAGGCGCACCGCGTTCATGTGCAGCACGTACTCGCTCATGGCGGTGGAGTTGGAAGCGATGACGCCCATCATCATGAACTTGCAGGCGGGCGAAAGCGCGGGGGAGAGTTTCTCATGACCCCAGCCGCGCGTGAGTTCGTTAATGACGATACCGAGCACGGCGGGGATGGCGATCATAAAGGCCATGTCTTGCATCATGCTCGGCACATCGATCGAGACGGTGGCGCCCAGCAAGAGCTTGAGCGTAAGAGGAATCGTCACAGGTGAGATGACCGAGGACGTCAGGATGATGGTGAGCGCGAGCGGGCCGTTGCCGCCGAACATGCTAATCCACATAAAGGCAGTGACTGCCACAGGTACGCTGTACTCGAGCACGATGCCGCAGACAAGGTTGGGATTGGAGCCAAAGAATAACGATCCCATGGCATAGGCTGCGATAGGGATAAGCACCGCCGAGACGAGCAACGCCAAGACCAGGTGCAGCGGACGGCGGAACACCTCGGTTACCTGGTGGAAGGTGTTGCTGAGCGCACCCTGAAACGTCATAAAGGCAAACAGGGCGGGAACGATAGGCTTGAGTACGCCAATCTGCTGGGGAAAGAGCACACCGAGCGCCACGCAAATCGGAACGATGACCTGCATGTGCCCCGCGAGAAACTTGCCCAGTCCAACCCATTGCTTCATATACTCTTGTGACTCCCTTTGCTCGTGAATCCGTTTTGAATGGATATGCTAGACGCTCGCATGCGTCCGTGCGTCAGAAACGCTCGAATATTTCGAGGTTATTACCGGCATCGTTTACCGAAACCGCGGCGTGCTGCGGCGATTTGCGTCCGCGCTGCACGGTATAATAAATCCGTTCAACAGATCTGCCTGCCGAAGCGGGCATACACAGAGGACTCATCGCTATGAACCGTGAGAGGTATCGCGGCGACCTGCCCCTATCGGGGGTGGGCGCCTATGTCATCGCTTAAGACGACGCATCGCTGGGCGGTCGCTCAGCAAAACCCCGAGCTCGAAAAGGAGCTTTCGGCTGGCCTGGGCATACCCGGGCTGGTGGCGCGCATTATGGTTGCGCACGGCATTACATCCATCGAGGAAGGGCAGCTGTTTTTGACGCCTTCGCTCGATCGCGACTGGGCCGACCCACTCATTATCCCGGGCATGTCGGTCGTTGCCGATCGTGTCGAGCGCGCTATTCGCAACCACGAGCACATCGCGGTCTTTGGCGATTTTGACGTTGACGGTATTACGTCGACCTGCCTGTTGACCGAGGCGCTGCGCACGTTTGGCGCCGATGTCACGCCGTTTATTCCGCATCGCTTTGACGAGGGCTACGGCCTGTCGCGTGCGGCGCTCGACCGCGTCAACGAGCTCGCCCAACCCAACCTGATCGTGACCGTCGATAACGGCATTGCCGCCAAGGAAGAGGTCTCCTATCTTGAGAGCCTGGGGATCGATTTGGTGGTCACGGACCATCATGAGCCCTCCGACCAGGTGCCGCAGGGCGTGCCCCTGACCGACCCTAAGCTCGAGGACGAGGGTCCCTCGCGTGAGCTTGCCGGTGCCGGCGTGGCACTCAAGCTGGTGCAGGTTCTGGGCGAGCGTCTGGGCAAGCCGTCGTATTGGCGTTCGCTGATTGAGGTCGCGGCGCTGGGTACCGTGTCCGACATGATGCCGCTGACGCCCGAGAACCGCGCGCTGGTCGCCGAGGGCATCCAGCAGATGCGCGTGACGGCCCGCCCCGGCTATATCGCGCTGGCCGCGCTCGCCAAGGCCGACCTCTCTAGCATTACGGCCGATGGCCTGTCGTTTTCGCTCATTCCCCGCTTGAACGCCGCGGGCCGCATGGCCGATCCCAAGCTGGCGCTCGACCTGCTGCTTGCCCGCGATCCTATCGAGGCAAGCGCGCTGGCGGCCGAGCTCGAGGAGATCAACCGTCAGCGGCGCGAGATCGAGGCGGAGCTCACACGTGATGCCATGGCAAAGGTCGAGGAGACCTATGATGGCGGTCGCGCAATCGTCGTGGGTGGCGAGGGCTGGCACGAGGGCGTCAAGGGCATCGTGGCAAGCCGTCTGACCAACCGCTACCACGTGCCGGCGCTGCTGTTCTCGATCGAGGACGGCATTGCACGCGGCTCGGGTCGCTCGGTGGGCAAAATTAACCTGTTCGACGCCGTAGAACGCTGCTCCGATCTGCTGATTCGTCGCGGCGGGCATGCGGGTGCGGTGGGCGTGACCATCGAGGCGTCCAAGCTCGACGAGTTCCGTCGTCGCCTTTCCGCCGTGCTATCGGAGCTTCCCGCCGAGGACTTTGAGGACACTGACGAGGTTGCCGCCACCGTCGACCTCTCCGAGCTAAATATCGAGACCATCGAGCAGATCTCCCGTCTTGAGCCGTTTGGCCAGGGCAACAAGGTGCCGCTTCTGGCTGCCGAGGGCGTGACGATGTGTGATCGCGCCGTGGTGGGTAAGACCGGCGAGCACATGCGCTTCGTGGCGACCGATGGCGCCGCGAGTGTGCCGGCCATTATGTTCCGCGTGCCGCAGATCGATAAGCTCATCAATTGCGATAGCGCCGTCGATTTGGTGTTCGAGGCCGTGGCCGAGCATTGGCAAGGTCGCGTAAAGCCAAAGCTCATGATCAAGGATGTCTTGGTCCGCGATACCACGGCTCCCAGCGTTGATGACCCGGCATGTGAGCTTCGCCGCGGCATGGAGCCTGCGGACGTCGGTCTTCGTCTGGAGTCCCGCAAGCGCCAAACGCTCGCCCAGCTTTCCTATACCGAGCTGACGCGCTCGCTTATTCATAGCTTTATCGGCTCGAACCAGCCGCACCGCGCGCAGGTCGAGGCGCTCGACGCGCTCGCAGACCACCAGAGCGTTTTGGCCGTTATGGGGACGGGGCGTGGCAAGTCGCTCATCTTCCATGTGCATGCCGCGCGCGAGGCGGTCCTTCGCGGGCGTGCGAGCATCTTTGTCTATCCGCTGCGCGCGCTCGTTGCCGACCAGGCCTATCACCTCTCGTCGACGATGGCCGCGCTCGGCATTGGCGTGGGCGTGCTGACCGGCGAGACCGTGGAGGCGGCGCGCGATGACGTGTTTGCCGGCTTGGCTTCGGGCCGCACCGGCATCGTGCTCACGACGCCCGAGTTCCTGTCCATTCACCGCGACCGCTTTGCGCGTTCGGGGCGCATCGGTTTTGTCGTTATCGATGAGGCGCATCATGCCGGTCTTGCCAAGGGCGGCGACCGCAGCGCCTATCTCGACATGCCCGATATCCTCAAGGCCCTGGGCGACCCGGTCGTTCTGGCCGCGACTGCCACCGCAACGGCGCCGGTTGTGGCCGAGCTCGCCCGCGTGCTACCGATTACCCGCACGGTGGTCGACGAGACGGTGCGCGAGAACTTGCAGCTCGAGGATGACCGAGATCTTGCGAGCCGCGAGAACCGCCTGGTGTCAATCGTCGCTACGGGGGAGAAGACCGTCATCTACGTCAACTCGCGTGATCAGTCCGTGGCGCTTGCCAAGACGCTGCGCAAGCGGGTGCCCGATTGCGCGACCCGCATCGCGTTCTATAACGCGGGGCTTGCGCGCTCCGATCGTCGCCGTGTCGAGGAAGCGTTTCGTGACGGAAGCCTCAGCTGCATCGTTTCGACCTCTGCCTTTGGTGAGGGCGTCAACCTGCCCGATATTCGCCATGTCGTGCTCTACCACATGCCGTTTGGCAGCATTGAATTTAACCAGATGAGCGGACGCGCCGGTCGCGACGGCCAACCTGCCGTGATTCACTTGCTCTATTCGTCGCGTGACGCTCGCATTAACGAGCGCCTGCTCGACTGCTACGCGCCCGAGCGCGACGAGCTCGTCACGCTCTATCGAGCGCTGCAGACTATGTGGCGCTCCAACCGCGGCAAGACCGGAGATGACTCGTTTAGTGCGAGCGATATCGACATCGCGCAGATGTGCCTCGCCATCGATGCCCGCACGCCGGTCGACGAGCGCTCGGTGGCAAGCGGTCTGGGAATCTTTGAAGAGCTTGGTTTCTGTCGCGTTTCGGGGTTTGACGACACCCGTCGCATCGCGATGGCAGAAAACCCCGGCCGTGTGCAATTGAGCAGGTCAATCCGCTATTTGGAGGGCTTGCGCTCGCGCATGGAGTTCTCGGCTTTCCGGAGCTGGGCGCTCGATTCGTGCGCTTCTGATATGCTAGCCAAAGTTAACCGCCCGATCGTACCGCGGGCCTAGGGGAAGGGGACCTCGATGGATGCCGCAGCCCGTACAGCCCATGATTCCACCCTCCAGCCGTTCTCGGAGATGGAGCATTATAAGCATGCCGATGAGCTGCCGCCCGAGATTATGGCGGACAGCTACGACAAGCTGGAGCGCCTGTGCCTCAAATATATGAATGAGGAGGACTTCTCTAAGGTGGAGCAGGCCTATTGCTTTGCCGCCGAGAAGCACTGCAACCAAAAGCGGCGGTCGGGTGAGATGTACATCAACCATCCCGTCGAGGTGGCCATCATCTTGGCCGATCTCAAGATGGACTGCGATGTGGTGTGCGCCGCGCTGCTGCACGATACCGTCGAGGATACCGAGACCTCGCTTGCCGATGTTTCCGGCCTGTTTGGCGATACGGTGGCCGAGCTCGTCGATGGCGTGACCAAGCTCACCAACATCGAAGTCGACAGCATGGACGAGAAGCAGGCGCTTACGCTGCGCAAGATGTTCCTTGCCATGTCTAAGGACATCCGCGTCATTATCGTTAAGCTTGCCGACCGTCTGCATAACATGCGTACGCTGGCGGCCCTTCGCGAGGACCGTCGCCTGTTTAAGGCTCGCGAGACCATGGACGTGTATGCGCCCCTGGCCGACCGTCTGGGCATGAGCTCCATTAAATGGGAGCTCGAGGACCTGTCCTTCTTCTACCTTGAGCCCGACGCCTACCAGCGCATCGCGCGCATGGTGGCTGAGTCGCGCGAGGTTCGCGAGCGCTATCTGGCCGAGACCATCAAGACGCTCACCGACGAGCTCAACCGCATTGGCCTGGAAGGCTTCCAGATCAACGGCCGTTCCAAGCACTATTGGTCCATCTACCAAAAGATGAAGCGCAAGGGCAAGGAATTCTCCGAGATCTACGACCTGGTGGCACTGCGCGTCATCACGCATTCGGTGCGCGATTGCTACTCCACGCTCGGCGCAGTGCATACGCTGTGGCACCCCATGCCCGGTCGCTTTAAAGACTATATCGCCATGCCCAAGGTCAATAACTACCAGTCGCTCCATACGACGGTTATCGGCCCCACGGCCCGCCCGCTCGAGATTCAGATTCGAACCTACGAGATGCATGAGCAGGCCGAGTACGGCATCGCCGCCCACTGGCTGTACAAGAAGTCGGGCGGATCGTCTGCCTCTAAGACCAACGATGCGCAGCGTCTGGACGACCAGATCAACTGGCTTAAGCACTCACTCGACTGGGCGGCGTCTGACGAGATCACCGATGCCAAGGAATACCTGCACTCACTGAAGGTCGACTTGTTCGACCAGGAAATTTTTGTATTTACGCCCAAGGGCGAGGTCATGGCGCTTCGTGCCGGCTCTACACCGCTCGACTTTGCCTACGCCGTTCACACCGAGGTGGGCAACCACTGCGTCGGCGCTAAGATCAACGGTGCGGTGGCCCCGCTCACGCACGAGATCAAGACGGGCGACCGCGTTGAAATCCTGACCAACAAGAGTTCCAAGCCGTCGCGTGATTGGCTCAAGATCGTCAAGACGCCTTCGGCCAAGTCAAAGATTCGCCGTTACTTCGCCGCCGCGACCAAAGACGATGACGCTGCGGCCGGCCGCGATATACTGGCCAAGGACCTGCGCAAGCGCGGGTATGGCATCTCCACGCCGCGATCCACGCGTGCGCTCAACGCCGTGGCGGAGCAGTTTAACTTCAAGCAGCTTGAGGACCTGTTTGCCGCCGTCGGTGCCGGCAAGGTTGCCCCGCGCGCTGTGGGCAATAAGGTCGAGCAAATCTTGGACCCCAAGCCCGAGGAACAGCTCACCAAGGCCGAGGCTATCGCCGAGGTCGTCAAGCAGCCGGCCCGAGGCTCCAACCGCAAGCCGCAAAAGCGCGGCAAGAGCGCCAGCAACGGCATTATCGTCAAGGGCGAGAGCAACAGCGGACTGCTGGTCCGTCTGGCGCATTGCTGCAATCCGGTGACGGGCGACGACATCGTCGGCTTCATCACGCGCGGTCGTGGCGTTTCGGTGCATCGCGCCAACTGCCCCAACGTCAAGGGTCTTATGGAGCATCCCGAGCGCATGATCGAAGTGGAGTGGGACGGCGCTGCCGACACCCTCTTCCAGGTCGAGATCGTGGTCGAGTGCCTGGACCGCATGGGCCTGCTCAAGGA
>UQSC01000103.1 GCA_900543615.1 uncultured Collinsella sp. | reverse complement strand
AGATCAGCCTCGGTCTCGTGGGCTCGGAGATGTGTATAAGAGACAGCAACTACATCACCACTATCCGCCAGCGTCTCAATAGTCTGTGAAACCTGCGGATACTGCTCGAGCTCCTTCGATAGGGCATCGACTATCTCGGCAATATTCTTTGCATTTTTGCCCCCGTTTAATACGTTTGTCCTGACCTTAGATGATGAGTTGACAGTAACGCCAGATCCGCCTTCAACTGGAACAACCGAAATACTGATATTTTCACCCCAGGACCAAAGGCTCATACCAATCTCGGCTGCAACTGTTCTTGTTGTGGGCGATGCGCTATCAACTTTTACTTTAGGCAGCTTTTCCATAGCTGCCTTCAAGGCATTAAACGTGTCGTCAGGAGAATACGGCACCTGAATCTGAAGCTGCTGATCCGCAAAACCCATAATCCGGCCTCCGCTTCTACAAGATTAAGACTATCGGCAATGTTAGCACGTTCCCAGCACTTTTAAATTCATCTAATGACCTTGTGATGCAGCCCGACACCCCAGCACTACTCCCCTACTTCCCAAATAGCGCACCCAGCAGACCGCGGCGTTTGGGCTTCTCCTCTCGGTAGGAACCCTCGGCTGCGGCCGCCACCTGTCGCGGTTGCTCGCCGCCTCCACGGCGCACAATCTGGTATAGGAAGGGCGATTTAACGTATTTGACCTCGATGGGCGTGGCGTGCACGGTGCTTTCGATCGACAGCATCACGTTGGGATTGAGCGGTGCCACGATATGCGTTTCGCACTTGTCGCTAAACACCACCGCGGCTGCACGACCCGTCTGGCCGTTTACGGCAATGCGCACCTGCTCGCCATCGCGGCCATCCGTCGCCGGACGATCGACAAAGTAGACCGGCACCATCACCAGGCCATCCTTATGCTTGCGGGCCTTGCGCGCCCAGGTTCGGATGCTCTTTTTATTGAGCCCCAGCACCGCCTCGGCATCGTTGCCGGCAATGTCGAGCGCCAACTTATCAATGACCACCTGGTCCTTGGTAGACGCATCGACGGAGACGACGCGGAAGTCGCCTTCCTGCATGGCGGGATCGAACGACCCAACCTTAGCAAAGTCCCACGGCTCCAAAATTCCCATAAGGCGAACATCCAGGTAGTTTGCCCTGGGATATGCCCAGTCGAGCACCTCGTAGTACACCAAGGTCTCCTTGCTCAGGCCCTTGCCCGGGAAGGACGCCATCATGCGCAAATCCGCGAGCGCCATGGGGAAATAGAAGAGCATCATGTCGTTTTGGATCGCATCTTCCACGTCGTGCTCGGCAAAGACGTCGGGGTACTGGCGCACCAGCTGCAGTGCGTTGGCACGTGCCTGCTGCGGCGAGATTTCGCAGGGAACACCCTGCCCAGGTACATACTCCGCACCAACGCCCAAGGTCAGGCGCTTGCTGAAGGTACCGGGCTTGAGTAGGTCGGCAACGCCGATCTTGTTGCCGCAGGACGGGCACTCAAACACACGCTGCGTTGACTCGCCCTCAAAGGACGCTCCGCAGAAGGGGCAAGGAATGCTCACATGCGTGGCCTCTTGGAACTCTTGCGCCGTGCCGCGATCCTCCCACAGCAGATGTTCCAGGACCGACTGATTGCGCCAGTGCGAATTGAAGAAATACCAGTCCGGGTCCTCCGGGCGCTCGAGTTGCGACACATGCGTGAGCTTGAGCAGTCCATCCACCACCGTCAACGGCGTATGACGGATACCCAGGGCGCTCTTGGGCTCCCCGGCGTCCGCTTGCCACGGAATAACCGTTTCGCAATAGGCGCACTCAAAGCTGCGCTTTGCCTGGTGCGAATACATGGGGCCGCCGCAGTTTTGGCATTTAATGGCAAACATCTCGTCCATGGAAACGTCCTCCTTTGTACAGGGCTGTCGACATTAAGTATGTCGAGCAAATCGGCGCGTGCCCATACCCATGTGGCCCAAAATGGAGCACTCGGTCGGACGGGAAGGCGCAGTGAACTCGAAGGCACGCGGATAGTCGCCCCTCCGTCTCGCGCCCGTTAGCGCCGGCAGACCATTGCTGCATTTTCTGAGCATCGGTACACGTTGCGTCTGTGCGAGCTACACTATCCCCTTAATAAGAATGCGAGGAGATACGCCATGCTATTTGTAAATCGGCTGGTACATACGCTTGTTCCCGGCAGCGAAAGCGAGCCGGTCGATACCTCCTGCCGCACCAACGCGGGTTTTGCCGCAAGCCTTATCTGCATCGGCCTCAACATCACGCTGTGCCTGGCCAAGGGCATAGCTGGTCTGCTCGCGGGCTCCGTCTCGCTTATCGCCGATGCCTTCAACAACCTCTCCGATGCCTCGAGCAACATCGTGAGCCTGCTCGGATTTCGCCTTGCCAGCCGCCCGGCCGACGAGGGGCACCCCTATGGCCACGGCCGCTACGAGTACCTCGCCGGCTTGTTTGTCGCCGTTCTCGTTTGCGCCGTCGGCATCAACCTGATCCTGGAGTCGGTCACCAAGATCATCAAGCCCTCCCCCACCGCGTATTCGGCGCTCTCCATGGCAGCCCTTGTCCTGTCCATGCTCGTCAAGTTTTGGATGGCGGCGTTCAACCGCACGTTGGGCAACCGCATCGATTCCGAGACGCTTATCGCCACGGCGCAGGATTCCAAAAACGACGTCATTACCTCGGCCTCGGTCCTGGCCGCAGCGCTTATTTCGCAGACGACCGGCTTTGACCTCGATGGCTGGGCAGGCCTGGGCGTGGGCATCTTCATCTGCATCAGCGGCATGGGCCTGGTGCGCGACGCCATCAGCCCGCTGTTGGGACAAGCGCCCGACCCCAAGCTCGTCCAGGCAATCCGCGACAAGATCATGTCGTATCCGCAGGTCCTAGGCACGCACGACCTGATGGTGCACGACTACGGCCCCGGCCGCCAGTTTGCCAGCGCACACGTGGAAATGCCCGGCGAGGGCGATGCGTTTGAACATCACGAGATCCTAGACACCATTGAACACGATATCAAACGGCAGATGGGCATCGGCATCACGCTACACTGCGACCCCATCGCCACCACCGGCGACGACCTGCGTGGCTGGATCAAGCGCGGCATTGCGCAAATCGACCCCACGCTCTCCATCCACGACCTGCACGAGCACGACGGGTTCGTTTCGTTTGACCTGGTGCGTCCCGACGGCTTTGACATATCCGACGAGGAGCTGCTGGAGCTCGTCACGCGCATCGTGCACGAGCGCCGGCCCGATGTCTCGTGCGTCGTCACATTTGACTCCGGCTTTAGCTCGCCCGACCGGCCGGCCGAGCAGCTGTGATCGACAGCAAAACGGGACGCAGGACCGCCGACCAACGCGCCTACGCGCCCGGTCACGCGATCCTGCGCCCCGTTTTTGTTTGAGCTGCTAAGGCTCTAGCCGCTCGGCCGCTAGTTCCCCTGCGCGCCCGAAATGCCGTTTTGCAGGGCATCCCAGGCGTTCGTTGCCATATCGCCCAGGTTCTGTGCGGTATCGCCGAGGTTCTGAGCCGTGCCGCCCAGCTCTTGGACCTTATCCCCCAGCTCCTGCGCCTTGTTGCTCAGGTCCTCCAGCGTGTTGGAGCTCGAGCTGTCCGCGCCGCCCTGGTCGCCGGACGCATTACCCGACGAGCTGCCCTTGCGCGTGAGCTGAATCTCGAGGTTACCGTTGTCGTTATAGTAGGCAGACGTCACGACCCAATTGGCATCGACAACGGGCGTTGAGCCGTCGTCGGTCAGAATCACGGCATTCGAAAGATCGGCACCGCGCGACTTGAGGAGCTTCTTGGCGTTGGACCAGTACTGACCCGGGATATCGCTCAGGTCGACAGTGCCGGACTGGGTAGTCTCGGTCTGCTCGGCTGTGGTATCAGTCGTGGCGCCCCGCTTGTTGAGCATGCCAGACACGATGGCGAACACAACCGACAGGGCAAAGAAGACCGCCAGCACGATCAGGATTTTCTTGATTACGCCCGACGAACGCGAAGGCTTCTTCTCCTCGTCCTCGCCATACTGAGGGATGGACTTGGGATGCTCACGATACGACTCGCGCGCATATCGGTCGCGCGACTCGTAGCGCGGCTGTGCCGTGCGCGGCATATATGTCGTCTGCTGAGGTTGCGGAATGGGATTTTGCAGCAGGTCATCATAAGGGTCTGCCGCCGCATTGCCGTAGGGGCTCTGCGACGAGGCGCCATACGGGTCCTGTGCTGCGTTTCCGTAATTCACAACGCGCGTGGGATCGGCCGACGCCTGCGTCGTATCGGGGGCAGCGTAGCCGGGATTCGGCACGACGCGGGTCTCATCGGCGCCATTGCCCGTCCGCGGGGAGCCGTAGCCACCCATTACGGTCGTCTTATCCTGGTCCATGCAACGATTCCTTTCCGTCGCCTGTAAGCATCAAGTTATCCATGCATTCTACCCGCGCAAAAGCCTATGATGGGCAAAGCCCGCCGGTATCTACAAGACATGCGCGGCCGACGGTCACAAGCGAATCGAGGAACGTCATGGCAAAAAGCAAGCTCATCAAGGACACGACGCGCGCCGAACGTGAGGAGATCATCAAGCTAGCGCTCGCTGGCTGCGGCAACGGCAGCTGCGACAACTGCGGAAGCTGCAGCTTGGGAGCCGGCGATCCATATGGCACCTACCAGCCCTACATTGACGGCGAGATGGAAATCGCCGATATCAACATGATGGTCGCCGAGCGCAACGCCAAACTCTTCGGCCTCCAGCGCGGCTAACGACCTCTTCTTGGGCTGTGAACCAAAAAATGCGCCCATCTACTACGTTTAACCCAAGGGTGCCAACCATAGCCATATCTGCGTTAACAAAACCGCAGGTAAACGTCTTGCCGCATTATTAAAAAACGCTCCATGGTCGGTCCAACCCTGGTAAACGTAGTAGATGGGCGCTTTTCGTGGCGTGGCTGGCCCAGATAGCTTGTTTCGGAGCCAATTTGCATCAAAAAGTCCCCGGCGGCGCTGCGTTTTGCGTCACCGGGGACTGTTCAGATCATTACCTGTCGCTTTGCCCTACTCGTTGGGCACATATGTAGCCTTGGCTCGCTCGGGCGTTACATCCTGACCGCAGGAATAGCTCGAGTCGAAGGCGTGCGCAACCAAGTCGTGCGTATCCCATGCTATGCAGTCAAACTCACCAGTATCGAGGACAACGATATAGCCCTTGCCGTCGTAGTAGAAATGATCCTCGGTGTAGTTATCGTCATCGTCGATGTTGTCTTCGGACACGGAGTCTATATCCGGCTTTGCCGTCTTAATTGCCTGCTTGGCCTCGCTCTTGAGGGCGTCAAACGAAAGCCCGTGCTGCGCAAGCGAGTCCTCGAGCGAAACCTGCTCGCCCGTCTTGAGGTTGTAGTACGCCGACCTCGTCTTCTGCGCCGATCGATACGGAGGCTGATAACTGCTAGTGAACGTACGCACGCAGGCGATATCGCCGTCAATCGAGACGATCTCGGCAGTGTACATCATGGTCACGCGGCTGTCCTCGTCGTCCATCGAGGCCTGTTTGCTCGCTTCGAGCGTATCCGCGACCAGCTGGACCATATCCTTGTTAAACTTGGCGACGCCCACGCTCTGACCCTTCACCTGAGGATAGGTCCACGTAGCCGAAATCTGGCACGTATCATCGGGTGACGGATTCAGCGGGCCTTCGCCAACCGCAGCCGTAAAGTCGACATCCTGCGTGGCAGAGACGGCCTCGTAGCTCGCCTGCGCATCGTCGCCGGCGTCCTTCGACTTCAGCTGCTCCAGCGTCGTGGCCACCGTGCCAATGGTGCTGGCTACGCTCTCTTCGGTGCTGGTAAGCACGGCGCTCAGCTCGGACACTTCATTGGTGCCGGCAATCTTCGAATCGCTTATCGGTGCCGGACCGGCAACGGCGCCAAACGCCTTACCATCGTAGGCATCAAATTCGCACTCATAGCCATCACGAGATTCGTTCATCCCGACTGGAACCTCTTTGACGTTGACCTTCTCCCCGTCATGCAAATATCGCCTGAACCCATAGGTGCCATCGTAATCGTATACACGGAGCGAAACGCCAACGCACATAACGTCAACCCAGATATCGGGCTCATATACTTTCTCGATTTTGCCGTCGCGGTATGCCCAAACTTCGGCCTTAGCGGCGGTGGCGCCATTAGTGTTGAAGAGCGGCTCGTCAGAATACTCAATCAGGAGTTCGTCCTGACCATCCCCGTCAAAATCGACGAGCTTAGCGAAAGCAACGCCCTGGGCTCCATACGTAGATTGAGCAACCTCGACGGCCTCGCCCTCGCCGTACTTTTTCTGATACTCGAGGATTTTGTCGGTGAACAGCTCGTTTGCCGTCTTGACCGCTGCCTTGGCAGAAGCCTTGGCCTCCTTCTTGGACCTGTCTCTTATACACATCTGACG
>UQSC01000102.1 GCA_900543615.1 uncultured Collinsella sp. | reverse complement strand
GTATAAGAGACAGGATGTCTCGCGCTGTCTGGCCGTTCTGCGCGACGGCGAGCATGATGCCTCGTCGTTGCGCGATGACGTGCTGCTATCGTATCGCGGTCGCGTTATCCGCCCCAAGACGCTCGGCCAAAAGCGCTATGTCGATGCGATCCGCTCTTCTACCATCACGTTTGGCCTCGGTCCCGCCGGTACCGGTAAAACCTATCTGGCCATGGCGCTCGCCGTCGCCGCGCTCAAGCGCCATGAGGTAGGCCGCCTGATCCTGACGCGCCCGGTTGTCGAGGCGGGGGAGAACCTGGGCTTTTTGCCCGGCACTCTCGAGGAAAAGATCGACCCGTATATGCGACCGCTCTACGATGCCCTCTTTGACATGATGGATCGCGAACGCACCGATGAGCTTATGGAGCGTGGCGTGATCGAGATCGCACCGCTCGCCTACATGCGCGGTCGAACGCTGAGCGATGCCTTTGTGGTGCTCGATGAGGCACAAAACACGACGCCCGAGCAGATGAAGATGTTCCTGACGCGTCTGGGCTTTAATTCCAAGTTCGTGATTACCGGCGACCTGAGCCAGCGCGACCTGGTGGGTCGTCGCGGCGGTCTTGCCGATGTCGAGCAGATTTTGGGTCGCGTCGACGACGTGGCGTTTTCTCACCTGGAGCGCGCCGATGTGGTGCGCCATGCCCTGGTGGGCCGTATCGTTGAGGCCTATGATGCATACGACGATGCGCGCGAGCAGCGCGCGCACGATCGAAAGGAGTCCCGTTGAGTGTATTGATCAGCAACGATGCCGAGCTCGATACGCTGCTCGATGCACAGGAGGTGGAGCACATCTGTGAAGTTGTGCTTGCCGCCGAGGGTGTTGAGCGTGAGGTCGAGATTTCCCTTTCGTATGTCGATGAGGACGAGATGCACGAGCTCAACCACGAGTGGCGCGGTATCGACCGCACCACCGATGTCCTCTCGTTTGAATGCGACTCGGCCTTTGACGAGGACATTCCCGCCGACGAGACGATCGAGCTCGGCGATATTATCCTGGCCCCGCAGGTTATTGCCCGTCAGGCCCCCGGCTTTGGCAACAGCCCCGCCGATGAGTGCCGACTGATGCTCGTGCACGGAATGCTGCATTTGCTGGGTTACGACCACATCGAGGACGATGAGGCCGAGGTCATGGAGGCACGCGAGGATGCCATTCTGCGCGACCTGGCGCTTGAGCGCGGCGAGGACCCCAAACTCGTCCACGTCGGCCCCATAACCAATCATGCCCACGACTAGGAGCCGTCTATGATTCCCGGATCGAACAAGGACCATCCGTCCTTTTTAAAGTCGTTCTCATACGCGATGGAGGGCTTCGTCACTGCCGTCAAGACCGAGCGCAATATCAAGGTCATGCTCGCGGCGGGCGTGTGCACCGTCATTGCCGGCTGCATCGTGGGGCTCGATATTGCCGAGTGGGCTACGGTCATCATCTGCTGCGGCCTGGTGATTCACGGCGAGTTGTGCAATACCGCCATGGAGGCGATTGTCGACCTGGCGACCCAGGAGCTGCATCCGCTGGCCAAGCGCGCGAAGGATATCGCCGCTGCCTCTGTATACGTTCTTTCCATTACCGCTGCGATCGTGGGCTTGCTTGTCTTTGCCCACGCGCTCGACTTTATTTAGAAAGGGATTCCCATGTCCGACAATATGCAGCCTACCGATGAGATCCTGGACGACGAGACTTTGGACGCGGTGGATACCGAGGGGCTCGAGGATGTCGAGGAGTTCGACCCGTTTGAGGGCATGAGCGATGAGGAGCTCGACGCCCTGTGCGACGAGGACGACAACCTCGCGGGCTTTGGCGACTTTGAGCCTGGTTTTCGCAGCGGCTTTGTGGCCCTGGTCGGACGCCCCAACGCCGGCAAGTCCACGCTGCTTAATGCCTGCTATGGCAAAAAGGTCGCCATCACCTCGCCGGTGGCTCAGACGACCCGTCGCCGCATGCGCGCCGTCGTCAACCGTCCCGGCTACCAGCTAGTCTTTGTCGATACCCCGGGTATTCATAAGCCCAAGGACGGTCTGGGATCCGAGCTCAACAAGAGCGCGTTGTTCGAGCTGAACGATGTCGATGTCGTCGCGTTTTTGATTGATGCCACCAAGCCGATCGGCAGGGGAGACGCTTGGGTTGCCGAGCGCGTCAGATGCGCCCGTTGCAAGAAGGTCCTGGTGCTCACCAAGGCCGATGAGGCCGATCCCGCCCAGGTTATAGAGCAGCTCAAGGCCGCTCACGAGTTTATGGAATACGACGACGAGATCGTGACGTCGTCAGTCAAGAACTTCAACGTCGATGCGTTTATCGAGACCGTCGCTCGCTTCTTGCCCGAGGGCCCGCGTTGGTTCCCCGAGGACATGGGCACCGACGCGTCCGACGAGACCCTCGTGGCCGAGTTTGTACGCGAGAAGGTCCTGCGTCGCACCCGCGACGAGATCCCTCACTCCGTGGGCGTCATCTGTGACGCGCTCGAGCAGACTAAGAAGGTCCTGCGCGTGCACGCCACGATTTACGTCGAGCGCGAGGGGCAGAAGGGCATCATCATCGGCAAGGGCGGCGAGATGATCAAGCATATCGGTATCGACGCCCGTCGCGATCTTGAGCGCATCTTTGGCACTCAGGTCTTTTTGGAGCTCGACGTGAAGGTCAAGGCCGGCTGGCGCGATGACGAGGCACAGATCCGCCGCTTTGGCTACAATGCCGAAGATTAAGCCTCGGCGTTCATGGCAGGCTCTCGCACATATCGCACAAAGGTGCTCGTCCTCGACAAGACCAAGCTCAAGGAAACCGACCTGATTTTGACGATGCTCGACGAACGGGGGCGGCAGGTGCGTGCCGTGGCCAAGGGAGCACGTAAGCCTGGCGGTCGCCTTGCGGCCCGCTGCGAGCTCTTCTGCACCGTTGATATGCTGTTGGCGCATGGTCGCTCGCTCGACGTGGTTTCTCAGGCGGAGCTTATGGAGGCGCCGCTCGGTGCCGCTCCTGACTACGAGACGACCTGTGCCGCCAGCGCGATTGCCGAGGTTGCGCGTGTGTGCTCGTTCGAGGATGCCGAGGATCCATTTACCTTTGCCATCACGCAGCGGGCGCTCACGCTTATCGGCAGCGGGCTCGACTCGGCACATATGGACCTGCTCGTGGCGGCTTTTGTCTTTAAACTGCTGTCGCACGTTGGTTACCGACCCGATTTTTCGGCTTGCGTCTCGTGCGGCGATCCTATGCTCTCGCATTTCTCGGCCCAAGCCGGCGGGCTTCTGTGCGGGTCGTGCGCCTCGAGCGTGCCTGGCGCCGAGTTGGTATCGGTTGGCGAGGTCGCATGGCTGCGCGCCCTGATGTCCATGACGTTCGATGCCCTTATGGCCGAGCAGATCGATCCGCATACGGCCGCGTTTTTGCTTGGGCTTTCGCATGTTTGGGCTGCGACGCACGCCGATCAGCGGCTCCGTGCGATGGAATTCATGTTGGGTCGGTGATGATGCGCAGGTGTACGCCGCTTGTGGTAACATACCGACCTGTTGGTACCTCGACCTTGGTTGTTCGCTCCACCGGCGGCTTCCCAGTCCGAGGCGAATAGAGTCGCCCGCGGGCGACGCGAAACGAAAGGTGAAACAATGACTGTTTCCAAAGAGCGCAAGGCGGAGCTGACCGCCCAGTTCGGTAACTCCCCGGTCGATACCGGTAACCCCAAGGTTCAGGTCGCCATCCTGTCCGAGCGCATCAAGGAGCTGACCGAGCACATGAAGTCCCACCAGAAGGACTTCCACACTCGTCGTGGCCTGCTCATGCTCGTTGGCCGCCGTCGTCGTCTTCTCTCCTACATCAAGAAGAACGACATCGTCGAGTACCGTGAGCTCATCAAGGCTCTGGGCATCCGCGACAACATCCAGTAAGGATTTGTACATGCTAAGAGCGTCCTGCGCAGCGGGGCGCTCTTTTTGTGTAAGGGCGTGAATAATCACGCTCTGAAGCGTGGCGGGGGCAGGGGGCCCGCGTCACATGAGAAGCCCGCAGGCAAGGGGCCTGTGGGGTAAAGGAGAGCAATGACACTCGTATCCAAGACCTTTGAGCTGTACGGCAAGACCTACACCTTCGAGTCTGGCGAGCTTGCCAAGCAGGCCACCGGCGCTTGTCTGGTCAAGCAGGGCGACACCACGATGCTCGACACCGTGGTCGTCTCCAAGGAGCGCAAGAATTACGACTTCTTCCCGCTGACCGTCGACTTCAACGAGAAGATGTACGCTGCCGGCCGTATCCCGGGTGGCTACCTCAAGCGCGAGGGCCGTCCCAGCGAGAAGGCCACGCTCACGGCTCGTATGATCGACCGCCCGATCCGCCCGAGCTTCCCGGACGGCTTCCGCAACGAGGTGCACATCGTCGCCACCTCGCTCGTCGCCGACCAGGTTAACCCCTTCGACGTCATCAACGTCATGGGCGCCTCTTTGGCTATGACGCTCGGCGGCGTGCCCTTCGAGGGTCCGCTTGCCTGTGTGCGCATCGGCCGCAACGTGGAGACCGGCGAGTTTATCGTCAACCCCACTTATGAGGAGCGCGAGAACTCCGACCTGGACCTGGAGCTGGGCGGCTCTGCCGACTTCATCTCGATGGTCGAGGCCGGCGCCGAGGAGATCTCCGAGGACGACATGCTCGCCGCTATGAAGTTTGGTCAGGAGGCCCTCGCTGCCTTCTGCCAGGCCCAAGACGAGTTCGTTGCCGAGTGGGAGCAGGTTAACGGCGCTATCGTCAAGAAGGAGTACCCGCTCGACCAGCCCGTCGAGGAGGTCCAGGAGCGCATCTTCGCCCACTACGACGAGATGGCCGCTGCCCTGCGCGACGCCGACAAGCTTTCCCGCATCGGTAAGGTCGAGGCTCTGAAGGAGTCCATCCGCGCCGAGTTCACCGACGAGGAGCAGGCCGCCTGGGAGCGTGAGATCCCCGTGGCGCTCAAGAAGCTCGAGAAGAAGGCCATGCGCACCATGGTCGTCGAGACCGGCGAGCGCGTCGACGGCCGTGCCGCCGACGAGATCCGTCCCATCATGGTGAAGGACAACTACCTGCCGCTCGTTCACGGCTCCGGCCTGTTCCAGCGTGGTCAGACCCAGGTGCTCTCCGTCCTGTCGCTCGGCATGCTCAACGAGGGCCAGCGTCTGGATACCATCGAGCCCACCGAGGGCAAGCGCTACATGCACCACTACAACTTCCCGCCGTTCTGCACCGGCGAGACCGGCCGCATGGGCAGCCCCAAGCGCCGCGAGATCGGTCACGGCAACTTGGCCGAGCGCGCTCTGCTCCCGGTGCTTCCCGACGAGAACGAGTTCCCCTACGCTATTCGCGTGGTCTCCGAGGTCATGGAGTCCAACGGCTCCTCTTCGATGGCTTCGACCTGCGGCTCCACGCTCGCCCTTATGGACGGCGGCGTGCCCATTAAGCGCCCGGTCTCCGGTATCGCCATGGGCCTGATCCAGGAGGAGGGCAAGACCGTGGTCCTGTCCGACATCCAGGGTCTCGAGGACTTCCTGGGCGACATGGACTTTAAGGTCACCGGCACCACCGAGGGCATTACCGCCCTGCAGATGGACAACAAGGCCACCGGCCTCACCTTCGACATCTTGGCCCGCGCCCTGCAGCAGGCCAAGGAGGGTCGCGCCTTCATCCTGCAGAAGATGCTCGATGTGATCCCCGAGCCGCGTCATACCACGCGCAGCACCGCTCCGCGCATCGTCTCCATCCAGGTTCCGACCGACAAGATTCGCGACGTCATCGGTTCCGGCGGTAAGGTCATCCGCGGCATCCAGGACGAGACCGGCGCTTCCGTCGACATCCAGGAGGACGGCACCGTCTTTGTCGGCGGCACCGGCGAGTCCGTCGATCAGGCCGTCGAGCGCATCAAGCTCATCATCAAGGTTCCCGAGCCGGGCGAGGAGTACACCGGTCGCGTTGTCTCCATCCAGCCGTTCGGCGCCTTCGTGAACCTGCTGCCCGGCAAGGACGGCCTGCTGCACATTTCCCGCGTCGCCAAGGGCCGCGTGGAGAAGGTCGAGGATGTCCTCAACGTGGGCGACGAGGTCAAGGTCGTCGTCATCGAGGTCGACGATCGCGGCAAGATCTCGCTCGATCGTCTCGACAAGCCCGAGGCCCCGGCTCGCGCCGAGGGTGCCTCCGAGGGCGACGGCGAGCACTTCCAGCGTCGCGAGCGTCCGCGTCGCGAGCGCTCCGAGCGCAGTGACCGTCCGCGCCGTCCCGGCGACAACGGAGGCCGCAAGCCCCGCCGTCACCACGACGCCGAGTAACAGCCGCATATAAGCAGCATCGCAAGGGCGACTCCGGACAGGGGTCGCCCTTTTGCTATTCCCGGCGGGGTCCGCGGGTAAAGTTTCCTGCTCTACAGTCCTGCTCACGACGGAGGCCACATTAAGTGGCCTCCTGT
>UQSC01000101.1 GCA_900543615.1 uncultured Collinsella sp. | reverse complement strand
GCAGTTTCGCAGCGCAGCGAGAATGTTTGAGCACGGGATGATATAGGCGGGAGCCCCGGGGACGGACAAATCTACTCGGTCTCGCCCGGTCGAGCGCCGCGGGCCAGGGCGTCCTGGTACTCCTTGACGGCCTTGAGCCTCTGCATAGGCTTCAGTCGCTCGAACATGGTGTTGCCGTGCAGGTGATCAATCTCGTGCTGCAGGCACACGCAGAACAGGTCGCCCGAGGCCTCGTAACGAATCAGGTTGGCATCCAGGTCGTATGCCTCGACGACGACATGGTCGGGACGCTCGATCTCGCAGCTAATGCCGGGGATGGACAGGCAGCCCTCGCTGAACGGCACCAGATGGTCGCTTTGCTCAACAATGACGGGATTGATGAGCACGTACGGATCGTAGTCGTTCTTGTCGCTGTAGTCGCAGTCGATGGTGACGAGCTGAATGAGCTCGCCGATCTGCGGGGCAGCTAGGCCGCAACCGCCGTTCTCGAACATCATCTTCTTCATCTTCTCGGCAAGCGCCTCGATCGCCGGGGTGATCTCCTCGATGACGGCGCACTCCTGGCGCAGACGAGGGTCAGGCGACAGTACGATTCCGTTGGCTTCCATGGCCATCCTTTCGGGTTGTTACATCAAATCATAGGCGTCGACGTCAACGCTCACGCTCACGCCGCGCACAGAGCCCACCTCTTTGAGACAGGCGTCGATATCATCAGAGACATGGTACCCCACGGGCGACTTCACAAGCAGATGGAAGCGGTAGCGGTCCTTGGCTCTCTCGATTACACACGAAGCCGGGCCCAGCACCTGCGGCACGGCACTCCCCGCCCGCAAAAAGTCGGGCGCGGCAGCATGCCAACGGCGCTTGAGGAGCTTTGCAATGCGCCCGATGTAGTCCTGCGCTTCGTCTCGGTTCGCCGACCACACCAAAATGTTGACCAGGCGAACAAACGGCGGGTACAGCGCGTCGCGGCGCTGGTCCAGGTCGTAGTCGGTAAAGATCGAACGGTCATGCTCAGCGACGGCGCGAATGACCGGGTCCTCGGGCAGGTAGGTCTGGATGATGACCTCGCCGGGGCGATCACCACGACCGGCACGGCCGGCGACTTGCTCCAGCAGATCGTAGGCGCGCTCCCCTGCGCGGAAGTCCGGCAGCTTGAGGGCGAAGTCGGCATTGACCACGCCCACGAGCGTGACCTCGGGAAAGTCGAGACCTTTTGCGATCATTTGGGTGCCCAGCAACACGGCGCAATCCGCCGCATCGAACTGCTCAAGCAGCTTTTTGTGCGCATCCTTGCCGCGCGTGGAATCGGCATCCATACGAATAATGGCGACGTCCTTGGGCAACATCTGGTGCAGTGCGTCCTCGATCTGCTGCGTACCCAGGCCCATTTTTGCCAGGTAGCGACTGCCACATTTGGGGCAACGGCTCGTGGGCGCGGGATACGGCTGCACGCGCCAAGACGAACCGCATGTGTGACACTGCAGCGTGTGCGTGCGCTCGTGATACGTAAGCGCGGTGGAGCAGTGGTTGCAGGTGGGGACGCAGCCGCACTCGCGGCACATAAGGAACGGCGCAAAGCCACGGCGGTTATGCAGCAACACGGCCTTCTCGCGGCGCTCGACCACACGCTCCAGGCCTTCCATCAGCGGTTTTGAGAACATAGAGCGGCTGCCGTGCGAGAACTCGCGGCGCAGGTCGGCAATGCGGACTGTCGGCAGCACGGCGTGTCCCGGGCGCTCGGGCATCTCGACGCGCGTCCAGGTGGCACCGTTATACGTGCCACGGCGGCAGCGGTCGAGGGCCTCAGCAGAAGGCGTGGCCGAGCCCAGCACGAGCGGGCAGCGATAGCGACGCGCCATCTCGGCCGCCACTTCGCGCGCATGGTAGCGCGGGCTGGAACCCTGCTTGTAACTGGTCTCGTGCTCCTCGTCGATGATGATAAGGCCCAAGTCGCTGAGCGGGCAAAAGAGCGCCGAGCGGGCGCCCACGACCACGCGCGCGGCACCGCTGGCGACCATATCCCATTGGTCCAAGCGCTCACCAGCCGAAAGGCGCGAGTGGAAGACCGCAACCGTTTCGCCAAAGCGCGAGCGAAAACGGCCGACGGTCTGGGCCGTCAGCGAGATCTCGGGCACGAGCACGCAGGCCGAACGGCCGGCTGCCAGCACGCGCTCGATGGCGGAGAGGTAGACCTCGGTTTTGCCGGAACCGGTGACGCCATCGACGAGCACCACGTCGCCGTGTGCATCCAGGCGAGCTCGCTCAATCTGCGCGAGCGCCTGCTGCTGGCCGTTGGTGAGTGCCACCGGCGCCTTACCGCTCGCCGAGGACAGCGTGGTCTGCTCGCTGCAGCCACGCCACGCACGGCGCTCTTCCACCACCACGACACCGCGTTTTTCAAGCGCCTTGATGGTCGCCGACATGCTGTTATAGAGCAGGTTGAGGTCGCGCGTCGTGACCGGGCCGCATTGGAGCGCCTCGATGAGCTGACGTTGGCGAACCGCTGTCTTGGGCGGCGTGTAGTCGAAACCCTCGGGCGTGAGCATGACCCAGCGGTTTTGGATAGGCTTGACGGCGGGGCGCTCAACCGTCCACACGCCGTCATCGCCCTTGACCACGCGCGGACTTCCACCCGGGGGCAAGAACAGGCGCAGGCACTCGGAAAGCGTCGCGACATACTCGCGGCTCATCCAGCGTGCGATACGGGCAGCCTCAACAGTAAAGAGCGGTTTGCTGAGGATAGCCTCGATGGGCTTGATGCGTGCGGGGTCGAGGGCGATGTTGCCTTGTAGGTCGCCCAGCTCAGGCGCAATGTCGACAATATAGCCCGCGGCGGCACGGTTACCAAAGTGGACCAGGACCGTTGATCCGATCTGCGCTTCGCTAGCAAGGGGTTGAGGAATGCCATAGGCAAACGGCTCGGACAGCGCACGCGTCGGGATGTCGAGAACCACGCTCGCATAGGCGGCGATGGGCTCAGGTGCAGGCTTAGGCTGAGCCGAGGCAGCGGCAGGCACTGGCTTCACCGGAACCTCCTCCGGTTCCGGCGAACCAAACAGCGACAGTTGCTCGGCCATGGCCCCAGCACCTCCTATCCCATACGTCTACAGAAACAAGAGCCCCGCTCTGAGTGAACGGGGCTCGGATAGATACGTTTGCGCAGCGATTACAGCGCCATCGTGCGGGCGCGGTCGATGCGCGCCAGGCAGTCGTCGCGACCGACGAGCGCCATGGTCTCGCCCAGCGGAGGGCTCACCATGTTGCCGCAGACGGCGACGCGCACGGCCTGGAACACCACACGCTTCTTGAGGTCCATCTGCTCGGGCAGCGGCTCAACCGCGGCGTCGATGTTGGCAGCCGTCCACTCGTCCACGCCCTCGAGCGCGGCCTTGGCGGCATCCAGAATGGCACCCATGCCCTCCTTGGCCAAGCCCTTGTTGACGGACTTCTCGTCATACTCGAGCGTCTCGGCCGTAGCGAAAATGGGAGCGGCGACGGTCACGGCGTCGGCCGGCATCTTGGTGCGCGGCTTAACGATGGCGGCAAGTGCGTCGATCCAATCCTCGCCGTACTCGACATTACCCTCGATGAGACCCGCCTCGTGCAGCTCGGGGACCATGATCTCGTCGGCAAACTGAGCATCGGACATGCCGTTGATGTACTCGGCATTGACCCAGTCGAGCTTCTTGGGGTCGAAGGTCGCGGGGTTCTTGGAGATGCGGTCGAGCGAGAACTTGCTGGCCAGGACATCGCGCGGGATGATCGTGGTCTCGCCGTCGAGCGACCAGCCGAGCAGAGCCAGGTAGTTGACGAAGGCGTCGGACAGGTAACCGGCGTCGCGGTACTCCTCCACCGAGGTGGCGCCGTGGCGCTTGGAGAGCTTCTTGCCGTCGGCGCCCAGGATCATGGAGATGTGGGCGAACGTGGGCACGGGCGCGCCGAGAGCCTCGTAGACCATGACCTGACGCGGGGTGTTGGACAAGTGGTCGTCGCCGCGGATGACGTGGGTGATCTTCATCATGGCGTCGTCGACGACGGTCGCGAAGTTGTACGTGGGCGTGCCGTCGGAACGGAAGATGACAAAGTCGTCGAGCTCCTTGGCGTCGAAGGTCACCTCGCCGTGGACGGCATCGTGGATGACGACGTCTCCGCGGTCCTCGGGCACCTTGATGCGCAGGACATAGGACTCGCCGGCCTCGATGCGACGGCGGGCCTCCTCGGGATCAAGATCGCGGCAGCGGCGCTGATATCCCTGGAAGGGGTCCTTGCGCTCCTGCGCGGCCTTGCGGTCGGCGTCGAGCTGCTCCTTGGTGCAGAAGCAGGGATAGGCCTTGCCCTCGTCCCAAAGCTTCTGGGCGGCCTGCTTGTACAGGTCCAGGCGCTCGGTCTGGGCGTAGGGGCCAAAATCGCCGCCCACCTCGGGACCCTCGTCCCAGTCCAGGCCCAGCCAACGCATGGCGCGCAGGATGATCTGCGTGTTCTCGTCGGTAGAGCGGGTGGGGTCGGTGTCGTCGATGCGCAGGATGAACGTGCCGCCGTTAGCACGGGCGAAAGCCCAGTTATAGATAGCGGTGCGGGCGCCGCCGATGTGCAGCTTGCCCGTCGGTGAGGGTGCAAAGCGGACGCGAACGTCTGATGCCATGGAAATCTCCTCGATTACAGGATGGATGTCTAACCGCATTAGTATAAAGCATCAAAGCAGCCTCCGCACAAAGGGCACTGACCTACTCATTGGGGACAGACTTAAATGACCATTCTTTGGGCAACCTGTCGGCACTTAGGTAAGGCTGGTCGTTTAAGCCTGTCCCCAATGAGTACACGGATGGTCATTTAAGTCTGTCCCCAATGAATAGGTGCGGAAAGGGTGTGAATGTTTGATTTACGCGCTATGATGTGCCCTTGCATAGAGAGCCCGGCGGAATGGTAACGGTCGCCGGGACACGTTTTTGAAAGGACAATCATGTCAGACGAACTTCGTTCCATCCCGCCCCAACACGGGTCCTTCGTATTTACGTCGGAGTCGGTGACCGAAGGTCATCCCGATAAGATCGCCGACCAGATCAGCGACGCCGTCCTCGACGCGATCCTCGCCAAAGAAATAGAGCTACAGGAGCAGGGCTACATCGCCCCCAACGGCGTGCCTGCCAACGTGGAGAACGTCCGCTGCGCCTGCGAGACCCTCGTGACCACCGGCACCGTCATCGTCGCCGGCGAGATCCGCACCCAGGCCTACGTCGACGTACAGGAGATTGCCCGCGGCGTTATCCGCCGCATTGGCTACAACCGTGCAAAGTTCGGTTTTGACTGCGACACCTGCGGCGTTATGAGCCTCATCCACGAGCAGTCGCCCGATATCGCCCAGGGCGTTGACGAGTCATTCGAGACCCAGACCGGCGCTACCACCGACCCGATCGACCTGATCGGTGCCGGCGACCAGGGCATGATGTTCGGTTATGCCTCCAACGAGACCAAGACTTTAATGCCCATGCCGCACTACCTTGCCAGCCGCTTGGCCGAGCGCCTGGCAGCCGTGCGCCACGACGGCACCCTCGCCTACCTGCGCCCCGACGGCAAGACCCAGGTCACCGTGCGCTACGAGGAAGGCAAGCCCGTCGAGGTCACGACCATCGTCATCTCCACGCAGCACGCCGCCGAGATCGAGGACATGGACAAGATCAAGGCCGACCTCATCGAGCACGTCATCACCCCCGTGATGGCTGCCGAGAACATGCCGTGGGACAACGCGGACATCTACGTGAACCCCACCGGTCGCTTTGTCGTGGGCGGCCCCATGGGCGACACGGGCCTCACCGGCCGCAAGATCATCGTCGACACCTACGGCGGCTACGGCCGTCACGGCGGCGGTGCCTTTAGCGGCAAGGACTGCACCAAGGTCGACCGCTCCGCCGCGTATGCCGCGCGCTGGGTCGCCAAGAACGTGGTCGCCGCCGGCCTGGCCGACCGCTGCGAAGTCGAACTTGCCTACGCCATCGGCGTATCCAAGCCCCTCTCAATCATGGTCGACACCTTCGGTACCGCTAAGGTCGCCGAGGACAAGATCGTTGAAGCCGTAGAGAAGACCTTCGACCTGCGCCCGGGCGCAATCATCCGCGACCTGGACCTGCGTCGCCCCATCTACGAAAAGACGGCAGCCTACGGTCACTTCGGCCGCGAAGACGCCGACTTCACCTGGGAGAAGACCGATCGAGTCGAAGAACTCAAAGCAGCCTGCGGCCTGTAATTAAGAACCGCTAAGGTCACAACATATGCACTTTCAAAAGAAGTACCGGTTTCAACCGGTACTTCTTTTTTATTTAACCGGTGATGAAGATGAGCCACCGCGGGACATGGAATAGGTCACCAGCCAATGAATTTTGGAGCACACGCGCCTCTACCATGTATCCTTAGTCCCGAGGGGCGGGGCATAAGGTCGATCGCGAGTTCCGCACGAGCCGGAGAGCACTTAATGTGCTCTCCGT
>UQSC01000100.1 GCA_900543615.1 uncultured Collinsella sp. | reverse complement strand
GGATTCTAAAAAACACCTTGCCAAATAGGAGCGTCAGGACGCAAAGAGGCCCCGCAGCGCGAAGCGCGATGCGGAGCCTCTTTGCATGTCCGAGGACGTTCCGGAGAGAAACCACCGTCACGCCCCCGGATTCCCGGTGGGAGTTCTAGACCTTGTCGGCCTTAGTACATACCGCCGCCCTGCTGACCAGCGGTGGCAGCAGCGATAGCGTCCTCAAGCTGAGTGTTCTTGGGCACATCGGAGACGGTAGCCTCGGTGATGAGAATCAGGCTGGCGACAGAAGCAGCGTTCTGCAGGGTGACGCGGCTGACCTTGACGGGGTCGAGGACGCCCATCTCGATCATGTCGCCCCACTCGCCGTTGGCAGAGTTGAGACCCTGGCCGGCGGGCAGCTCGGCAACCTTGTCGACCACGACAGCGCCCTCAAAGCCAGCGTTCTTGGCGATGGTAGCGACCGGAGCGGTCAGAGCCTTCTTGACGATATCGACGCCAATCTTCTCCTCGGGGTCGTCGATCTCGACGGCGTCGAGCGCAGGAGCAGCGTCCATGAAGGCGACGCCGCCGCCAGCGACAATGCCCTCCTCGACAGCAGCGCGGGTAGCCTGCAGGGCGTCCTCGACGCGATGCTTGATCTCCTTGAGCTCGGACTCGGTAGCAGCGCCGACCTTGATGACGGCAACGCCACCGGAGAGCTTGGCCAGGCGCTCCTGGAGCTTCTCGCGGTCGAAGTCAGAGGTGGTGTTCTCCATCTCGCCCTTGATCTGAGCGATACGGGCGTCGATGGCCTCCTTGGAGCCAGCACCGCCGACGACGACGGTGTTGTCCTTGGAGATGGTGACGGATTTAGCGGTACCGAGCATATCGGCGGTAATGTCAGCGACCTTCACGCCCAGCTCGTCCAGAGCGGCCTGGCCACCGGTGAGGACGGCGATGTCCTCGAGGATGCGCTTGCGGCGATCGCCGTAGCCCGGAGCCTTGACGGCGCAGACGTTGAGGGCGCCACGGATCTTGTTGAGGACCAGGGTCGGCAGAGCCTCGCCGTCGATGTCCTCAGCGATGATGAGCAGGCCACGGCCGGCGCGCTGGACAGCCTCGAGAACAGGCATGATGTCCTGGACGCTGGAGATCTTCTGGTCGGTGATGAGGATGTACGGATCCTTCATCACGGCCTCCATGCGGTCGTTGTCCGTGACGAAGTAAGCGGAGACATAGCCCTTGTCGAACTGCATGCCCTCGACAGTGTCGATGGTAATGTCGAACGTCTGGGAATCCTCGACGGTGATGACGCCGTCCTTACCCACGACCTCCATGGCCTCGGCGATCTTCTCGCCAACCTCGGGGTCACCAGCGGAGATGGTGCCGACGGAAGCGATCTGCTCCTTGGTCTCGACCGGCTTGGCCTGCTTCTTCATCTCGGCGACGGCGGCGTTGACGGCCTTGTCGATGCCGCGACGGATGGCCAGCGGGTTAGCGCCAGCGGCGACGTTGCGCAGACCGTCGTTGACGATAGCCTGAGCGAGCAGGGTTGCGGTGGTGGTGCCGTCACCCACGGTGTCGTTGGTCTTGGTGGCGACCTCCTTCACCAGCTGAGCGCCCATGTTCTCGATGTTGTCCTCGAGCTCGATCTCCTTAGCGACGGAAACGCCGTCGTTGGTGATGGTCGGGGCACCGAACGTGCGCTGCAGAGCGACGTAACGGCCCTTGGGGCCCATGGTGACGGTAACGGCGTCGGCCAGAGTGTTGACGCCCTTGGCGAGCTTGGCGCGGGCATCGGTGTTGAACGTAATGTTCTTTGCCATGGTAGGTAATCCTCCAAAAGAAATGTGACTCGCGTCGCCGCTTCCGAGTCCTATGCGGCGGACGCGTTCAAAGACGAATCAGAGATTCTGACGAGACTAGGCCTCGACGACGGCGTAGATGTCGTCGGCGCGCATCAGCAGATACTTCTCGCCGTCGACCTTGACCTCGTTGCCACCGAACTTACCGTAGATGACAACGTCGCCGACCTGAACGTCCATGGGGATGCGCTCGCCCTTGTCGTTGACCTTACCGGCGCCAACGGCAACGATGGTGCCGCGCTGCGGCTTCTCCTGAGCGTTGCTGGCGATGTACAGACCAGAAGCGGTCTTCTGCTCGGCCTCGTCGGGCTTGACCAGGACGCGATCTGCAAGCGGCTTCAAAGACGACATGCTTGTTTCCTCCTTTGTGGGCCGCGCGGTCATGCCGCGCGGGTTAACCCTTTTTGTTTGCGTACGCGTTGAATGGTACCCACGAATGGCGGGTTATACAACACAGAGTCAAAAAATCTTATTTTTTGGCACTTAGATTTTCTGAATGCCGGGGGATAACTTGGCAGTGGCTCCCGTGTGGCGCCGGAGGGGCGGGGCATAAGGCTTCCTGCTCGGGCAGTCCTGCTCGCACGAAGGCCACATTAAGTGGCCTTCGGCTCGTGCGGAACTCGCGATAAACCTTATGCCCCGCCCCTCCGGCGCCACACGGGAGCTGAGCCAACGTTATCGGGCCCGGCATTCAGAAAAGTCAGTGCAGCAAAATGGCGATGCGGATAGCGACATGGGCATGGTTTTCGCCGCGCGCACGGGTCCCCCAGGGAGCACCGTGCATTTTTGGGAGTATTCAGCAGACCAGGACGATTGCATACGCACCGGACATTCCTTATTGGTCCCAAGGACGCCTTCAGCGGGCGGTTTTGGTCGGTGGGCAGACCCCGTTGGGGCAAATAGGCGTACTTCGCGCCGTACCGGACCACAAAATGTCATCGAGCTTCGCGATACTACCCGACTGCAGCGGCGCCGGCGGGGCTTGCGTTGCTGAATACTCCGTTTTTTGCACGGCCCAGGCGGGGGTACATCAGGACCAGAAAGAACATCCCAGCCTATTTATGCAATCTGTAATGGAAAGTATGCAAAACACCAAGAGACCACATTGCCGATGTCCAAATTAAGCGCGTGGGGGGCAGCGGTGCCCCACCCCACGCTCAAATCAAGCAGAGCAGGGACGCTCATAGTGGGTCCCCACCGATATACAAACGCGGCTCGAGCGCCATCCCAAAATAGGCTGCCCGAGCCGCGTTTAACGGTACGGCATGATTATTAGCGCTCGTAAATCAAGTTGCCTGCCAGGTAGGTGGCCTGAACCTTGGTCGCTTGGAGCTCTTGGGGGTCAATGGTGAGCGGGTTTTGGTCCAGGACTACCAGGTCGGCGTATTTGCCGGGCTCTAGGCTGCCGAGGTTTTGCTCGTCACCTGCTGCGTAGGCGCTGCCCAGGGTGTAGTTGCGCAGAGCTGTAGCTGCGTCGATGCGCTCGCTGGGGAGCCAGCCGCCCTCGGGCCAGTGGCTGCGGGGGTCTTGGCGCGTGATAGCCGTGTAGAGCACGTTCATGCTGGTAACGGCCGTGATGGGGCTATCGGTGCCGAAGGCTTGGCGGATGCCGCGCTGCTTATAGGTCGCAAACGGCCACATGATGCGGCTGCGCTCCAGGCCCAGGTCGCGCTCCGGGCCACCCGGGTCGAGCGTGATGTGGCAAGGCTGGCTCGAGGCAATGACGTTGAGCTTGCGCAGACGATCGATGTCACCGGGCAGCAAATTCTCCAGATGCTCGAGCGTGTTATGACCGTGCTGGGGCAAGCCGTAGAGCTCTGCCGCCTCCTCAAAGATATCAAGTGCGGCATGGATGGCACCGTCGCCGATAACGTGGATGCGCACGGTGTGGCCACGCTCGGCTGCCGCCAGAACCAACTTGCGCATGCGCTCGACAGGAACCGTCAGGCGACCCTGGTCGCCCGGGAAGCGCGGGTTGGTATAGGGCTCAGTGAGGTATGCGGTATGCTCGCTCGACACGCCGTCGAAGAACTGCTTAAAGCCTGGCGCCGAGAGCAGCGCGTTGTTCGCGTAGCGGGTCTGGAGTTCTTCCAAGCGCGATTGGTCATCCAGCAGCGTGGGGAACAGATGGGCGCGAATGCCCAGCTTGCCGGCGGCCTGCAGCTTGTCGTAAACATCGTCGCGAATAAAGTCGCAGCCCGGCATGGGCATGAGCGACATATCGCAGATTGAGGTGATGCCTTGCTCGGCCATACGCTTCATCTGGTCGGCGTAAGCGCTCGCGATGCGGTCCTCGCCCAGCCACTCAAGACAGCGCGGCAGCAGCTGCATGGCCGCAGCCTCGTGAGCGATACCTGCGAGTTCGCCATTTGCATCCTTGTCGTAGCTGCCACCCGCCG
This sequence comes from uncultured Collinsella sp., assembly GCA_900543615.1. Lineage (GTDB taxonomy): Bacteria > Actinomycetota > Coriobacteriia > Coriobacteriales > Coriobacteriaceae > Collinsella. The sequence goes on along the minus strand of UQSC01000100.1, from coordinate 2,260 downwards.
GAGGCTCGCTGTCGCGCGTCACGCCGAGGGCTTCGAGTGCGCGGCTGTTGAGCCACAGGGTATGCCCATCGCCCGAATACATAACACAGGGGCGATTGGGGAAGGCGACGTCGAGGGAGGCCTTGGTAGGGTGCTCGGGCGGATCCCAGCGGTAATCGCGCCAGCCCTGGGTCACGACCCAGGCGTCATCGGGCAAGCCTTGGGAAAACTTGAGCGCATGCTGCACCAGTGCCGCCTCTGACGTGCCCATATCCATGAGCATGTACGGCGAGGAACCGACCGAGGTATGGAAGAAGTGCAGGTGCGCATCATGGAAACCGGGGCAGATAAATTGCTCGCCGTAGTCGACCACCGGCGTGGCGGCAGGGGCGGCGGCAACCACGTCATCGGGCGTGCCGACTGCGACGATGCGATCGCCTGCAATGGCAATCGCCAGCTCGAGGGCGGTATCGATGCCGTCTTGGGCGGTAAAAACGTTCTTGGAGCGGATAATCCGATCGATATGTTGCATGGGCATCCCCATCTCTGGCAGGAAATTCAACACCCCCGAGTGTACTCCCCCACTCTTGTTACAAAACCCCAAGCGGCAAACGGCAACTTTACCAGCCCTAGCGGCAGGTGGCATACTGGAGAAAGCCTGTACGATTTTGCGATCAACCCAGCAAGGAGCAAATCGACCATGACGAAGACCAAGGCACAGCAGATTATGGCGGCAACCGAGGTTCGCGCGGCAGACGACGTCACCGCGGCCATCCAGGATATCGCCGCCGAGTTTGAACCCTACATCATCAAGCAGCGCCGGCACTTCCATAAGCACCCGGAGCTGAGCCTTGCCGAGGAGCGCACGACTTCCGACATCGCCAACCAGCTCGACGCCATGAATATCCCCTACGAGCGTCCGCTCAAGACGGGCCTAGTGGCGACGCTCCGCGGTACTGCGCCCGATGCCTACCGCGAAGACGGCACGCCGCGCCGCCGTATCCTGCTGCGCGCCGATATCGACGCCCTGCCTGTCACCGAGCAGACCGGCGAGGAGTTCGCCAGCGTCAACGAGGGCTGCATGCACGCCTGCGGTCACGACTGCCATATCGCCATGATGCTCGGCACGCTGCAGATTCTGCGCCACATGACCGATGACATCCACGGCGAGATTCGCATCGTTTTCCAGCCCAGCGAGGAAAACGGCCAGGGCGCCAAGCTCATGATCGGCACGGGCGTACTCGATGGCGTCGACGGCGCCTATGCCGCGCACATCTGGAGCGAGGTCGATGCCGGCACCGTGAGCTGCGAGCCCGGTCCGCGCATGGCAAACACCGACTGGTTCCGCATCGATGTCCGCGGCACCTCGTGCCATGGCGCCATGCCCCAGCGCGGCCACGACGCCGTTATGGTTGCCGCCGAAATCGTCAACGCCCTGCAGACCATCGTCTCGCGCGAGATCAGCCCCTACGAACCCGCCGTCATCACCGTCGGCGAGCTGCATGGCGGCACCGCGCGCAACGTTATCGCCGGCACGGCCTACCTCGCCGGCACAGTGCGCACCTACGGCGATTCGACCCACGAGGAAATGCCGGAGCTCATGCGCCGCATCGTGGAGCATACCGCGGCAGCTCTGGGTGCCGAGGCAGAGCTCACCGACTACACCATCGCCAACTACAAGGTCGAAAACGACGCCGCCTCGAGCGAGCGCTGCCGTCAGGCTGTAATCAAGTGCCTGGGCCCCACCGGCCAAGGCCATTATCGCGGCACGCTTTCGGGCGAGGATTTTTCGGAGTACCTGCGTCGCGTACCGGGCGTGCTCGCCTTTGTAGGTACGCGCAACCCCAAGATTGGCGCCACGTACGCCCAACATTCCTGCTTCTACAAGATCGACGAGACCGTGCTGGCAAAGGGCTCCATGGTGGCCGCCCAGTATGCTATCGACTTTTTGGCCGAGCCCACGCAAGAGGAGCTCGACGGCCCCGCGATTACCGCGGTCGCCGAAACCAACCCCGATCTGGCCGCCAAGTTGCGCTCTGCCAAGGCGACGACCGCCGAGGCTCGCGACGCCATCCATGATGCCCGAACGGCTCGCCATGCCGCGATCAAGGGCATCCACGACGCACGCGCTGCTGCACGCCGTGAGGAGAAGCACGACGAGTAGTCGTCACACCCATCCATAACAGCCTGGCTAAAGCAGAGCGGGGGCGGACGTATCGAAACGTCCGCCCCCGCTCATTCTTCAAGCGCTATTTCTACCATTTCTACCCCGTCCCCAAAT
>UQSC01000099.1 GCA_900543615.1 uncultured Collinsella sp. | reverse complement strand
CACAAGGCTATTCGTCGGCAGCGTCAGATGTGTATAAGAGACAGCTTCTGTCAGCGGCTTTTTCCGGTTTCTCGCAAGGGTCGGTGACAACGGGATGAAAATGCAAATCGTGAAAATTAGATTTTGAGAGACAAAAATGAAGCGCGTTCACTTCTCGCCGGCGAGCGCGCTTGCTGCGATTGCATGCTCTGACGTCTTTCCCTCTGCGTCCGTGAGCGCGACGGACGGGGACTCGACCTCGTGGCCGTCAATCGTGAGCCTCATGACCTTGTCCTCTTTCCTGGTCGGCATTACACCCATCAAGTTCCGCCAGGTCATTTTGACCGCAGGCTCAGGTGGTAAAATGCTACATAGCGTCACCTGAATCTGATGCGATATTCGCTCGCGCGGCACACCGTTTGTTTCTTATGCCCTCTCGAAAGGTTGCGGTAAATGGGTATGGAGCCCTTCAAGCTGAGGCGATTCACTCTCGGACGAAACGGCCAGTTTCTCGACTCCGACGGATTGCCGTCTGACGACAATTCGAAGTTTCTTCGGAACGCTCTGTCCTGTGGTCACATCAACGTTTTGCTTGGATCGGGATTCTCAGCTGGCGTTGTCCCGACTCTCGAGGGCCGTGAATCATGGTTTCGCGCAGTGGAAGAGAAGAAGCTCGAGAGTTCTACCAATGATGTTTGGGAATCCGCCCTGCGTCTCCTGAAGGCAGAGTACTTCCGCTCGGTCATGCTCCCTCTCGAAACGAAAGTCCCTACCCCTGACCAAGCCAGCGCGCTTCGCTCTTTGCTCGGTCTTGTTCGAGACCGCGGAACCACGACGATTCCCAAACGTATCAACCTGTTTACGACAAACTATGACCCGCTCATCGAGAGGGCTCTTGACGGGCACTCAGCATCCTACAACGACGGTTTCGTTGGCAGGGAACACCCCAAGTTCGACTCCTCCGCCTATAGCAGGCTCCAATACGAGCAGTCACTCTTCATAGAGTATAAGGCCCAGGTCGCTACCACGAACGTCATAAAGCCGCACGGCTCTCTGACATGGAGGAGAGACGGCGAGAGTGTAATGTACTCGAACCCTGGTGGCACGCTCCAAGCATGCCTCTCCGGGTGCGAGGACATAAGAACCTTGTCCGTCCTCGATGACGTCAGAGGCCTCGTCAAGAACGATTGCGATGACAGTTCCCTCGGTAATCTTGAGGGTCAAGCTCTATGGCTTAGCGAAGAGGAGAAGACACTCCTAGCTCGCTTCGAAGAGCAATATGACTCGACGCTCTGCATCGTGAACCCGACAAAGAAGAAGTTCGGGGAGACGGTGCTCGAGCGCTACTACTACGACCTGCTCCGGATTTACGCCAACGAACTCGATCGCAACAACGCCCTCCTCCTCGTCTTCGGCTTCTCTTTTGCCGACGAGCACATACGTGAGCTCACCGTGAGGGCCGCGAGGTCGAACCCGAAGCTTCTCATCTTCATCTCGTGCTATAAAGCCGATGACGCCGGCAGCTACGAGGATCATTTCGTGGATTGTGACAACGTTATCCTCCTCGTTCCCGAGGACGGATTGAAGCTCGGACTGGATGTTTTTGCGAGGGGGCTTTCGTGTCTTTCGGAGTAGCAGATGACAGCCTCCTCGTTGGCGAGGTCTCCGAGGTTCACGGCGCGCGCCTGAAGGTGCGCATCTACGCCGATGCCAACGAGGCCCATACCTTCTTCCGTGGTGAGGTGGTGAGAGGCGTTTCTGTCGGGGGGTACATTAAGATCCCCTGTGGGTACGACAACGTCATTGGCATCATCGAGGGCGACTACCAGCAGGAGAGCCGCGTCATTCGTGAAACCGCTGATTCCAGGGTCGCTCCTGGGCAAACGATAGAGCGATTCGTGGACGTGTCCGTGTTCGGAGTCATGTCCAAAGATAGATTCGACAGGGGAATCTCAACGCTTCCACTCGTCAAGTCGAAAGCATATCTCCTCACGGCTGACGAACTCGGATCGATTAACTCGCCGACATTACCCGACGAGCCCATCTTTCGCGTGGGCACCCTCGCGGGACACGACGGCACCTCCGTATACCTCCCCGCAAACGCGCTGTTCGCCAGTCACATCGGGGTCTTCGGCAACACCGGTTCGGGCAAGTCGAATACGCTATGCAAGGTATATAGCGACTGCTTCGAGGGAATTGATCATGGAGTCGGGCCGGATAACGTCAAGAGCAAGTTCGTATTCATCGACTTCAACGGTGAGTATGTTGACGACGGAATCCTGACTGATTCGAAGAGCGTGTTTGAGCTCAATACACGAACAGCTGGCGATAAGGTTCCCGTCCCAGAGGATTTCTACTCTGACGTGGACATCTGGTCAATCCTCACGCGCGCAACGGACAAAACGCAGAAACCCTTTCTCTCACGCTGCATAAGCGCTGCAAAACGAGTCCGAGCGAAGAATCTCCCGGGCGTATACCTTAAGAAGATGCTCGAGAATCTTCTCGCTGGTTACTGTGGGAACGCCCCTTCGTTCGGAGAGCAGAGGTCAGACCTCGCACGGCTGGTGGCATTCGCGATTCCTTCATCTTCATATCGAGATGCGCTCGAAAACTCCACCGCCGCACTCGACTGCTTGGAGACACGCGACCGGGGCGCGGTTGTTCACAACACAAATAAAGGTGATAGCGACGGCTATCTGAATAGCCCTACAGACGTTCCTATAGTCTTTGAAGACTGTCTCGCTTTGCGGCTAGATTTTACATCGCTGGCAAACGATGTGCCAAGGCTACTCGCCTTCCTTGCTTACTATCGTTATCTGGAACAGTGGCGTCGGGGAAGCATCACCCGAGAGCACATCTCCTCTTGGATTGGTCGTTACTCATCAGAGCTCCAAGAATCTAGGAGGCTATTCGAGGTTCGCGGGAACGGCATGATCGAAGAAATAGAAAACCCGGTCGTCGTCTTCTCGCTCCTCAAGGTCAATCAGGACCAGAAACGAGTCATCCCTCTTGTCATAGCAAAATACCTGTACGAGGAACAGAAGAAACGGGGGCAGAGCGATCTCGAATCGAGCGTTCATCTTATCATTGATGAGGCGCACAACATCCTTTCCTACTCCTCACAGCGCGAGAGCGAGAGCTGGAGAGACTATCGGCTGGAGACCTTCGAGGAGATTGTCAAGGAGGGCCGCAAGTTCGGCATGTATCTCACGGTGTGCAGCCAGCGCCCCGCCGACATATCGCCGACGATTCTCTCGCAGATGCACAACTACTTCATTCACAGGCTCGTAAACGACGAGGACCTAAAGGCCATTGCGAAGTCGGTGTCGTTCATCGACGGCGCGTCCATGAGCATGATTCCCGTGCTGCCGCAAGGATGCTGCATCGTGAGCGGAACAGCGGCGACGCACCCGGCGCGAGTTCAGGTCGAAAGACTTGAGCGCGTGAAACAGCCGAGGAGCTACGACCGAGAGCTCGCTACTACGTGGCGACTTTAACGACACGATTCCGTTCGGCAAGTTGGTGATTGCCAGTCGATAGAGGCCCAGTTGTAGGAGCTCGTGTTTTATCGCTAATTGAATAAAATAGTAGCTACAACATATTCGGCATTGTTGGTCGGAATGGGACCTGCATACTGTTTTGATGCAGACGATTCTCCATTACAGATTTGGGGGTGCTTTAGCGATGATAAAATCACGTCCGATAAACTGACCGAGCTCGCAGGACGTGAATGAAAATGACAGATGCGCCAATTAAGGCAATTAGCTTGTTCTCTGGTGCCGGCGGAATGGACCTCGGATTCCTTCGCGCGGGCTTTGATATTGTTGCCGCTTATGACAATCAACCAACTATGGTTGACACGTACAATAGAAATCTGGGCGGTGCCCATGTTCTGGATCTCGCAACGTGCGATTTTCAGCAGCTTTCTCTTGAACTGTCGGATGTGATTGGAACTCCAGACATCATTATCGGTGGACCTCCCTGTCAAGGCTTTACTTCAGCGGGATCGAGGTTCTGGGATGATCCGAGGAACAAGCTCGTTAGAAACTATGCTGATGCTTTACGCTTTTTTCGGCCGCGATGGTTCGTGATGGAAAATGTTGAGGGCATCCTTACAACCGCGAAAGGCGAGTACATATTCGAGGCAGTGAAGCGGATGGCTGAGCTTGGATACTCCGTTTATATCAAGAAGGTATACATGCAGGAGTATTCGGTGCCCCAACGTCGAAAGCGCGTAATCCTTGTAGGAAATCGCGAGGGAAAGCGTTTCAACTACCCTACGCCCACAACCCCGGCAACGGGACAGATTTATCGCTCTTCGTCGGTTACGCTTCGAGATGCAATCGGTGATCTTGAGGATGTAAGCGATGCCTCTCTTGACCAGGAGCCAAAAGTTGAAACCGGAATAAAACTGCGGCGCATTCACGCTCTAAAGCAGGGCCAGTCCATGAAGGACTTGCCTGAAGACCTGCAGCATGACTCATTTAAGCGGAGGGCACATCGTCGCGTAATGGATGGCACGCCCTCCGAGAAGAGAGGCGGTGCTCCGTCCGGCCTAAAACGACTTGTCTACGATGAACCCTGCCTGACGATTACCAGTGCGGCGCCCGGCGAATTCGTTCATCCAGAGCGTGACCGGATGCTCACGATACGAGAGTGTGCGCGAGTGCAAACATTCCCCGACGACTATACGTTTTGCGGCAATCGGAGTAAGCGCATTCTTCAAATTGGAAATGCCGTTCCCCCCGTTTTCGCCCAATTGCTCGCCGAGGCAATCCTGGATGCAGATGACGGAAGTGCCGGCGAAGTCGAGAGCGGTCTTATTTCGTATGAGCTTACGAAAGCTGGAGCCAAGAGCCCAGCGCTAGCGCGAACGGAACGACACCTAGAGACCCTTTGCCCGATTAATCAGGCAACTTTGTTTTAGGAGAGATAAGGATGAAGCTAACTGGATCTGAGCGTGAGTTCTACAGACATTTTTCTCGGCATGGCCAAGGAGATACTCTAGTAGAGATTACCCCTCAGGAAGTCGCTCTATTAGCTGCTATGACGCATCTTGATTTGCACGAAGGCGATGTTCCTCGATGGCTTGGCCAGGATCTTTACCATGTGGCAAAGAAACCGTTTTTCGACATCACTGTTGATGATATTGCCCAGCTTGATTCGAGAAGTGAGGCGATTGCCCTAGATATTCTCCGGGAAGCCGGGGTCACCGACCTCACGTCTCCGGAATATCACTACCTCTCGAACCTAGCCACACTCTATAGGCGTCGCGCGAAGTATTATCGGATCCTATCCCGTCAGCCGTTTCCGGCTCCCGATCAAATTGGACCGCGTTGCTTGTTGGAATACGGTCGTTGTGAATCTCGCCTCCTGTTTTCTTGGATGTCTTGGAGAAAGCTGTGCTTTGATCTCGACAACAGAAGCGCACAGGAAACTGGCTACCTGTTCGAACCCATCATCGCCTCATGTCTCGGAGGAGAGTCGATGGGTTCGAGCAACTCTGTTGTCCATAGATTGAACGCTGAAGGCGAGCCGACATCTCAAGGCAGGCAGATAGACTGCTATGTTAAGGATACGGGCAGGGTCTATGAACTGAAAATGCGTATGACAATCGCTGCAAGTGGACAGGGCCGTTTTGGCGAGGAGCTTTCCTTCCCACGAGAGGCAGCTGCTGCCGGATTTACACCAGTGTTGATAGTATTCGATCCGACTCCGTCAAATAGGCTTGAGGAATTGTGCGCAGCATATGCAGAGGCTGGCGGAGAAAGTGCGGTAGGTGATGATGCCTGGGCTTTATTAAAGAATAACGCCGAGCATGGAATGGCAACGTTTATTGAAAAGTACATCGAACCTCCGATTAATGCTGCCAGAGGAGGAGTTCATGGTACCCCAGGCTCTATAACTCTACAGGCCTCTAATCACTCCATTTCCATATCAAACGGCGAAGAGAAGTATCAGTTCCCAAGGGAATAATAGGATCGGTTTAAATGTCCTCGCCTTGGTCATACATCTGTTCGTGACAAGCCTCGAAGATGCCCGTATCGGAAACGATGCGGGCATCTTCTTTGCCCGCCCAAGGAGAAAGGCGGGTCCTCTCATGGGTGACGGGAACGATGGCGCGGCCACGCAGGCGCAGGTCGCGGGTGAGCCGCAGGCGCGGGGCGACCAGGCGGCGCAGCAGCAGGCGACGCAGATGACGGCGGCGACGTCGTCGCTCAGGCGCACAAGGACTACGAGGCGGCGCTCGCCGAGCGCGACGCTCGCATCGCCGAGCTCGAGAGCGAGATCGCGGAGGCCGCGAAGACCGCCGAGGGCGCCGAGAAGCTGTGCGCGGAGATGGACGAGCTGCGCCGGCGAGGAGGAGCGCGTGGGCTTCGAGCTCCAGCTCGCGGGGGCGCGCAACGTCAAGGCCGCCCGCGCCCTTCTCGCAGACCACGACAACAACATCGAGAAGCTCAAGGCCGCGGAGCCCTGGCTCTGTCTCTTATACACATCTGACGCTGCCGACGAATAGCCTTGTGTA
>UQSC01000098.1 GCA_900543615.1 uncultured Collinsella sp. | reverse complement strand
CGCGGCCGGGCACGCGAGGGAGCCTCGAGACGAAAGGAGCTCAGGCACGCCCTCATGGATGGTGTCACTGCGCCTCTGAATCAGATTCATACAGACAAAGGCAAGCTTCGGGTTGTTATCGCAAACCAGCTCCGACGATAAATTCTCGAGTTCCGTAATCTTGAAGAAGCTGCGAATCTATTTCAGGGGCACTATCAACAGCGGTTTCATCCCGTTCCCCTCTTGCACTCACCGCCAGCACACGCTATAAGGTTGTTGGTGGCTCATTAAGCTACCTCCAAGTGCCGGGGAAGTCCCCCGGCTATTTTTTTATCCATTCCATTAGGAGTCCCCATTGGCCAAGGAGCTCAGCATCTTCGTCGACGAGAGCGGCGACCGCGGCGGCAAAGCTCGCTACTACCCGCTCGTACTCGTCTTTCACGACCAGGCAGGCAGCATCGCCGAGGCGGTCACGGGCTATGAGGCCAAGCTTGTCAGGGCCGATCTCCCTAACATTCCGTTTCACTCCGAGCCTCTCATGAACGGGCACAAGGACTATGAGTTTCTTGACATCGAGCAGCGCAAGGTGATGCTCACCCGTTTCTCCTCGTTCGTCCGCAAACTTCCCATTTCCTATATCACGTTCGTCTACCACCGCAGCCAGTTCGAAGACCCGGCAAGGCTAATGGAACGTATGGGGCGCGATATCTCCTCTGCCATGATTGAACACCTGGGCTTCTTTCAATCCTTCGACGATGTGAAGGTTTACTACGACAACGGTCAGGACATTGTCAAACAGGCGCTTGACCGCTCGGTGGGCAAGGTCCTCTCAAAAGGGGTCGTCCGGCGCCGCAAGACCTCGATGACCGATTACCGCCTCGAGCAAGTGGCGGATTACCTCTGCACCATCGAACTTGCCTTGGTCAAGTACGAGGCCAAGGAGAACGGTGAGACGTACAACAAGTTCTTCGGAGGTATAGGTTCTTTCAAGAGGAACTGGTTCAAGCAAGCCCGCAGCAAGCGGATATAGGTGGTTCCGCAGTCTCGCAGGGAGCGGTCGTCTCTCCTCCGGCCAGGGCCCCAAGCGACACGCTTCGAGCAGCGATAGCGAAACGCAAGCAACGGCGTCGCGGGCGCCTCGTGCGCCATAGTGTCCATGTGGTCATCTCCTATCGTCTCAGCGTGGTAGCTGAAGATTCTAGGCGCTGGCCACACCCCTTTTCCGGGGCGCCAACACCAACGTTTAGCACACAAGGAGTTTGACGAGATGGCTCAGCGAGTATTGAATCTATCCGCCCATGCAGCCACGTCGAATAACTCCAGATTGGGGTAACTGACCGTTTCGCCCGTTTCTTTAAGACAGGCCTCCGCGGCGTTGCACAGCGAGCTCGCGAGCGACGCCGCATCAACGCGGAACGTCACGCTCTTAGTCGCACGCATCCCGCTCTTGGGCGACGGCCAGGAAGAGCAGAGGGCGTTGCACCCGTGGAGGACAAGCTCGAACTTGTAGTCGTAGTCGAAGCTCTCGTCTTTCTCGGGAGCATCGACCGACACATCGTAGTCGCCTGAATGCAACAGGGAGCACCGGAGCTTCCAGCACATCTTCCCATTAAAGATTTGACCTGGAATCGTTTCACCTTCGTTCGAGGGGTCTCCCGAAAACAGGAAGTCGTTTGCCGCCCAGTCATCAAACCACTTCACATACTGCCGCCCCGCCGCTCTCTTCCCGTTATGAAGGACGAGATTGGGATAAAGAAGCTGCCCCATGGCGTCGGGAATGGTAAGGGAAGACATAAGGGCTGGGATAAGGCAGTCTTTCTCAACCGCATTTCTAATCGATTCGACGAGTAGCTTCATTTCGATGCCTCAAAAAGTCTATGCGGTCTTATGCGAAGAAACGGCCGATCGGCCATGAGCCGAGCGTCGTTCGTGCCTCTTCGTCAAGTGACGCTCTGAGCGCAGAGGCCATGTCCGAGTCTCCGCGCAAGGCTGCTGCGCATGCTTTCGACAGCGCACTATCTGAATTCAGCTGGATTGCCATTAACTCAGATTTCTCCTCGCTAGTAAGATCTCGCTTTCGAGCGGCAATTTGATATCGATTTATCAGGGTTGCCTCTCGATCCGCAAAAGCTTCCAGGGCGTCTACGGTCATCTCGCAGCATTTCAGCAACTCTTCCTTACAGCACGCATCTTGATCGTAGGCTGATAGCATTTCAAGCATCTTGTCGTTGACGTAGGCAGAGCTAACTTCGGTGACTGGATACTGCTTCAACGTAGCGGCAAACACCTCGGCATCGATATTGGCAAGCCTCATATAGTCCTGCATCGTTTGGACGAACAGAGGCGCGACGACTACGGGGGCATCCCCCTCGCCCCGGAAGAACACCGAGACCGTCAGGTCATCCAGTCGAAGCCCATCGACCATTCGGTACATATCTTCAGATACTTGGTAAAACACGAGCTTAATCGGATGGTTCCCCAGATTGATATATCCGAATCCGTTTTGCCGATCCTTGTAGTGGAGGGGTGCGTTCTCAACCAATCCCTTGTAAATTGTCTCGATGTTTCTTAAATCCTGAGTGGTCAACGCACTGATGTCGAGCTCTGGCTTGTAATGAAGAGCGTCGACAACCCGCTTGATAATCTCCAGCGACTGCAATCGACTCTCAAGAGCGTCGAGGTCGCCTCCGCTCAACTTGCATCCGCGAGCAAAGCCGCTTCCGTCTATGGAAAGCGTACCGGTTTGCATCAATGCGCGCATGAGGGCCAACTCTTCCATGCGCTCGACAAGAGTTCCGGTCTCGCTGAGGGTGATTGTGTTGGTGGAGAGGCATATGTCGAAACCCCTGAAGAAAACGTGCTCGCCATTCTCATTTTCTCCGGCCATGACCACCGCATTTAGGGAAACATCACCAGAGCTGACGTCATGCCGAGACCCAATCGCGACGCCAACTATGTTTTCAAGCTTATTCAAGGGATACAGCTCTCCCCAGGGGCTCTTCCCGTAGATATACAGCCCGTTCCTGTATGGAGCCAAGCTTGCGGGCGACTCGCCCTCGAGCAGCTCGATTCCAAACTCGCACTCATCAAAGCAAAGGCCGGCGTCCTTAAATTCCTCGATTGTCTTGGGGGCGATGCCAGCGACTGCTCGCTGCTTTGCTCTGTCCTTGACCGCCCTTCTGACAAGCCGCGTCAATTCCGCCGCGTCTGATGGAAGCCGGTCGAAACGCAAAGAGATGCGCTCTTGTTGCTCCGGAATATCGGCCAGAATCTTCTTTAGGTCATAGGGAAGCAAAAGTCTGTAGAAAACCTCCGCTGAACGAGCCTCGCTCCCACAGTAGACGTAAAAATAGATGCAGCCTCCAGCAATGTTGAGATAGTGCTTGAGGTCTGAAACTCGAACTTGCCGCTTAGGTCGGTCCGATTTTCTTTTCGAAGTGGTCCCCTTGACCTGAAGCGGCAACTGGCCTTCAACGGTCTCAATCGTGAAGGAAGAAGACGAGTAGACTTGCAGGTGCCCGTCGGTGCATTCGGTCTTGTCGTTCTCATCTATATACGCATAGACGCAAGCGACATCGCCGAAAGCCTGCTTGACAGCATTGACCGCGTTCTGCTCGATTTTGCGATTGTCCAAGCTTCTCCTTACTGTTTTAGATCGTCAGCAAACCGATGTCAGGCATGTTTCTCACTTGACCTAACTGCCTCGCGATGAATCGCATGGCCCTAGAGGAAAAAGTCCCTCGCGCTCACGATGCGGATGCCGTCGATATCCGTGTCGTAGGAACCCTGCCTCACGACCACGATCTTCTCGTGGTTGTCTCGTATCGACTTCAGAGGGGCGATCTCTCGCTCCCTGGTCTCGCTTGCGAACATCTCGTCAGTCGCCTGCACGTAGAGCACGCGCCCGTCCTTCGTCGCAACGAAGTCAACTTCCTTGCCATAGAGCTTGCCCACATGCACGCTCCATCCTTCGTAGAGCAGCTGGAGATACACGGCGTTCTCGAACAGGCGGCCAGTATCCGTAACCCTATAGCCGGCCATCCAGGTCCTGAAGCCGGTGTCGACGATGTACTCCTTTGGGTTCGTCTTGAGGAGCGCCTTGCCGTGCAAATCGTAACGCGTGGCACGATAGAACAGGAAGGCCTCCTCAAGCGCACCCACATACGAGGAAACGGTCTTGTTCGTGGTCTTCGGTCCCGCAGAAGTTAACGCGTCGGCGATTCGACTCGACGAGCACTCGTTGCCGATGTTGTCCGCCAGGAATTCGGCCACATGGCGCAGCAGGGAAGGGTCAGTCACCGCACTTTTGCCCTTCCCGCGCTCACGGTTGACAATATCACGCACGGCGATGGCTTCGTAGACGCCGGACATGTACGCCGAGTGCTGCGCCTGGGTCGTCGAGAGGGATGCGATGGCTGGCATGCCCCCGTACTCAAGGTAACGAGTAAGCATGTCGTCGAAGAGAACGGGATCCCCCTCGGGAGTGAGAGCCACCGAAGTTCCCGATACGAACTCGATTCCGCAGAAGTCGGCGAACTCGGAGAAGGACAGGGGCAGCATCTTTACCTCTACGTAGCGCCCGGAGAGATAGGTGGCCAGCTCGCTCGAGAGAAGATACGCATTCGAGCCCGTGAGGTAGATGTCGCAATCGAAGTCGACCCTCATTGCGTTGACCGCATCCTGCCAGCCATCGATTCTCTGGGGCTCGTCTATGAAAACGTAGGTGCGACCCTTGTCCGACAGGCGCCCGCGAACGTAATCATAAAGCTGGTCCTCCGTCTTGATGCCCGTACCCTTGCTTTCCAGGTTGACGCTCACAAAGCCGCGGCCAGCGACTCCTTCAGACTCGATGGCCATCCTAATTAGATCGAGAAGGCTCGACTTGCCGCACCTGCGCACGCCCGTGATCACCTTGATGAGGTCGGTGTCACGGAAGAGCATCGCCTCCTCGAGGTATCTATCGCGGTTCCTGAGTCTGCTACCCTTCAAAAGCTGCTCCTAAAACTCGAATCTGGTTACACTTTTAGGAGTATCGTAACTCCACGCCACAAGATGAGCAAAGAGCGCACCTCGAGACGGATCGACCAAGGGGATTACGCACCTGCCGGGAGGCAGGGCAGCTTGCTCGATCGACGCGGACTACCAATTGATAAACCCCAAAAGCCGGACCGCACGGCGGCGCTCGTTTCGCTAAATCGGCTTGATGGGATGGCGAATCACGGTCTTGAGCTTCTCCGGCGCGTACTTGCGCGGTTCGGAGAGGTAAATCTCGTGACAGAGGCGGGATTCGGAGAAGTCGGGCGCATATCCCCGTTCCGCCGCAAATGCACGCACGGCGCCTATGATCGTCAGCCCGTCATCGTAAGGCCCGTATAGCAATGGGCGCGGTTTCGGAAGAGGCCGCGCCCATTGCAGGATATTATAACACAGAATCGAACGTCTGTTCTATTCCCACTCGATGGTCGCGGGCGGCTTGGACGTGATGTCGTAGCACACGCGGTTGGCACCGGGGACCTCGGCAACGATGCGGCCAGAGATGCGGGCCAGCACGTCGTAGGGCAGCTTGGCCCAGTCGGCGGTCATGGCATCGCTGGACTCGACGGCACGCAGGATGATCGGGCGCTGATAGGTGCGCTCGTCGCCCATAACGCCGACGGACTTAATGTCGGGCAGGACCGCGAAATACTGCCAGCAGCTGTGCTCGGAGTTGCGCTCACCGGTCTGCTCAAACAGGCGCTGGTTGTAGGCGTCGAGCTCCTCGCGCACGATGGCGTCGGCGTTCTTGAGGATCTCGAGCTTTTCCTTGTCGACCGCGCCGATGATGCGGATGGCCAGACCCGGGCCCGGGAAAGGCTGACGGAACACGATGCGACCCGGCAGGCCAAGCGCCAGACCAAGTGCGCGGACCTCGTCCTTAAAGAAGTGGTCGAGCGGCTCAATAAGGTCGAAGTGCACGCCATCGGGGAACGGGATCAGGTTGTGATGGCTCTTGATGGTGGCCGTCTTGCCGCCCGTCTTGCGAGCGCCGGACTCGATGATGTCGGGGTAGATAGTGCCCTGAGCCAGGTACTTGACCGGCTTGCCATCGGTCTCGAGCTGCTGCGCCACGGCGAAGAACTCTTTCCAGAACTGCGTACCGATGATGCGGCGCTTCTCCTCGGGCTCGGTCACGCCGGCCAGAAGCTCGGCATAACGGTCCTCGGCGTGGACGTGAATAAAGTCGACGTCAAACTGCTTGGTGAAGACCTCCTCCACCTGCTCGGGCTCGCCCTTGCGCAGCAGACCGTGGTTGATGAACACGCAGGTCATCTGCTTGCCCACGGCGCGGGCGCCCAGCGCAGCCACGACGGAGGAGTCAACGCCGCCGGACAGGGCCAGAATCACGCGGTCGTCGCCAACCTTCTCGCGGAACTCGGCCGTCATGGTCTCGACCAGGTTGTCCATGCTCCAGTTGGGCTCCAGGCCGCAGATCTCAAACAGGAAGTTGCTCAGCAGCTGCTGACCGTACTCGGAGTGCTTGACCTCGGGGTGGAACTGCGTGGTGAAGATCTTGCGCTCGGGACACTCCATCGCCTGTCTCTTATACACATCTGACGCTGCCGACGAATAGCCTTGTGTAGA
>UQSC01000097.1 GCA_900543615.1 uncultured Collinsella sp. | reverse complement strand
CGGCAACAGTGTATCGCTTCGGCGCAGAAAGGGCGAAACCACGGCCTCGGCAGCCCTTGTGGTCAAAAAATGCCAAATATGAGTACTGTCACCAATTTAGTGGCAGCAAATTTCCCTGGAACGAGTGCCGAAAATCCCCATTTGCCCAAAAGCAAGACAACGTTATTCCCCATAAGTTCAATAAAATAGGCTTCCTAACGATAATGGATACCGTTAGGAAGCCAAAAAGACGTAAGACATATGTGACTATCTTGGCAACAGTACTCATATTTGGCATTGTTTGACCACGTGGTATATAGCTAACCCCCTCAAACAGCCCAAAACGCCTATTTTGATGCGCGCTCCGCCGCCTCAATCACGTGTTTGGCGAGAATCGCGGTGGTCACAGCCCCCACGCCGCCCGGCACGGGCGTGATGGCGTTAACGACCGGCTCCGCAGCATCAAAATCGATGTCCCCGACCAGCTTGCCAGCGTCCTCATCCCAGTTAATGCCCACATCAATGATCGTCTGGTCCTCGCGGACCGCATCCGCGCCAATCGTGCGTGCGCGTCCAACGGCGGCAACCACAATGTCGGCAGCACGGCACTCGGCAGCAAGGTCGCGCGTATGCGTATGGCACGTCGTCACGGTCGCATTGCGCGCCGTAAGCATGGCGGCAACAGGACGCCCGATCACCAGCGAACGCCCGGCCACAGCAACCTTAGCTCCATCCAGCTCAACACCGTAATGGTCCAGCAACGCTAACACTGCCTCGGCCGTGCAGGGAGCAAAACCCTCGCCGCGCCCCGAAAGCGTGGTAAGCAGCGAAGACGGCGTCATGGAGTCAACGTCCTTGGCGGGATCGAGCGCTGCGGCGACGGCGTTCTCGTCAAGGCCGGCGGGCAGCGGGCGGAACATCAGACAGCCATGAACAGCCGAATCGGCATTGATGTCCTCGATGGCCGTCAACAGCTCCTCCTGCGAAACATCGGCAGAAAGCAAAACGCGACGAGCCTCAATCCCCACTTTTTCGCAGCGCTTGAGCGCACCGCGCTCGTAGGATAGGTCGTCCTCGCGTTCACCTACACGCACGATAGCCAACGTCGGAACAACGCCCCGCTCGCGCAGGGCTGCGCAGCGAGCAGCAAGTTCCTCAGTCAAAGCGCGAGCAACGGGAGCACCCTTCAGCAGCTCGGCCATGGCTATCCCCTCTTCCTGGCGGCATCGGCGGCACGGCGCGCCAGCGCATCGGCGCGCGGCAGCCACGTATCCAGCAGCTCATCGCACGCCGCCTCAAGCTCCTCAGCGCGTGCCCGATCTTTCATAGACGTAGTGTTGGCAAAGAGCGTCAGGCTCGCGCCCTGCATGGCGGCGCGGCAGAATACGGCGCCGCACGCCACGTCGGACAGCAGCTGTCGGGAGCCCTTGTCCGCCATGTCATCGAGCAGCGCCAGCGCGCGCCCGCAGGCATCCATAATGCGATACGGTGGCATGGCGGCCACATGCAGCGCATCCTGAATCGCGGTCGCTCGAGCCGGACCGTCACGCGGAATACCGTACGCCGCGGACACCTGCCCGTAGGCACGAACGTCCTCGGCAACCAGACCCACAAGTTCCTGCGCCAACTCATCCGCCTGGGCAAACGCGCGCGTCAGATCGTCTGCGCGATCGGCAAGCGCGGGGTTTGTCGCCCCATAGCGGGCAACCATTCCGCAAAGCGAGGCGCCCAGCGCACCTACAAAGGCGCTCGCGCTGCCACCACCGGGAACCGGCTCGCGCGCGGCCAGCGCCTCGGCAAAACCGCGACAGGTTTTATCCATCATCTCTTGGCTCATACGCACACGCACCTTCAAGTCATATATATCGGTCGGGCGGCCGACGCCGGCCGACCGCATCGATCACGTAATGGTGCTAAGTCTAGCCCATAAGTACGCGAGCGTCAGCGCATCTGGCCATCGCGGATTTCTATGGCACGCGATAGGCGTCGACAACGCAAGCATGGGACACATGGCCCACCTTTCGAGACTTCCGGACGTCACAAACTGGGACATATCTATAAACAAGGAACCTGTTGGGGCAACGCCCGCGTACACGCGCCCCTTTAAAACAACGGGTGCCCAACCCCGGGGAGGGCCGACAGCATCGGCCCTCCCCTCTTTTGCGACCGCACATATTGCCACTTGTCGGCGCAATTCCAGCCCCCAGAATGGGACACATGGCCCACCCTAGCGAGCCGTCCACGCGTACAGTAAAGGCAGGTAATCCGTGGGCGGTTACAGATCGAGGAGGACACGACCATGAAAAAGAAGGCCTTTGCGATTCTCACCCTCTGCATAAGCCTCTTTGCCGCAGTTGCCCTAGTGGGCTGCGGTGGCAGCGGCGGCGCTACCGGAAGTGGCGGTGGCGGTGGAGCAGAAAAGCCAGCCGTGGATATGAGGACCGACTTCATTTGGTTTAAGGTCGAGGTCCCCGAGGGCGTCGAGATCACCGACGTCGCAGGCGACACCGCCGACAGGGCCCAGTTTAAGTTCACCGAGAGCGAGCACGCCAGCGATCGCTTCATCCCTGTCTTCGACTCTGACAAGAACGCCGATGAACTGTTCGACTACGAGGCAAAGTGGAAGGCCAACTCCGGATGGACCGAGAGCGATCCCGTTAAGTACAACGGCAAGACCTGGCGCAGTGCCTACTTCACGCACTCGGGCGGCGTAACGACCGAATACTTCACCGACGTTGACGGGGGCAGTGTGTATGTGCGTATCGACAACGTCGAGGAGCACAAGGACGCCGTCGAGACCATGATGAAGTCTCTGGAATTTGCCGACGACATCGCCGAGGCCAAGACCGAGGCCATGGACGTCAAGCTCGACGATATCGAGATCAAGCGCTAAGCGACTGGCGAGTGCAACGGAAAACACGGTCGCAGTGCAAACAAGCGACGGTACCCCAGTGCTTCGTACCCAGGGAGGGCCGGTAAACCGACCCTCCCTTTCTTATGCCTGTAGCCGACGAACGCGAGGATGCCGGACGTCGGAACCGCCCCAAATGTGGCAACAGTACGAAAACGACAAACGCCCCAACACGTCCGCCCGCCGATTTATTGCGCCGCGCAGACAATTAAACCAGCATCTTTAAACATCTGGGCAGTATAGTGACCAAAACTATCGCATAACCGCACTCTGCGAATGGAGAAGTTATGACCGAACACCACGCCATCAGCCGCCGAGCGTTTACGCTGGGCCTAGGGCTTGCGGCGTTGTCACCACTTGCAAGCCTGCCCGAAACCGCAGCGCCGGGCATTCCCCTGCGAGCGGCATTTGCAGACAACACACCCGCACCGTCGGACAGCCTCGACAATTTCGTCATTCGCCTTCGCCCCGCGGGCTATTTTCGCACCGCGAGCGTCAACCAAGACGGCAACGTTCGCGGCAACGTCTGCCACCTGTTTAACGACGGCACGTCCAGCAAGCTCATCCTTGAGAACGTAACGACCAAGAATGACGATACAAACTGGTATGCTATCCGCACCTTGCTCAATTTCGAAGAGCATAAAAAGACGGGCTACAGCATTTGGTCGGTCGACGACGACTCTGACAAAGATGGAAAGGTCATCCACGTATGGGGCGGCGAGTATGACAACAAGCCCAGCCGCGCTTTTGCGTTCGAGCGTCAATCAAACGGAACCTATATCATCCGAGACCGCACGGTCGAGAAAGAAACCGAGAAAAAAGACATTAAGTACCTGGCAATAGAATCGAACGGCGAAGACCAGGACAACAATAAGATCTGCCATAAGAGTAAGAGCATTCCGTGGGAGCTCGAACTTATCGGTTACGACATGAAAAAGAACGATGCCACGGTTAGCAGCCTCGACTGGATCACGTACAGCAGCTACGTCGACGGACCATGTTGGATGAAATACGTCGACGACAACAAGTTCCTCGACGAGCTGAGCATCCCGGGTACGCACGATTCGGGCACCTGCAGCGTGGACAACGACACTGAGCCCCAATCCTCGCAAGTAAAATGCCAGCAGGATTACATTCCCACGCAGTTGCTCGAAGGCATTCGCTATTTTGATATCCGGCTCGGAAAGGGCGATGACCCCGGCATCGACCACGGGATTTTCTACCTACTCAAAAAAGACGGGAACTATCTGCATCTCTCCGATGTCATCGGGTACTTCAAAACGTTTTTGAACGAAAACCCGTCAGAAGCGCTCATCATGCTCGCATCGCGCGGCAACGATGAGGCTACCGACGAAAGCATAACGACGGCCTTCGCCAAGGTTATGGCCGATAACCCCAACCTGTTCTACACGTCGAGCCACGTCCCCACGCTGGGCGAGGTGCGCGGAAAGATCGTCCTGCTGCGTCGATTTGGGCTCGCCGGCAACAGCGTAAGCGGCCACACGTGGGGCCTCGACCTCACCCAATGGGATGACAAGATCAAGGCGCATTCCGGGCAGTCGATGTGTCTCGTCCAAGACGCGCGGGGATTTGAAGCCATAGGGGAAACGGGCAATGAAGAGCCCTATTGCACCAAGGTATATGCCCAGGACAAGTACAAACTCACGGGAACCGACAAGCTCAGCTGGGTCGATAATGCGCTGAAGGAAACGACCGGGCGCACGTGCAACAAGGTGGACGTCGTGGACGATGCCGGGGCCGAGGTGCAAGTCCAGGAGCGTTGCTGGTCTATCAACTACACCAGCTGCACGGGCTTGTCGCACGGAGGCAATCCTTTTACCTCGGCACGAGTAGTCAACGAGCATCTGTACAAGAGCCCGTACATCAATCCCAGCGGCACCGAGGATACAAAGTCAGATTACCTCAAGCACATTGGCATCATCGCATCCGACTTTGTTGATGCGGCGCTGGCCCGGAGCATCTACCAGCGCAATTACAATTACGATACGAAGCACACGCAGTCGGCTTCGTGCTGCCTCCCGACCCGCATGCGCATGACGTACGGCGACTCGCTGAGCGATGCCTCGCTCCAGGATGGCAAGACCGTTGGCGAGGGCCATTTCCGCCTTGTCGACAGCAGCAACGTACTCAACGTGGCGGCTTCGGGCCATGCGTTACCATCGAATACGTGGATGTCGACGCCTTGGGCAACGAGACCGTTACGGGGCTGCAGGGATCCGTGCCCATCGATATCGATCCGCGCGCACTGACACCCCACTTTGAGGGGCTCGAAGGCCTTAAGGCCGGCGAGGATGTGCGCACAAAGGTCGCGGCGCTGCTCGAGGGCAAACTCGAAAACGATGCCTGCACGGCTCAGCTCGAGTTTGTGCACGACGCGAACGGCGCTCCGGGCACAGCAATGGCCGAGGGCGAAACATTTGCCGCAGGAACGTACTGGGTGCGCGTGAACGGTCTCTTGGGCAACGCGGCGCAGAACTACACGCTCGCCAGCGACGGAGCCGCAAGCTTTACCGTAGCGGCCTCGGACAGTGCTGCCGGCGCCGGCACCGGCAGCGGCACGGGTTCCAACGCAGGCAGCGCTGATAAGAACGGTAAGGGCAACAAGGGCAAGGGCTCGGGCGGAAAGCTCGCCGACACGGGCGACAGCTCTGGCGTTGCCGCCGGGCTCGCTGCCGCCGCCGTGGCGACAACGGTCGCCGGCGCGGCGATGCTTGCCAGTGACGGTGAAAACAACGAGGACGTTGTCGAATAGGCAAGCCGGCCTTTTAGACACATCGACTCAATCGGGGGCGCAGAACACCGTTCTGTGCCCCCGATTTTTACCTTGGCCCGAACGCCGCTATCGGCTACATCACCATGTTCAGCGCGTTAACAAACTCCTGGGCCTTCGCACGGCTGTTCAGGCTAAAGACGCAAGCGGTCAACAGACGATTGCGCAGAAAAACATCGCGGCCTTTGATTCTATTGACGCCCGTAATGTCCTTAAGATAAACAATCTCGGTGTGCTTGCCGCCAAAAGTGCCCTTCTTGAGTACCTCAATACGGTTAGGGTAGATCTTGACGTCTTTATACCTACCCGAACCTTTGTCCTGGAATAGCAGCGTGTTGTTGTCCATACGCGTCACTCCCGTGGGGTTCGCTAAAACTGCCTCTATGGTCACATTTTAGTCGCCGCAAACCCTTTTCGCGGTCGCGCACGGAGCACCAAATCGTGTCCGCACGAGCAAATAAACTGATACCACAAGGAATATAAGCCGCTATCCAAGGACGGCGAAGTGAGACAAAGGGTTAGCAATAGCTAAGATTTAAGTCTAAAACCCTTAGAAAGTGCTAATATATAGTTATTGAAAGAGGCTAAGATGCAGAGACGCGAATTGATCCGCATCCTCGAAGAAGCCGGCTTCATCTCGAAAGGAGGCACTAATCACGAGAAGTTCGTCAAAGGAGATAAACTCGTGCTCGTGAAACGCCACCGAGAGATTGAGGATCAAATTGCCAAAAGAATCCTAAGGCAGGCAGGACTTCGATAGCTCATCCTCATCACATTTCGCATCGCTTTTTAGAGGAGGTCTTACATGGTTTACGTATGGGAATTTGAGTTCTTTGATTCGGACGGCATGGTCGATGCCGTGCCATGTGGCTCGCTGGGCGGAGGAGGAACGTTTGGCTCCGACCTAAACGACGCTGTCGAAAGCGCCGCCGATTTTCTCGCATGTATGGTCGACGATCACCTTATG